>JAGWIT010000004.1 GCA_028866155.1 Patescibacteria group bacterium
CGCACCTCAGCCAGCTCAGTTCGGCGATGCCGTTTGGCTACACGGTCACCACCGACGGCACGCTCGCCGACACAGCAAACATCTCGCAAGAGCCGTGGACCAGCTTTATCGCGGCGGCCAAAGCAGCCAAAGTGCGCGTGGTGCCCACCGTGATGTGGGGCAACGGTACGGCTGAGCAGGCAATTTTAAGCGCCTCGACCTCGCGCATAGCACTTGAGAACCAGATAGCAAATATGGTCAAACAAAACGGCTTCGACGGCGTCGACATCGACTTTGAGGCAAAGCAGGCGCAAACGATAAATTATTTCTCAACTTTTCTTAAAGGCCTCTACCAGCGCATGGGCAACAAGTGGGTCTACTGCACCGTCGAGGCCCGCATGCCGCTTAACGACCGCTATAGCCCAGGCGCCACCATCCCGCCCGACGCCACCGACTTTGCCAACGACTACGTGGCGATGAACAAATACTGCGACCGCGTCGAGATCATGGCCTACGACCAGGGCACCATAGACGTGCGGCTCGACACCGCGCGCTCGGCGCCCTACGCGCCGGTCGCCGACCCGGGGTGGGTCGAGGACATCGTCAACTTGGCGGCGCAAAGCATCTCAAAAAATAAAATCATTATCGGGATTCCGACCTACGGGTATGAGTATAAAGTGACGCCTATCCCCGGCGATGGCAACCAATATGACGTGCTATGGCCGTTCAATCCAAATTACGCCACGCAAATTGCCGCACAGCTCGGCATCACGCCCCACCGCACCAGCGCCGACGAAATGGGATTCATCTATGTTGACCATGCGACCGCACCTACCGACGGCAACTCGACCCAAACCCAG
Source organism: Patescibacteria group bacterium (assembly GCA_028866155.1). Lineage (GTDB taxonomy): Bacteria > Patescibacteriota > Minisyncoccia > Phycocordibacterales > SBAW01 > GWA1-54-10. The sequence continues at coordinate 840 of JAGWIT010000004.1, forward strand.
CAAGCGGCAGCCACCACCACCGTCGCAGAAAACCTCGGCTCGCAGGTGGACACTTCGCAACCCTACAACTATGTTACGTGGAGCGATGCGCAGGCCGTGGCCGACAAAGTGGCGCTCGCCAAAAAGCTCGGCGTCAGAGGGGTCGCGCTCTTTAGTCTCAGCGGGGGAGAAGACCAAAACATTTGGAGTGTTTTGAAGTAATGTGGTCGTCGGGATTATCAAGGACTGTCCTTGATAATTTTCTCAAATCACCTGCGGAGGCTCTGTCTTAATTGACATAAAAGCCTGTATATAGTAAGATAGTGCTGTCAATGCCTCAGTATAGAAGTTCGGGGAGCAAGTTTTCTGGTAATTCACACAGCAAATTTTCGCAGCGCCGCCCCTTTAACCGGCCATTCAACAGACGCCCTTTTAACAAAGGGGGGCGGGGTTTTAGCGCGCCCGCTATCGATATCTCAAAGTTCATCAATAAGGCGGTGATTACCGAAGCGGTCGAACACTTCGTGCCCGAGCACCAGTTTACCGATTTCTGTCTAGACGAATCACTCAAGAAAAATATCGTCGCCAAAGGATACACGACTCCGACGCCCATTCAGGACCGCTCTATTGCCCACATTCTGCGCGGCGATGACTTGGTGGGCATCGCCAACACCGGCACCGGCAAGACCGCCGCGTTCCTTGTCCCATTACTTAACAAAGTCCTGCGTGATCGCACGCAAAAAGTGCTCATTATGGTGCCCACGCGCGAGCTCGCGGTGCAGATAGGCGACGAGCTTCGCGGTTTTGCGGCGGGTATGCGGATTTTTTCTGCCACATGCGTCGGCGGTGCCTCGATTCATAATCAAATCCAGGACCTGCGCCGCAACCCCGGCTTCGTTATCGGTACGCCTGGGCGGCTCAAAGATCTCATCGAGCGAAGAGCGCTGGTGCTCGGCGGGTTTGCCACCGTCGTTCTCGACGAAGCCGACCGCATGCTCGACATGGGTTTTATAGCCGATATGAAGCTCATCCTCTCAAAGGTCGCCCCGGTGAGGCATACGCTCTTTTTCTCGGCCACCCTCTCGCGCGAGGTTGAGATGCTTATTAAAGATTTTCTCAAAGAGCCGGTGCGTATCTCGGTCAAAACAGGCGACACGTCAAAAAACGTCGAGCAGGATATCGTGCACATCGCGGCAGGCCAAAACAAGCTCGACGTCCTGCACGACTTGCTCATCAAGCCGGGCTTCAGCAAGGTTCTCGTCTTCGGCCGCACCAAGCACGGCGTCGAGAAGCTGTCTAAAAGTTTGGAGGCGCGCGGATTTAAATCAGAATCGATTCACGGCAACAAAACGCAGAATAAGCGCCAAAAAGCGCTTGACCTCTTTAAAAAAGACCACGTGCAGGTGCTAGTGGCGACCGATGTGGCCGCCCGCGGGCTCGACATCAGCGACGTCTCGCACGTCATCAACTACGACATGCCTTCGAGCCATGAGGATTACATCCACCGCATAGGCCGGACCGGCCGCGCGGGTAAAAAGGGCATAGCGCTCACGTTCGTCGAAGCGCGCCTGCCGGCCGGCAGGGCAGGTTGACTATAAAGGCTTTTTAGACTAGGGTAGGCCAGCCCATCCTTCTAGGTAGGGCTTTTTTTATGGCTCAAAAGGCCCAAAACCCCCGAAAATACGTTCAAACCAAAGGGCCGACCAAGACCTTTCAAAAGGACGGCCATTGGGTAGAAAAGACTCAAAAAACACCTATTTTGCTGTGCGAGTGCGGCAATCGCTACCTCAAAACCCGCGCCCGCCAAAGCAAGTGCCTGCGCTGCCTCTCTCTAGCGGGGAAATAGCTATAAATATTTTTTGCCGTAGGTGCGCAGGGCCTTCTCCACAGGAGCAAGGCCTTTTCCTTTTTTAGTCAATATATAGACGGCGTCTTGGTGGAGTATGATGCCGCTTTTTTCAAGACTTTTAAGCTTGTTGGTGAGTGTGCGGGAGGAAATGCCTTGAAGCGACGCCTGAAGATCGCCGAAGCGCTTGGAGCCGCTGAGCAGGTCGCGCACGAGCAAAAGGGTGCAAGAGTCGCCCAATACGTCGGCCGCTCGGGCGACGGGACAGTCTCTGCAGAGGGTCTTTTTTTGCTGAGCCGTCCTCAACATGGTGTTTCTATCGTATCATAGGTTATCCACTTTACAAAGTAAAGTAATGCCGATAGACTGTATCCGTACTCATTAAAAATAATCACACTCATATGACTTACGACACCCTTGCCGTCGCGGACACGGTAGAGAAAACCGCCACCGCGCTCAAAGAAAGAAATTTTCTGCCTATTATCGTTGCCACCAAAGCTGAAGCGCTCGCCAAAATTAAAGAGCTCACACCCGCGGGAGCCTCCGTGATGAACGGCTCATCGCGCACGCTCGAAGAGATTGGTTTTATTGATTATCTAAAATCCGGACAGCACGGGTGGAACAACTTGCACGCGGCCGTCTTTGCCGAAAAGGATCCGGCTAAACAGGCGGCGCTTCGCAAACAAAGTGTCATCTCCGACTTTTATCTCGGCAGCGTGCATGCCGTGGCCCAAACGGGGGAGCTGTTCATCGCCTCGGCCTCAGGGAGCCAGCTGCCGCATCTTGCCTATACTTCGCCGAATATTATTTTGGTAGTAGGCGGCCAAAAAATCGCCCCGACCTTTGAAGACGCGTTTGCCCGCGTGCGCGACTATGTCTACCCACTTGAGGATGCGCGCATGAAGAGCGCCGGAGCGGCCGGCAGTGTTTTTGCCAAGGTGCTCATTTTGGAGCGCGAGCCGACCTTTATGGGTCGCAAGGTGCACATAATCTTCGTCAACGAAAAACTCGGGTTTTAAAACGCACCTTTTTCATTCAAAGTACACCCGCGCGGGTGTACAAACAGTGCTGTGCGATTAGCATCTAACTATAATCGTATGGCAAGAAAGAACACTCAAAAAACGCGCACTATTAACCACGAGGAGATAGAGCAGTGGGCCAGGGAGCGCGGTGGCCGGCCCGCTGCGGACACTCGTTCGGGCGGCATGCTGAAAATCGATTTCGGCGAAAAGGGCGACGGGTTAGTCCAGATGTCGTGGCCGGAGTTCTTCAGCATTTTCGACGAGAGCGACCTTGCTTTCGTATATGAGGATATAACCGGCGACGGCGAGGTGAGCTATGAGTATGCGTTCGTTCCGCGCGGCCCCGAGGATGAGATCGAGGAGGCAGACGTGTTCGAAGACGACGCGATGTAAAAATGGTATACTGCTATTTATTAGCAGGCTTTATGCTATGAAAACATCGACCATCGTTTGGATAGTCATCGTCCTTATCATCATCGTTGGGGGGGTGTGGTGGTATTCTTCTTCCTCAAACAATGCTCCGGCCGCGGGCCAGGCGCAGGACAACACACAAGCCGCCGCTGCCGGCAATACACAGGCGAATGCTCCCGCCAATAGCGCACCGATGAGTGCCACGGTCACCTACACCGCGCAGGGCTTTTCTCCTTCGACGGTCACTATCGCAAGCGGCGGCACCGTGAGGTTCGTCAATCAGAGCGGCGGCGCGATGTACATCGCGTCCAATCCTCATCCGACGCACGAGGGGTACGACGGCACCACGCGCTCTGAGCACTGCGCGGCCGGTTATACCGGTCCGGCGCCGTTTGACCAATGCACTACCGGCAATACGTTCAGCTTTACGTTCACCAAGACCGGCACCTTCGGTTATCACAACCACACTGACCCGTCGATAATGGGTACCGTCATCGTCCAATAAAAAATGAACAAGACGGCACAATTGATCCTGCGCCTGAGCGTCGCGTTCGCGTTTTTGTATCCACCGATAGACGCGCTCTTTGACCCGTACTCGTGGATAGGTTACTTTCCGCCGTTTTTGCGCGGCATTGTGCCGGACCTGGTACTGCTCCATGGATTCGGGATTATTGAAGTGATTATCGCGCTGTGGATACTCAGCAATTATAAGATCTTCATTCCGGCCGTCCTTGCGGCGCTCATGCTCGCGACTATCGTGTTCTTCAATTGGCCCGAGTTTCAAGTGCTCTTTCGCGACATGAGTATTGCGTTGGCGGCGCTGGCGCTTGCGGTCGATTCATACAAAACACAAATTCCGGCGGCAGTCTAAGACTGGGCCGGAGTTTGTGCGCGCCTTGCACCCGTGATGACGGGGGAGCACACGCGTTCTTACCGCTCTTTAGCCTCTTGGTGCGGCGCTCTAAAAAAGAGCACCGGCACCAGCACCAGCGTGAGTGTGATAGCGAACGCCAGGCCGAACATCACCGCGTAGGCGAGCGGTCCCCAGCTGGCGTTGCTAAAGGCGAGCGGTAACATGCCGATGACGGTCGTCACGGTCGTGAGCACGATGGGGCGCAGGCGGGTCGCCGCCGAATCGACTACCACGTCGATGATGGGTTTGCCGGGGTTTGAGCGCACATGGTGGATCATCGAGTCCATGAGGATGATGGCGTGGTTGATGATGACCCCGCCGAGCGCGATAACGCCGAGGAGCGAAGTAAACGACACGGGCTGGCCGGTGAGAGCCAAGCCGTCGAGCACCCCAATGAGCGAGAGCGGTACGATAAGCAGAAGGTAGAGCGTGTAGCGGATAGAGTTGAACGCGATAATGAGTATCATGAACATCAACACGAGCCCCGCGATAAGCGCCACGAACATGTCGGAGAATGACTGATTGATGCTTTGGCTTTCGCCGCCGTATGAAACGCTCACGCCCGCGGGCAAATTGAGCTCGCCGATGCGCTTTTGAAATTCGCCGGTCACGTTGGTGGCGGTTGTTTTATCATCAGGATAGGCCGAGACGGTCTCGATGCGCTTTTTGTCCTTGTGGGAGATGGTCGCATTGCTTGTGCCGAGCGACGCGGTGAGGACCGAACCGAGCAATACCGGGCCGCTTGGCCCCTGTATCGAGAGATTTTTTATGCTGTCTATCGTGGTTTGTGTCGTGCCGGAGGGTTCGGTGTAGTTGGGGTTGAGGTCGAGCTTTACCACCACATCGATGTCCTGCGAGGGCTGCGTGATAGTCGTGGCTTTGGTGCCCTGTATGGCGGCCCGCAGCTCCTGCGCGACCTGCACGGTCGAGAGGCCGAGCGCGGTCGCTTTGGCGCGGTCTATCGCGAGGTCGAATTCGGTGCCGTTATTTTGCGTCGAGGAGGTGATGTTGATGACGTGCGGTATGGTGCCGAGCATCTGCCTGCCGTTGTCCGCGGCGGCGATGAGCGCATTGAGGTCGTCGCCCTCGAACTGGATCTGGATAGGCGCGCCGCCGCCCGGGCCGCTGCTTGCCTGCAGCACCTGCACGTTGGCGTCGGTCACGGCCGCGAGCTTCTGCTGGAGCTCCTGCATCACCTGCGTGCTCGTTTTGGCGTGGCCGGAGGGGAGGTTGACTGTGATGTTCGCCTGACTGCTGCCTGCCGTGGCGCTGCCGCTTAACGCCGAGCTTTGTCCCACCGTGGTTTGAAAGGACGCGATGTCCCGATCGGCGTATAAAATTTCTTCGACCTCCCGCGCCGCGAGATCGGTCTGCGAAAGAGTGGTGCCGGTGGGTTTTTCGATATTTATATACAAAAAGTCCTGGTCACCTTGCGGGAAGAACACCGTCTGCACCAAGCCTGTGGCTGGCAGCACGAGCGAAAGGCAAAACAAAATGCCGAGCGTCCAAAGGAATATTTTTTGCCCGCGGCGGCTTTCAAGCAGGCGGTGCAGCATGCGCTTGTACCAGAGCGTGATGCGCTCGGTGTGCTCCTCCTGCCACCGCTCGAGCCGGTTTTGTCGCTCTTTGGTAAACAGCACCGCGATGAGCGGCACGATGCCGAGCGCCACAAAAATAGACGCCATGAGCACAAAGATGAGCGTGTAGGGGATGCCCGCGATAAATTTGCCGACGATGCCCGAGATAAAAAACAACGGCGCGAACACTGCGACGGTTGCCATCGTGCCGGCGATGAGCGGCCACGCATAGTCGCGCAAGGCGGCGCGCGCGGCCTCGGTTTTACTGCCGTAGCTTTTTGTGCGCGTGTGGATGGCCTCGGTTACGACTATGCCGGAGTCGACCAAAATGCCAACCGCCAAAATAAGCGCGAAGAGGCTGATAAAGTTGAGCGTGTTGCCGCTGAGATAGAGCCCGATAAACGAGATGAGGAACGACAGCGGGATAGACAGCGCCGCCACGAGCGACTCGCGCCACCCGATGGTGATGAGCAGTACGGCAATGACAAGCGCCACGGTCTCCGCGCCGGTCCTGGTGAGGTCGCCCAATTGCTTGCCCACTTGCGCGCCCTGGTCGGTCGCGGGAGAGATAAGCACACTCTGCCCTTTGAGCGTCGTCTGTCCGAGCGCCGCAAACTCTTTTTTAACGCTGTCTGCTATCCCTTGGATGCTGCCGCCTTGCTGCTTGTATATAAGGAGCGTTATCGCCTGTGAACTCGGCTTGCCGGCGATGGACGCGCGCGAGTAGGTGGTCGCGGGTGCGAGCCCGTCGGATATAGTGGAGATATCGCGCAGGTAGACCGGCGAGCCGCCTTTGGTGGTCACCGCGATATTCTGCAATTCGCTTGGGTCCGCGATGCCGCCTTTAAAGTTGACGTCATAGTTGACGCCCTGCATAGAAATTGATCCGGCCGGCAGCGCCGCGTTGCTTGCCCCTATCGCGCTGATTATGTTGGCGAGCGTGAGCCCGTACTGCGCGAGCGATGCCTGCTTAACAATGACATCCACCTCGCGATCGGGCACGCCCGCGACATCGACGCGCGAGACGCCCTGGATATTTTTTAGGTCGTCGGACACTTCTTTCCCCAATTTAGAAAATTCGGTCGGCGGCAGGCCGCCCTCGATCGATGCCACCAAAATTGGCTGGTCGTTAAAGTTGACCTTGCTCACCTGCGGCGCGGCGGCGTCGGTCGGCAAGTCGGGCACCGCTTTGGCGACCGCGTCGCGCAGGTCTTGAATGGACTGGTTGGTGTCCGCGTTGGCGGTAAACTGCACGACGATAGAGGACACGCCGTCGCTTGAGTCCGAGGTCATCGTGTCGATGTTGCTGATGTTCGCTATCTGGTCCTCAAGCTTGTCGGTGACGAGCGTTTCGATATCGGCGGCCGAGGCGCCGGGGAGCGAGGTGGTAACGACGCCGTAGGGTATCTCGATGGGAGGGAAATTTTCTTTGGGGATGCGCAACAGCACAAACAGGCCGGCTATAACAAGCGCCACGATGAGCGCGTAGCTAAATTGCCGTCGTTCGAGAAAAAAGTTCCACAGCCACAACATAGTTTTTTATTGCGGGTTCACCGCCACGGTTTGCCCGTCCGAGAGTCCGCGCGCATCGGTCACTATCTGCATGTCCTGCGTGAGTCCCGCGAGCACGGTTACCTGGTCGCCCAAAATAGTGCCGAGCGTTATCGGGTGGATAACCAGCGTCGAGCTTGCCGAAACGGTAAATACCGCCGGGCCCTGCGGCGTTATCTTCGCGGCAATAATGGGGATGAGCATTGCGCCCGCCGTTTTTGGCGGCGCGGCGGCGCGCGAAAGCGAGACACTCACCGTGTCGCCGTCGGTAAGGCCGTCTTGTCCCGCCGAGAGCCCGACCTTAACCGGTATGGCGCCTGTCGACGGGTCGAGCGCCGGAGCGATAGAGACAACGATGCCCTGCGTGCTGCCGTTGATGATCGCTTTGCTTCCCACCGTGAGCGTTTTTGCATCACTTGGCGTGACGCCGATATCAATCTCCAAAGCGCCGGGATTCGAAACCTGCGCCACCTGCCCGAAGGCGGAGACATAGTCGCCCTGATGTACCGGCAGGCTCACAATGGCTCCCGAGATAGGGGAGCGCGCAATGGTCTTCTCCAGGTTTGCTTCTGCACTCGCGAGCGCGGCCTGCTCCTGCGCCACTTGAGCCTGCGCCGACGCGACGTCGGGCGACGCGCTGCCCGAGCCGCCGCTCACAAGCGTCGCTTGCGCGGAAGTAAGTGCTGAAAGTGCTGAGGTCAACGAAGTGCGCGCTGCGGTCGCCGCGCTGATGTCGGCGGTCAGCTGCGCCTGCGAGACATTTTGGTTTGGAATAGCGGTATTGAGCGCCTGCAAAATATTGTCGAAGAAGGTGCGTGTGTCGCGGACCTCGCCGAGCGTGGTCGTAAGTTCTGCGTTGAGGTCGTCGCTCTGCGAGAGCGTTTTAGCGCGCGCGGTCTCGCGCGCCCACGCCTGGCCGAGCGTCTCGCGCTCGTTCACGATAGTGATGGGGAGCTGCGAGTTGGAGGTGGTTACCAAAAATTGCGGGTTCGTGCTGTCGGGGTTGCTGATCATCGTGTCCGCGGTGCCGCGGATGGCGCTGTCGACCGAGCCGTATGCGGCAAGGAGCGCGTTGACCGCGGCCGCTTTTGCCGACGTGCCGGTCGGACCCGACACTTTGGCGAGGTTTGCATTGGCCGCGTCAAGCGCGCCTTGCGCCTGCGCTACCGCCGCCTGCTGGCTGCTGTTCTCGAACTCGGCGATTATCTGGCCGGCCGACACATAGTCGCCCACCTTTTTGCTGAGCGTCGTTATCTGTCCGCCGGTTTGTGCGAGTATCGTCGCCTGGTTGAGCGATGTCACTTTACCCGTCACCACCAAGGGTCCCGTCTGCTGCGACAGGTTGGCGACCGTTTCAACTTGCACATGCGACACCTCGGCGGGCGCCTGCGCGGCGGGCGAAGAGCGGGTGGCAAAATGCACGCCAAGCAAAACCGCCGCGATAACCAATGCGCCGCCAATACCAACCTTTATCGCTCCAAAACGCTGCACTAGCAATACAAAAGGCCTCCCGATCTTCCTCAAAAAATCCATAAACATAAAATTAACCATACTCCACTTATGTATAAATCTCAATTAATCCTTCCATGTAGGCTTCCTTGTGCCTTCATGAAGTTTCGCCTACGATAGAATGATGAATAGATTTGCCGCCACCATGCTCGCACTCATTATCGTGGTCGGGGGCGTGTTCTTGTGGGAGTATCGCGACGCGCCGTGGCTGGCGCCCTACCTCGGTTCGGGCGCCAAGCAACAGCAGCTGGTTGGCACCGCATCCTATTTATGTGATCAAGGCAAAACTATCAGCGCGTCATACTATCAGGGTACACAAGGCCAACCTGCCTCGACCAGCGCGTCGGGAATGCCGCCAACGCCCAACGGCTCGGTTGCGCTCACGCTCTCCGACGGCCGTTCGATGACCCTGCCGCAAACCATCTCCGGCTCGGGCATTCGCTACGCCAGCTCGGGCGACGCGTTTGTTTTTTGGAGCAAGGGCAATACCGCGTTTGTCGAAGAAGGTGCTTCGAGCCAGCAAACCTACGCCAACTGCATAGCGCTAAGCAACATTGCGGGGCAGGAGCAGTGGACTGCGTTCGCATCGTCAACGTTTGGCTTCTCGGTTAAATATCCGCAGGGTTACACTCCCGCTTCCTATGTCTACCAAGAGCTAGGCCCGGGCAAAGATATTAAAGGAGTGAAGTTCACCATCCCTGCGTCAGTAGCGACCGGCACTAATCTCGCGAGCGACTCCTATATTTCAGTCGAGCAGTTGCCCAGTGTTCAGCCTGCCACGACTGGAGTGTCGGGGGATTGCACCGCCGATAAATTCCTCGACATGGGCAACGGCTCCCATATACAAACGGTAACCGATAATGGCGTCGACTATTCGGTCGCCTCCTCAACCGGCGCGGGGGCCGGGAACCGCTACGAAGAGTGGGCGTGGGCAATACCCGGCACCAACCCGTGTCTGGCAGTGCGCTACTTCATCCACTATGGCGTGATTCAAAATTATCCGCCCGGCATGGTCCAGCAGTTCGACGAAGCCGCGCTGTTGAAGCAATTCGACGGCATCCGCCAGTCGCTCGTGATAGGGAAGTAAATTGACCCATATTACGGATTTACGAAACCCGTATTTTTTTATTCAAGAAAATATGGAGAGAGTTTTTTCAAGTTCATATCGTTGAGGAATTCTTTCGTTTTCTTTTCCACGTTTCCGTAGGAGTCAGCAAAGAGATCAGTGGCGATAACAGAAGGAAAATTACGTTCGCCGCAATAGTCGAGATAGCTGCTCCATTTATAATTCTTTAGATGTGCTATCGCCTCGGCGAGGCTCTTGATATGGCCATTGCGCCAGCTGCGGGAGTCGTTGAAGTAGTCTAGCGGATTCAAATGGATGTAGTGAAGGATATAAAGAAAGTAGGCATCCTCATCTATCAATTTTTTCTTTGTTCTGCCTTGAAACAATGTTCCGCTTCTTTTGTACCGTTCGTTAAAATAATTTGCATACCCTACATTCAGTTTCCGCAAAAATAACGTTAGACCTCCCTCGACCCTTTCGGAGACCAGTAGATGGTAGTGATTTTTCATCAAGCACCATCCATGTAAATCAACAATCTTCTCCCGCTCAAAATACGGGTTTCGTAAATCCGTATTTCGTTGATGGTGCCGGACATTGTCGGCAGGTTTTACGTCATTGAACTCATACAGATCGTGCACAAAGCGTGCATAATCGCGGCCGTCCATGAATAGGCGCCTTTTTTCTACGCCGCGGTTGAACACATGATATATATCCATCGGCCGGACTATAAACGGATTTACGAAATCGGTAAAGTCGCTCGTGATAGGGAAGTAAAAAAATAATCCCGTCTCGCGCAATTGTAGCGGGACAGGATCTTTAGTTCACTCGGCGGCTTCGGATAGACTTTCGGCCTCTTTCACCACTATCGTCCACCGGTTGGTCGAAAGATTGCAGTTAAGCCGCTCATCGCGACCCGAGGGCCTAATGGTGAACTTCTCGGTTTGCGTTATGTTCACTCCCTCGATGCTTTTGGCAACATCTTGATCTGCGAGCAGTGCCTCCTTGTTCACCTCTTCTTTGACGCGGATAAACCGCTCAAGCTTCAGCGTTTTAAGCCGCTTCACAATAGTCTCGGCTTTTTCGGCAAGCTCGACCGCAGGCGGCGAGGTCGACCACGCCACGATCCCGCCGCTTTGCAGTGTCGCGCTCTTGCGCCCCGGTTCGAGTATCTCCTCACGATGCTCTTCGGCAAAAGCGCGGATAGCCTTGGCTATCTCACGGACTTCAGCGGTGTACTCTTTTATCTTTTTCTCCGCTGCCGTTTCGAACTGTTTTATAGCAAGCGCTGCATCGAGTCGGCATTGTTCCGACCGCGAAAGCAGGGTGCCGAGCCGGCGATCGAGCTGTGCCGCCTCGAACATCGACTTGGGCGGCGGCACTCGCTTGGGCCGTTGTTTTTTGGCCATAACAAACTCCTATTTTGTGCGTTGCTCCAGCCTCCAGTATACCAAAATTGGTGTAAAAAATTGGTGTACGGTACTATGTCCCGATGACCCAGGCCGAGGCTCTCACCATTCTTAAAACCGGCGCGAATGTTTTTTTGACCGGTGAGCCGGGCGCGGGCAAGTCGCACACCGTCAACGAGTTTGTTGCGCGGCTCCGGCAACATGGCATCGAGCCGGCCATCACCGCCTCAACCGGCATTGCGGCGACACACATCGGCGGGATGACCATCCACTCGTGGTGCGGCATCGGCATCAAGCGCACGCTCAATCAATATGACCTCGATCGTATAGCCTCGAGTGAGCACGTGGTCAAGCGGATGCGGCGCACCAAAATTTTAATCATCGACGAAGTGTCCATGCTTTCTCCCGACACGCTGTCGATGGTCGACGCCGTGTGCCGCGAAGTATTGGGCTCCTCTCGCGCATTCGGCGGCCTGCAAATTATTTTTGTCGGCGATTTCTTTCAATTGCCACCAATCGTAAAAAGGCAAGAGGCACAGCAGTCAGACAGCGGCCTCTCTTTTGATTCACTTGAAGACTCGCGCCCAAGGTTTGCCTACGACTCCGACGCGTGGGCGCACGCCAACCCGGTGGTGTGCTACCTGACCGAACAGCACCGCCAAGACGATAAAATCTTTCTCGATATTCTCTCGGCCATTAGGCGCAACTCTTTTGGCGAGGAGCATCTCGAGCATATAGAGGCGCGCAAAGTGTCGCGCGGCAAGCAAGTGGCGGGAGCGACAAAACTTTTTTCGCACAACGCCGACGTTGACCGCCTCAACGATGAAACTCTCGGCAATATAGCAGGCACGCCAAAAAGTTTTGTCATGCAGTCTCAGGGTGCGCCGTCTATAGTCGCCGCGCTCATCAAAAGCTGTCTCTCGCCCGAAGCGCTCTTCCTCAAAGTAGGCGCGTCGGTGATGTTCACCAAAAATAATCCTAAAGAAGGCTACGTCAACGGCACGCTCGGTACCGTTGTGTCGTTTAATTCGTTCAACAGCTATCCGACGGTTGAGACGCGCGCGGGGCGCATGATAGAGGTCGAGCCGATGGATTGGACAGTCGAGGAGGGCGGCAAAATTCGCGCGCGCATAACCCAGCTGCCGCTTCGCTTGGCGTGGGCTATTACGGTCCACAAGAGCCAGGGGATGTCGCTCGATGAAGCGGTGATGGATTTAAGCGATGTGTTCGAGTTCGGCCAAGGATACGTTGCGCTCTCCCGCGTCCGGCGCCTCTCGGGTTTGCACTTGCTGGGGTGGAACAAGCGCACGTTTGAGGTGCATCCCGAGGTGTTAGCCAAGGATGAGCAATTTCGCGAGGCGTCCGAGGAGGCCGCCGAGGCGTTTGAGAAAATTGGCGCGGACGAGTTGCGTAAGATGCAGGAGAATTTTATTAAAGCGTGCGGTGGGCGGGTCGAGAAAGTTGAGCGCACTCCAAAAACTACTGGTCGACTCGCACAGATTAGAGAGGCACACCCCAACGCCTATCGCCCGTGGGACGAGGCGCAGGACAAACAGCTCACGACACTGTTTCAAAACGGCATACCACAAAAAGAAATCTCAAAAACCCTGGGCCGACAAAGCGGGTCAATCAGGGCACGGCTCATCAAGCTTGGGCTTATCGAAGAAGTGGCTTAACCACAAGGCAGTGAGGGGTTATCCACAAACTGGTGTATTGTGTGTATTGTAGCATAAAACTGTGTGCTAGAATATACATATATCAATAATTTATAAACTCTATGCAACAACTGCTCACCTACAAGCAAAAGCGTGTGCTCGACAACATTCGTTTATATATGGAGGCCAAGGGTGAGCCGCCTACACTCGAGGAGTTGAGCCGCAATCTCGGCCTGCGTTCTGTCCGCACCGTGGTCCAATATCTCGAGATCCTCGAAAACAAGGGTTATATCCTGAGGCGCAAGAACGCGTGGCGCAATATAGAATTGCGCAACGCTGACGGTGCGTGGGGCACTGTCTCCATCCCCGTGGTGGCCAACGTCGGCTGCGACGACCTCTCGGTCTTTGCGCAGGAACAGCACGATGAGTTTATTGAAGTCGACAAAAAGATAGTCGAAGAGAGCGGAGAAATAGTCGCCGTGCGCGCGGTGGGCGATTCGATGCTCGACGCCGGCATCAAGAGCGGCGACTACATCTTGGTGCAGTTTACCGACAATGTCCAGAACGGCGACCGTGTCGCGGCGATAGTGGGCGACATGGTCACGGTCAAGCGCCTCGAGCGCCGCGACGGTGTCACCATCCTCTATCCCGAAAACAAAGACCCAAAGTACAAGCCGATAATCTTAAGAGAAGACTTCAAAATCACCGGTAAAGTGTTGTGCGTCATCCCGGCCGAGTCAACGATAACTAACGAGGTGGTGCCTATAAGGGAAGAATAAAAAATGCTTATCCTAGATAAATGAAAAGAATGGGTAATAGATTAGAAGAAATTGGCCAAGATGAATTCAAAGAGATAAATATTCATCGCTAAATCTCGGAATATCTATTGGCACTTCAAACACCGACACCCTTTCTTTTTTATATGCTCGTCGAAGAAGTCTTTGCCGTAGTCGTAGGCTAGCTCTTCGCCCACCTTTATATTCCTTTTGGCCATTATCCAGACTCTGCCTTTGTAGGTTTCGGCTTCGCAGTTGGGCTTGCAGGAATGGTTTATATATTTGGCAATGTTTCCTTTGACGTTACCGTCTATTGTTTTTTTCTTGGTCACTTCAAACAAATAGAGGCTCCGGCTCGTATACTCTTCGGGCTCGGTGAGGGTGCGGCCGAAGTATTCAACCACGCACGTGCCTTTTTTAATGGGCGAGTAGGCAAAAAGCCCGCGGCCGCTGCTGCCGCGCTTGACCCTCAAATCATATGTGCCGGGTATGTACTTGCTCATTCGAAATCGTGTTCAAAAAAAGCTATCATATCTCATTTGCTATACTAGTGCCATGCTTAGCCTCACGACGTTGGGGAAGTTTGTTTTCGCCGCCATACTACTCGTTGTGGTGCTTGTCGGCGCCGGGGTGTGGTACCTAACGCGCTCGCCCGCGGGCAGCCCGGTCGCCTGCAGTGCCGATGCCATGCAGTGCCCCGACGGTTCGTGGGTGGGTCGCTCGGGCCCCAACTGCGAGTTTGTGTGCCCTGCGTCGGCGGCAACTTCAACCGCGACAACGACCAACGGCGGTGGAGGAAGTATCTTGCCCTACAACTCCGGCATCCGCGGTACCGTCATGGCCGGGCCGACCTGCCCGGTTGAGCGCGTGCCGCCCGACCCCGCATGCGCCGACAAGCCTTTGCAGACGCTCGTTTCTATTTATCGCGCAAGTGACACCGAGCGCGCATTTGCCACCACCCACAGCAATGCCAACGGGAGTTTTGAAGTGTCGCTCCCGCCCGGCAGTTATGTCGTGGGCGCGGGCGACCCCGGCGCCATACTCCCGCGCTGTGCCAACACGCCGGCAGAGGTGGGCGCTTCGGGCTACGCCGCCGTGGCGGTCTCGTGCGACACCGGCATCCGCTAAGCACGCAGCTCTTTCGCTTTAGCCTTGACTAAAAATAGGGGTATACTACAGGCATATGCACAACTGGGGCGGCGGTTATTATGGGGGCGGATACGGGTGGGAGCCGGGGGCATGGATGCTCGGGGCGATGGCGTTTTTGGCGCCGTTTATTTTGCTCGTCGTGCTGTGGTCAATATTCTGGAAGGGGCTCGCCTTGTGGCACTCGGCGCGGCGCGGGCAGTATTGGTGGTTTGTTATCATGCTCGTCGTCAACACGCTCGGGATACTCGAGATAATCTATCTCTTCTTTGTCGCCAAGCTCGCCTGGAAGGATCTTTTCTCAACGCACGAGCATCATAATCACTAATTTTTTGCGGCCATGTTTAAAATTATCGCGGGGATAGTAGTATTGATCGCGCTCGTCGCCGGAGGCGCTTGGTGGGTCGTGCAAACCAGCACGCAAGCTTCGCCAAACAACTCCGCAAATACTATATCCACGACGAGTCCTCCGAGTTCAACCTCCACTTCTGCCAGTTCGACCAGCTCCCTGGTCGGGCAGATGCCACAAACTAATCAACAAACTAGTCAACACACTATGCCGGACACAGCAAACATCACCCAGGCGACGCTGCACACCAGCCTTGGCGACATCACCATCGAGTTCTTGTCTCAGCAGGCGCCGCAGACCGTCGCCAACTTTATCAAGCTCGCGCAAGGCGGATTTTATGACGGCACCAAGTTTCACCGAGTCATCAAAGGTTTTATGGACCAGGGCGGTGACCCTTTAACCAAGGATGATTCGAAGATGGCGAGCTGGGGGACCGGCGGACCGGGCTACACCATCCCCGATGAGATAACTTCGGCCAACAGCAACACTGCCGGCACTATCGCGATGGCCAACACCGGCCAGCCAAACAGCGCGGGCAGCCAATTCTTCATCAACGCGGTCGACAACCCGAGCCTCAACAGCGGTTACACGGTGTTTGGCAAAGTCACCGCGGGCATGAGTGTGGTGACCGAGATAAACAACGTGGCCGTTGACGCACAAGACCGCCCCCTCACGCCGGTCGTTATCACGAGCATTACGCTCAAATAATGAAGGGGCGGCGAGCGCACTACCTACGACACAGGGAAAACGCGCGGGCGCTGGCGCATGAGGGGGTGCGCCGCTATGCGCGCACCTATGGCGTCGAGGTCAAAAAAAATATTCATCAAGAACCTCAAAACCCGCTGGGGCAGTGCTTCAAAAAACGGCAACCTCAACTTTCATTACAAAATTCTCTTTCTCCCGCCACACCTCGCGAGTTATTTGGTGGTTCACGAAGTATGCCACCTTAAAGAGTTCAATCACTCCAAAGAATTTTGGGCGCTGGTCGCGAGTGAGTTGCCGGATTATAAAAAGCTGCGCAAAGAACTACGCTTGATAAAATAATTAGGCATATAATAGACATTGGCAGCCCTTGTGTTAGGATGCCGCTCGCATGAGCCCCGCGCCCAAACGAAAAACCCCGACCCGCTCAACCCCCAAAAAGGCGGCCCCCTTGCCCCCTGTGGCGCGCCGCTCTTTTTCGTTTGACCGCATGTGGCGCCTGGTGCGCTGGCCTCTGCTCATTGTCGCGCTCCTTTATATAGCATTGGTTATATACCGTATCCCCGCGGTGGGTGACCAGCAAAAAACTACTCAAGCGGTGGCGCAGATACAATCGCAGCACATCACGCTTGCCGACGTGATGGGCGACAACCTGCCGTTTGTGCCCTATGAGCCCAACAACGACGCAACCGTCGCCGGCATCGACCAAAACAATAACGGCATCCGCGACGACGTTGAGTTAGCCATCTTTAAACTCCACCCCGACTCGGCAAAAATAAGAGCGGCCGAGTTGCAGTATGCGCTCGATCAACAGATTATGATAACTGAAGTCCTTAATAATCAGACATGGATTGCGGCAGCCCAAGAAGATTCTCGAGGATTTGCATGTATTGGTGATTCAGTTCCGATCACTTCTGATTCAAGTAAGGATTTGAAAACTGTGAATGCACGAGCAAAAGAAGTTAGAGATTTAGTATTAAATACTCCTGCTCGCCAAAACGCATGGCACACAGCATATAATTTTACAACTAGTTACGGGGACTTGAACGCAAGTGACTGCGATATTGACATAAATTTACTTCCCAATTAGAACTACTGGGCTTTGATTAAAAAAAGAGCTTTTACAGCCTTAAATATAGGCTTTTTATTATTGTTTTTACCTGCCATTGTCTCGGCGCAGGCTAATTCGCCTGCGCCCACATGCTCGGCAAGTGGGTATACAGTTGTGTATGTGAACGGTGTTTTTGATACTTTAGATCAGGCGAAAGTAGATAGAGAACAACTAGAATTTTCTTTTAAACGTCATCAAAAAAATATTAGTGAACCTGTAATCTTTCAACTCGGCTACAACCCTACCCACATCGCCGGAGCGGGGGATGCTATTCAGTCTACCTTCCAGCAGTTTAATTCGTCCGTTAGCAATTATGACCTCGACACTATTTTGATGGAGATTGCTCCGGAGGTCACGACGCGCAAGCTGCTTATTGTTGGACACTCGCAAGGCGCAGATTATGCAAATGAAATGTATGATTATTTGACTGGGCATGGCGAGTCAAAAGAGGCTGTCGGCGTCTATGCGGAGGCGACTCCAGCAAATTATGTCGCCAGCAATGGGAAGTATCTCACCTCAGCAACCGACAATGTCATCAGCGCTGTTGCCGCGGCCGCCGGCGCCGCCGCTCAGTACGGAGTTCCTGTTGTGCAGCCTTTGCCGCCCAACATAATCATCCCTGTATCTGCGGCCGAGGAAACTTTGCCGACCGGCGGGCATTCATTTATTGATGATTACCTCGCGGGCGCGTCCGACCGCATCGTCTCCGATATCTCAGGCGAGCTTTCGGCTTTGGTGCCGAGCGGCGCCGGCAATGGCGGATGTTTTACTCCCCCGGCACCAAGCCTCGGATACAAAGCGCAAACTCTCGGTTTTGCAATCGCTGACCCGGCCGCGGTCGCCTTAAGGACCGGCGTCATTACTACCGCGAAGGCATCCGAGGTTGCTGTTACTGCCGCGTATACGCTCGTCGCAGGCGCTACGCAGTTTTTGGCAGACACGGTGAAAGTGACCACTTCGCCGCCGAGCCAAGCGCAAGCCGACCACAAAACGCTCAAAATAGTCGACAAATTATACGGCGGCGACTTGTCTGACCCGGAGCTTCAAGACTTGCTCGGCAATAATCAAGGTTCGGCAGTGGCGCTCGCCGCACAAGGCAGCGAGCAGCCCGTGCCCGTCGACGGCGGATTTGTCGAAGGGACTTCGACTTCAGTTGTTATTGCGGCTGTTATTGCAACTTCTTCTGCTCCGACCTCAATGCCGAGCATCTTTCCTCAAACAGCCAATGGGCAAGTATGGGTCGGCGGCGGCTCGGCGCCCGCACAAAATCCTCCAGCACAAAACGCTCCGACTCCGGCTGTTTCTGATACTTCTGACGCTACCGCAGACGACGCAAGCACGAGCGCTCCAATGATACCGCCTGAGCCGTTTGATGCATCGACAACTGCGCCGATCGTCTCGGTGCCCGCGTGTGCCGCGTCGCTGTCGCCCGAATTTTGTTTTTTGCCCGCCACCGACGTGACGCTTACCTGGGACTCGGTAGAAAATGCTTTGCAATACGGCATCAATATCAATGGCACGCAAATTAATACCATTACCGGCACGAGCACGACTGTCACCCTTGCCGATGATGCGTCGAGCACGGTGAAAGTTGTCGCCTATGACGCCTCAAGCACGCCGCTCGCTTCAAACACACAGACGGTCTATGCGTTCACCAAGCCGGTCGTCATCAACGAGGTGGCATGGAGCGGGACCAATACCTCGCCGACCGACCAGTGGGTCGAATTAAAAAATCGCACGCCCTATCTGCTTGATGCTTCAAAACTGATTTTGCTCGCCGAGCAGGGAGGCGCGCAGTATGTGCCGCTCACCGGAACTATCTATGGTCTCAATGTGAATCAAGGGTTCCCGTATCTTTATTTGCTTGAGCGAACGCAAACAGTATTTACCGGAGTCAGTGGTTCGACGCCGCAGTTCGCGGGCGAATTTGACCCGCTCGACGCCGCAGGCGAACAACTCGCGCTCGCGTGGTCGGATGGAGAGTCGACCACCACGCTCGATGAAACGCCCGCGGTCGCAACGTGCGGAGGTTGGTGCGCCGGCCGGCAAGCAGAGGTCGGCGGCTATGCCTACGCGTGGGGCAACCCCGAGCCAATATCGATGGAGCGCATCAGCTCGGACGTTTCAGGAACGCTGGCTTCTAATTGGGCGAGCAACGACGGCTATATCACCAACGCGGATGACGGTAATGGGCAGCGCATCATAGGCTCTCCCGGCTATCAAAACTCAAACAATTGGCCGCTCGCGGGGTTCTTCTGCGACGGCGACGCGTCGATACTCGTGCCAACTACGGGGACGCCTCCGGTGTACGCGCCGCAAAGTTCTCACTGCACGTACCTCGCCGGATTTATTGGCAGTACTAAAAGCGCGCAGGGCGGGATATTCGAAGGCACGGTCGGCAGTTCGACGCTGATCAACAGCTCATATTTTTCTTCGAACAGCCCCAGCTATACCGGCTCGGGCATCAGTCTCGGCGGCTACCCGCCGGGGCAATATTTTGTCGCGATGTGGGAGCTCAACTACAACGTGGGTAGCGGGTACAACGGATGGTCTGCGGGAGACATGATGTCCTATATTAAGACCGGCTTTCAAGAAGATGGTGTCACTGCGATGCCGCCCGTTAACAACTATGTCATCATCCCATTCACCTACGCGCCGCAGTAGACGGCAAATGGTAAACTTGGGGTTATGCGGTGGCAAACGCTTTTGCGATATGCGATGGAGGCGGCGATTGTTGTCGTGGTTTTAATACTTTTTGTTGTTGTCGGATATATCGACTACGAAACGCGCCCATATATTTTTAATTCAATAACTGACGTGCCGACCACGCAAACGGCGCTGGTGCTGGGCGCTTCGGTCACCTCGACCGGAGCATTATCACCGGTTCTCAAAGAGCGCGCCGACGAGGCGGTGGCGCTGTATCGCGCGCAAAAAGTCTCAAAAATTTTGGTGACGGGTGATGACGCCGCCGTTTCGTACAACGAGGTCGACCCCGTTGGCAGATATCTCAATGCGCAGGGCATACCCGAGCGGGACATCTTTCTTGACCATGCGGGGTTTGACACCTACTCAAGCATGTACCGGGCCAGAGACGTCTTCGGCGTCTCGTCGGTCATTATCGTGTCGCAACCCTTCCATCTGCCGCGCGCGGTGTTTATTGCGCGCGAGCTCGGACTCAACGCCTATGGCGCGGCGGCGGGGCAGGGCGAGCTGTTTTTGTTCAACGATGTGCGCGAGATACCCGCGTCGATCAAAGCGGTCTATGACTTGGCCGCCTTACGCGTGCCAAAATATTTGGGAGAGAAGTATCCGATAGGAGGCGACGGCTCGGCAACTTGGATAGGGACGTCCACCGCACTACGCGTTAATTGACAAACTATACTAAAAGTTGCACTCTAAGGACAGAAATCAATATCACCCAAGGAGGATGGGATGAGGCTCTTTGTTGTCGCGGCCGCAGTTGCCGCAATGCTGTGTTCAGCTTCTGCGACTTTGGCAATTGCGAGCGAGCTCTACATATCCATCGGCGCGGTCACCAATCCGCCTATCGGGTGGACAGACTTCTGTGCCAGGTATGCGCCGGAGTGCGATACGCAACCGCTCCAGGTGCTCGACGTCGCGCTGGGGCCATGGGTTTGGGAGGAACTCAAGCGAATCAATAAGTACGTCAATGATACGGTCAAACCGATGAGCGACTTGGAGCACTGGAGGACGCCCGAACATTGGGATTACCCCGACGATGGCTATGGCGACTGCGAGGACTATGTCTTGCAAAAGCGCAGGTTCCTACTCAAACTAGGGTGGCCGCGCCAAGCATTGCTCATTACCTTCGTCCGCGACCAAAAAGAAAAAGGCCACGCAGTGCTCACCGTAAAGACCGACCGCGGCGAATACATCCTCGACAACCTTACTGATGAAATTTTGCTTTGGTCGCACACGGACTACGGCTTCATCAAGCGACAGTCGCAGACCGACCCAAACGTGTGGGTGTCGGTTGGATACCTATGGACGGTCGGTTCAATAAAATTGAAGTAAGCGTCTTATTTCACGGCCCCGAGGAAACCTCGGGGCTTTTTGTTATAATAAAGTAATGGATAACGACATGCCGAAGGACGAGGACGAATGGAAGCAAAAGCTGACGCCCGAGCAATACCATATTTTGCGCGAGAAGGGGACCGAGGTGCCTTTTACCGGCGCACTTCTTAAAGAAAAGCGCATGGGGCTGTACACCTGCGCCGCGTGCGGCAACGTTCTCTTTGCTTCAGACGCAAAATTTGACTCGGGTACCGGTTGGCCGAGCTTCGACCATGCCATCCCGGGCGCAACAAATTTAATTGAAGATGATTCGATGGGAATAAAACGAACCGAGGTGGTGTGCGCCAGATGCGGCTCGCACTTGGGCCACCTGTTTAACGACGGCCCCGCCGAAACCACCGGCAAACGATATTGCATCAATTCGGTCTGCCTCGATCTGAAGCCAAAAAAAGAGTAAAAAACTATAATTGTTAAATGGCTCTGCTTCTTGTTGCGTTCATGGCGGGGTTGCTCACGGTCTTGGCACCCTGCACCTTTACGTTCGGCTAGAGAGCGGAGTATACTTGGGACTGGTCACTTTTAGCAGTTTACATTTACGCATATATGGCAAAATGGATTATCGGCATCGTCGTTATTATCATCGCCGCGGCGGCGCTGTGGTGGAGCGGCTGGTTGGGACGCATAACCCCCTCGCAGGCTCCTTCTCAGACGGCAACGACCACTTCGACAGGCTCAGAGCAAGCGACCACGCAGGCTCCCATTAACGGCATGAGTGCATCTAACAACGCGTCCGATGCGGCGGTTACCCAAGACACCGCGGCGATAGACGCGCAGATGCAGGGGCTCAATTCGGACTCGGCAAACGTCAATTCGAGCATGAACGACCAGGCTGTGACCCAGTCATACTAAATTATCAATAACTCCATACTCATGACGAACTTCAAACAACTCACTCTCATGCTCGCGGTGCTGCTCGGCCTGGTGACGCTCGCCCCCGCGCTTGCATTTGCACAAAGCTACGGCGCGTCGGTAACCGCGAACACTTCGGCGAATGTGGGCGCTGCCGGCGCTTCGGCAAACGTATCCGGCTCGGCGACGCTCACCGCGGCCGAGACAAAAGCGATTAGCCGCGGCGACCAGGAGATAACCCGTCGCATCCAGGCACTTAACGACCTCAACACGCGCGTGCAGGGGATGCAGGCGGTGACCGACTCCTTCAAGCAGAATCTTGCCGCCAGCATTCAGACCGAGATAACCACCCTGACCACCCTCAAAGCTAAGATAGACGCCGATACCGATTTGGCAACGCTCAAAACCGATATCCAGTCGATAACAAAATCCTATCGCGTCTACGTGCTCATCCTCCCGCAGGGGCGCATCGCGGCGGCGGCCGACCGCGTCGTGACCATCGTCAGCATGATGTCGACGCTCGGCAGCAAGCTACAGGCGCGCGTCCAAACCGCTTCTTCGGCGGGGAATGACACGACCGCGCTCACCGCCGCATTGACCGACATGAGCAGCAAGCTCCAGGATGCCCAGACGCAGGCGCAGGCTGCGGTAACGGCAACCGCATCTTTGCAGCCCGACAATGGCAACGCGACCGTCATGGCTTCCAACACTGCAGCGCTCAAGCAGGCGCGTACCGATATTCAAACAGCAACCAAAGATTTGCAGGCCGCACGCAAGGACATCACGACCGTCGTGTCCGGCTTGGCCAAGTTCAATGCCAATGTGAACGCATCTTCGACAACGCAGACCAGCACAACTCCGTAAAGCAGGCAATCAGCACTTGCGAAAATCCCGCCTCTTTATATCCTTGGGGCGGGATTTTTCGCGCTACACTTTTTATATAGTAAGTAACTTATTTTGGTATGCTTAATCGCATCAGCAGGTATTGGTTCAACAAAACGCTCGGGATGTTCTTTATTCGCGCGGCAACGGGGCTTATCTTTATCATGCTCGGCTGGATGAAGCTGCAAAGCCTGCCCATGATGAACAGTTTCTTTACCAACAAACTCGGCCTGCCGCCCGGCACCGCTACCTTCATTGCGCTCGTTGAGCTCATCGGCGGCTTGATGCTTATCCTTGGCGTATGGGCACGTGTCGCGGGCGTGGTGCTCGGGATAGAGATGCTCGTCGCGATATTCATCACCTTGCCGACCAGCCAAGCCTTCGGCGGCCACGAGCTTGAAATAATGCTCATGGCGACCTCCTTCGGCGTCGCGCTCACCGGCCCGGCCGCGTGCGCCTCACGCATCTCTTCGAGCACGATTAAAAAGCTGGTATAGTGCTCACAGCCATGACCGCTGTATTAGTTGCCATTGCAGCCGCTTGCGCCACCATGCTAGGCGGTTCTTTGGCGCTCAAGCTGCGCGACAAGCTCCACATTATTTTGGGATTCAGCGCCGGCGCGGTCGTGGCGGTGGCTTTTTTTGACCTTTTGCCCGAGGCGCTCGAGCTGGGAGGGAAGGTGCATCAACTCTCAACGGTTGTCTCGTTTGCTGCGCTCGGGTTTTTGCTCTACCTCACGCTCGACCGGATTATTTTGCTCCACAATCATGCGCACGAAAACGGTGATGAGCATCCGGTGGAGTCGCGCGGACACATCCGCGCTGGGTCGCTCTCAATACACAGCTTCCTCGACGGTGTTGGCATCGGTTTGGCGTTTCAGGTCTCGGCCGCGGTCGGCGCGGTGGTCGCGGCCGCGGTGCTGGCGCACGATTTTAGCGACGGCATCAACACGGTCAATGTTGTGGTACGCCATGGCGGCGAACGTTCAAAAGCCTTGCGCTGGCTCTTGGTGGATGCATTAGCGCCCGTCTTGGGCGTCATCGTTACGTTATTTTTTACCCTCAGCGAGGATTCCCTCGGCCTTCTGCTCGCAATGTTCGCCGGCTTCTTTCTTTACATAGGCGCGTCCGACTTAATCCCCGAGTCCCACCATCAGCATCCAAAATTTTTAACGACTCTCATGACGCTCATCGGCGCTGCGGTCCTCTATCTAGCCATCCACTTCGCGGGATAGTGAATACAAAAAGTAAATATACATGCGCGGGGTAATCATCCCTCCGCGACCACTTGGTGCTCGTGGCCCAGCACATTTCTCGGTACGGTGATAAGAAGCGCGGTGAAGGAACCGAGCATGACGACAAATGCGGCGGCTTCGAACACTGTGGCGTAGGCGGCGACCTGCGCTTTAAGCGCAATGAGCGCGATGAACGTCTGGAGATTTTGCGGCGTGACCACGTTAAGCACGCTGCGCTGAGCTATCGCGATGACGTTCGCATTTTCGGAGTTGGTGAGAAGCGTGCTGAATACCGCGAGACCGAATGCGCCGGCGATGTTGCGCACGAGCGCCAAGACCGCCGACGCCTCGCCAATGTCTTTTTGCGGGACGGAAACGGCGATCAGGTTGGTTCGCTGGGCCATCCCGAAGCCAAGCGAGAACGCCATGACGCACATGGGGATGATGATATCGAGCGCCGTTGAGCGCGGGTCGATATAAGAGAGCAGGAATATTCCCACGCCGGAGAGAAAGGTGCTGGCGAATATTACAAGCCCAGGTTTTACTTTGCCGATAAGGCGGCCGCCCAAGGGTGCCGCAAACATCATCATGACTGCGAGCGGGATAAAAAGATATCCCGTCTGCGTTGCGCTGTAGCCGAGGAACGTCTCCGCGAATATCGGGATGAGAAATATCGCGCCCATGAGCGCCATAAAGACAATGAAATTGTTGAGCATCGTGTACACGAACGTGGGTATTTTAAAGAAATTAAGGTTGACGATGGGCTCCGGCTCTCGGCGCTCGATAAAGTAGAATGCGATGCCAAAGACCAGCGTGCCCGCGTAGCTGAGCACGCTCGGCGCCGAGGCCCATCCCCACGTCTGCCCCTGGTCGAGCACGAGCACGAGCGTCGCGAGCGCGGCGCCGAGCGATAATGACCCCCACCAGTCGAATTTGACGCTTCTCTTCTCGCCGACCGACTCGTTAATGAACATAAACGCCAGCAAAAGGCCGATGATGCCGAGCGGGATATTGATAAAAAAGACCGACCGCCAGCTGAAGTTGTCGATGAGCGGTCCTCCGATGAGCGGTCCGAAGACGGCGGCGACGGCAAAAGCGCCCGACCAGATGCCGAGTGCTTGTGCGCGCTCCTTCGCATTGGTGAACGTGATGGCGATGATGGCCATCGCGGTGGGGTAGTCTGCCGAAACGGCGAATCCCTGAACGATGCGAAACACGATCATCGAGGGGAGATTCCACGCCAGCGCACACAGGCCCGAAGCGACGGTGAACCCGATGAAGCCGATAAGATAGATGCGCTTCCTGCCCGCGGTGTCGCCGAGCTTGCCCCACACGGGGACAAACACGGCGTTGGCTAAAATATACGCCGTCGAAATCCACGCGGCGTCCGTCACCCCGATATTGAAATCGCCGATTATTTTAGGAAGGGCGAGGTTCACCACCGTTTGGTCGAGCCTCCCGAGAAAAGTGCCGAAGATGACCGTTGCGAGGACTATCCAGCGAACGCTGCTTTTTTCAGTGATTTTCTCATCGCTCATTTCATTGTTTGTAGACCCAGATTTTTGCCGACATGCCGTTCTTGAGTTGCGGATACTGCGCTGTGTCATACTGCACCTTCACGTCGAAGTTCTGCTCCTGCCGCTGGTTGGATACGTTAAAGACCACATCCGAGCTCTTTGCGGTCGGCGCGACTTCGGACACGACGCCCTCGAACTTTGTGCTGCCGAATGCGTCAACGGTGAAGCTTGCTTTGTCTCCGACATTGATGTCCACCAGCCCTTTGTCCTCCTGCACCTGTCCGACGACGCGCAGCTGTGCGGGGTCGATTGTCTCGACGATGATGTCGGTGGGCGACACTTGCTTGCCGATATTATTATTGACGGTAACGACGAGGCCGCCCGCGGTCGACTTGATGAGCTCGGTGCCGACCTCGGCAACAACCGTGTTGGGCGGGACGGTTTGGCCCTCGGTAACGTACACCTCCTTAAGCACGCCGGGTGCAGTAGGGGAGAGATCGACGAGCGGCGCCTCTATCTGTGCATTGTCGATATATACCGTTTTGCTCGAAGCGGCGAGATAGCTGAGTGCTGCGATGCCGCCGCCGATGATGAAGACAATACACGCAGCCACTGCGAGCACCCACGGGTTTCTTTCTTTTTTAGGAGTAGGCATACAATTTATTGGTTGAGCGGAATAGAAACGTTTGCGGTCATGCCGGATGATATTGCCGGGTCGGCCTGCGCGAACTGGAGCGTCGCTTGATAGCCTTCAGCTGCGGTGGGAGAGGTGTCGACCGAGACCACTTGCGCGGGGAAGACGCGGCCGCTCCCATAGGCATCGAGCGTCACGCTGGCCTTCTGGCCGGTTTTTATTTTTGTGGCGTCGATCTCGGAGAAGTATGCAGTAACCTGGAGCGCGCTCTTGGGGTTGAGCGACACCGCGACCGTATTGGGAGAGACAATATCGCCTTGTTTTACCTGTACGCTCGCGACCGTGCCCGAAAAGGGCGCCGTTACCAGCGCGTTTTGTATCTGTGCATCAAAGTTCCGCACGTTCGCTGCGGCCGCGTCGACCGTTGCCTGCTCAGACGCGATGTCTTGGGGAGTTGAGCCGGCCAAGAGCTGGTTGAGCGCGTCCTGTGCGGATTGTACCGCCAGTTCGTCGGTGCTGATTTGCTGCTGCGAACCTTGGAGCGAGAGAATGAGTGTGTTGAAGGTATCGCGCAGCGTGCCGACCGAAGTCTGCGCCGCGGCTATAGACGCCTGCGGAAAACTGCCCGACGGCACTGCAGTGCCGAGTATCTCAAGCAGCGTATCGGCATACATGCGCAGCGTCTGCAAATGTGCGATAGAGGACGAAAGCTCCGCATCAATTGCGGCGGGAGAGGAGTTCGATGTAAGAGCGTTTGTCTCCGACTTCCACGCGGCAAGTCCGACGGATACCGCCCCGCGTGCGGCTATCGCATTTTGTGCGCCCTGACTATCGGTCGTCGAGAAGGCCAGCGTTGCGTTCGGGGTGTTCGGCTGGTTGAACAGGGTATCGGTGTCGGCAGAGACGCCGCTGAACGATTTGTCGTATGCCGAGGCTATAGTTGCGGGCAGGCTCGCGTACAGGTTTGAAAGAGCCGTGCTCGCCTGCGCCACCGCGGTTTGCTTGGCGCTGACGTCGACTTGGCGCGGTCCCGCTTTCATCGAATCGAGCTTCGCCTGCTGGCTCTCGAGGCTGGCTTCGGCCTGCGCGCGCTGTGCCGACAGCGATGCGGTATCGAGCGAAGCGAGCACCTGGCCCTGTGCCACGGTTTGACCTACGGCGACGTTGACGCGCGCGACGCGGCCGCCGCTCTCGAAGGCGAGGTTCGGGTTCTCTGCCGGCTCAACGGTGCCGGTGCCGGTTACCGCCGCGGGGGTTGAGCTCGCGGTCACTGCAAGCGAGCCTTGAGGCGCGCGCGTCGCCACATAGTAGTAGACGCCGCTGCCGAGCGCTATGACAACGACCGCCGCGATGGAGAAGAGGATGATGGGATTGAAAAATAATTCTTTGAGACCTTTCATAAAACTTTCTAAATGTGATTATACCGCTAATAATATCTTTTTTAATATGCGATTGAGCTCGGCGCGGTCCGCATTATTGAGCGAGTCAAAGATGCTGCTCAATACTTGGGTGCGCTTGCGCATCAGCACCTTGCATTCGCGCTTGCCCTTCGGCGTAAGCGCTACCTCGACCTTGCGCCGGTCCTTGGTACTCGCTTCGCGCACGACTAGCCCCGAGCGCACCAGCTCGTCGGCCAAAAACGTGGCCGAAGGGGCGGTAATTTTAAAGTGCTTTGCCACATCCTGCATGTTGGGCCGCCCCTGCCGGGCTATAAACCACAGCGTCTGGCACTGTGAAAAGGGCAGCGGGAGCGCCTGTTGCAAGCGGCCCTTGATGAGGGCGCCGACATCAGTGAACAAGGGTATGGTGGCCGATGACGCAATGCGAGGTGCTTTCATACACTAATAGTTAGACTATCTAACTATATACCCGCGTGGCTGTAGCATCAAGCCGACGCACAAGGCGGTCGGCTCTCGACCAAAGCGTCGGGATGAATGGATGTATAATAAATTCATGAACGAACCCTTCGATACTACTCAGGGCGGGCAGCTCGACCGGATAGAACTCAAGCTCGCGGAGTTGCAGGGCAAGGTCGAGGAGACCTACGCTTCGGTCGATAAGATGCGCAAATATATGCTGTGGACGGCCATCATCACTGTCGCGGTCATCATTATCCCGATCCTTATATTGCCGCTGTTTTTGCCGGCGTTTCTTTCTTCGCAAGGCGTCGGCAACCTTAATAGCGTCCAAGGGTTGCAATGAGTATGAAAGAAAAAAAGAAAAAGGTCGTCGCGGTCTCGGGCGGGTTTGACCCAGTGCACATAGGCCATGTTCGGATGTTTCAAGAGGCTAAAAAACTGGGCGATGAGCTTGTCGTCATCCTCAACAACGACACATGGCTCGTGCTTAAAAAGGGCTTTAGTTTTATGCCGGAGCATGAGCGCCGGGAAGTGATAGAAGCATTTGCCGCGGTCGACAAAGTTATCCTAACCTCCCACGAGCCGGGAGGAGCAGATATGTCGGTGTGCCGCGAGCTCGAGATACTGAAACCCGATGTTTTTGCCAACGGCGGAGATAGAAAAGAGGACAACATTCCCGAGTATGCGCTCTGCGAGCGGCTCGGCATACAAATGGCGTTCAACGTGGGAGCGGGCGGCAAAGTGCAGTCAAGCTCGTGGCTTATCGAAAAAGCCGCCAAAAAACCCAAAAACTAAAACTTGCAATATTTTAAAACCTCTGGTATGGTAGCGCCTGTCTCGCCGCCAAGGCGGGCCAGGGTCTCTTCGGGCTATCTTCACGGTCACTACAGTATCCTTATTTATTAACACTTTTTTCACTATACATATGTCGCTTAAATCGCTCCTCGCCCCTCTTGCCGCTCTCGCTTTGATGGCCAGCTTTGTCCCCGCGCTCGCGTTTGCGCAGACCTATCCATACAACTATTGCAACAGCTCCTACAGCGGCAACTATCAGAACTGCATGCCCGGCAATTTGCTCGTCTACATGCAGGTGCTTAATCAGAACAACGGCATAGCCGGCAACCCGGGGAATTTTACCGTCACGGTCTCGGGTACTAATCCCACTCCCGCATCGTTCCCCGGCTCGCAAAGCGGCACGCAGGTTTCGGTCGGCGGGAGTTACTCGGTCACGGCGCTCCCGCTCCAAGGTTACACCGCCACCTACTCGGTAGGCTGCACCGGCACGCTCGCCAACAATCAGCAAGCGACCTGCGTTATCACCGAAAATAATGCTTACAGTTATTACAGCCCATATCCGACGCCATATCCGTATAACTACGCGCCCCAGCCGCTCGTGTGCCTGCCGCAAACTCAGACGGTCAACCTGGGGGCAACCGCGACCTTCACCGCTGAAGGCGGCGACGCAAGCCAGTACAATTGGCAGACGCCGACGCGCTCGTTTCTCAATATCGGCCAGACGCTTAATGTCGCCTTCACCCAGACCGGCACGCAGACCGTGACCGTGACCAACGGTACTCAAACTGCCAACTGCATGGTCAATGTCGTCCCGGGCGGCGCTCCAGTACCGGTTGGCGCTTATGTCAATCCGTACCAAACGCAGCCGCAGGCGTATGTGACGCCGACTTATTACCCGGCGTTACCTAACACGGGTTTTGAACCGCAGAACGGCGCTGAGATCGCGTTCGCAGTTGCGGTACTCTTGGGCTTTGGGTTGATTATGCTGCCATATGTCAGAAAAGCCTTTGCTATTGTCCTCCGCTAAATCAGGAGTGCTGGTGAGCGAAACTAAAACTGCCGTATTTTTGCGCGGCGCCGCTGTCGCGATGGGCATCTTTGTCGTGCTCGTCGGCGCCGCAAACGTGACCGCGCGCCTCGCGCGCATGACGTTTGGCGACAGTGCGGCGTTCACAGCGTTTGCGCCTGCAATCACGCTGTTTAATCCGGTGCTCTCTTCTACGACGCTCGCCGGGCAGAGCCCTCTGGGCGGTGCCGCGACTTCGACCGCCGTCACGCCGGTGCGGCTTGTCATCCCGTCGATTGGCGTTGATGCGCCAGTTGAGCAGGTAGGCAAAAAGGCCGATGGTACGATGGGCACGCCGCAGAACTTTACCGATGTCGCGTGGTATGCGCTCGGCCCCAAGCCGGGCGAGCCGGGCGATGCGGTCATCGACGGCCACGTCAACAATGCGCGCACGACCGCGGGGGTATTCGAGCATCTCGGCGAACTCAAGCCGGGCGACGCCGTCATGGTCGCCGGCCAAGACGGCCGCACGCTCACCTATACCGTCAAATCCGTACAAGAGTACGCGCCGGATGCTTCTATTTTTACCGCGTCGGGTCCGTCCCAACTGGTACTCATTACCTGCGACGGCGATTGGGTGCCGGCTGAGCACCAATTTAACGAGCGCTTGGCTGTGGTTGCGCAGCTCTAGTAAATGTGCTAGGGTGGGGGCGTTCGAGTAAGTATCTCCAGTGTGCCGGTTACAGGCGTCAGGAGGGTCGCCTTACGAAGAACAGAATTATCTAATTGTTTTTCGCGTAAATCATGGCACGCAAATTGTTCGTAGGCGGTCTTCCGTACCGCACTACGGGGGACGAGCTTCGCGACGCATTCGCTCAGGCGGGTGAAGTCGCATCGGCCTCAATTGTGACCGATCGCGAGACTGGCCGCTCCCGGGGCTTCGGCTTCGTGGAGATGGCAAATGATGCAGACGCCGAAGGCGCTATTGCCATGTGGAATGGCAAAGAGTTTGGCGGTCGCATGCTCACGGTCTCCGAGGCACGTCCTAAGGCGGCATAAGTCGCCTAAATATAAGCAGACTGCTTGTATTTCAAAAAATCCCCGCAAGGGGATTTTTTGTTATTATGTTTTTTGATGGAAGAGATTGAAAAATTGCTTCGCGAAATTAAAAAGTTTTACAAAAAAGAAGGGAGGAGCCATTTGCCGTGGAGAAACACTCATGACCCCTACAAAATTTTAGTTTCAGAAATAATGCTCCAGCAGACGCAGGTTGATCGTGTCATCCCATTTTATAACCGCTTTATCAAGCAATTCCCGACATCCAAAACTCTGGCCAAAGCGCCGCTTGGCGAGGTGCTTAAGACATGGCAAGGCCTCGGCTACAACCGCCGGGCAAAATATTTGTGGGAGGCGGCAAAAATAATCGCTCAAGAGGGGTTTGCGGGCCAAAAGCTACCGGGGGTAGGTCCGTATACTGCTGGGGCTATTTCCGCTTTTGCTTTTAATAAACCCGAAGTTTTTATAGAAACAAATATCAGAACCGTGTTCTTTCACTTTGATATATCAAAGTACAAAAAAACAAGAAAAATATCTGATAAAGAACTTCTGCCGCTCGTCGCCGAGACGCTCAAGAGATCGAAGATGCAGCCGCGGGATTTCTACGCCGCTTTGATGGACTACGGCGCTTCTCTCAAGCAAAATGGAGTCAAATTAAACTCGCGAAGCAAACACTATACCAAACAATCAAAGTTCGAAGGCTCCGCCCGCCAGCTGCGCGGTGCATTGTTGCGCGAGCTGTTGAAATCTTCGGCAAACAAGGCGCAACTGATAAAAAAATTCTCCCCGGCGCGTAGCAGGGGAGAGATAGAACGGGAACTGACTAAGTTTATCGCGGAAGGGTTGCTTACTTTCAGCCGCGGTAGATATGCAGTCGCGGCAAAGTAACGCCGCGTTTGCTCGCTTCTTGCCGGATCCGATGATCCTCGGTGCTCAAAAGATCTCTCGTGTCGGGTATCGTTCCGCGCAACACGCCTTCAACTATTGTGGCAACGCGTTTACCGAAGTTTAGCGTTACCCACGCCAGCAGGCCGCCCTCCGGGTCGGGGAGTTTGGCTTGTGGCGTGTCGACAAGCAGTAGGGTCATGTTCTCCTCCCTCGTGTGTCTGCACATGACAATAGCGCATCCGAGTATATTTAACAAACTATTTTTACCCAACGTTACACTCCAAGCACTACCGGTATCACTATCGGCCTTTTGTTGGTTTTCTCGAAGAGGAAGCGGGCCACCGCGTCGGTGACATTGTTTTTTACGAAGTCGAAGTTGACCGGCTGCTGGCCCTTGCTGCTGTCTTCGATTGTTTTTTTGACGATAAGCCGCGTTTGCTGGAGCAGTTCTTGATTCTCGCGCAAATAAACGAAACCGCGCGAGATGATGTCGGGACTCTTGCGCAATCTGCCGTTCTTGGGGTTGACGGTCGCGATAATCACGAACATGCCTTCTTGCGCCAGCACCGTGCGGTCGCGGATGACCACTTCCTGGATATCGCCTATAGCGAAGCCGTCAACGAGCCGCAGGCCCGACGGCGCGCTTTCTTTCAGCCGAACAAAGCGCTGGCCCTCGTCCTGAATCTCGAGTATAGCGCCGTTGTCGGGGACGATAATCTCATCTTCGGTGCGGCCGGCCGCTTTGGCGATGTCGGCGTGCACTCTTAGCATGTAGTGGTAGCCGTGCAGCGGCATAAAGAAGCGCGGGTTTATTTTTGAATGTATCCAAAACGTCTCGTCGCGGTTGGCATGGCCCGAGGCATGCACATCCATCGTCTCGCGGTGGATTATCCTGGCTCCCTGGCGCGAGAGATTGTCCTTCAATTTTTGCACCGAGCGCTCATTGCCCGGCACGACCGATGAGGAGAGCACGATGGTGTCGCCTTTTTTTATCTTCACATATTTGTGCGTCTTCATGGCAATCCGCATGAGCGCGGCGAACTCGTCGCCCTGCGCCCCCGTCGCCAGGATGACCACTTTGCTGTCGGGGAGGTGGTCGAGCTGCGAGGCGTCGATGAAGGTTTTGTCCGAGACTTTGAGCATGCCGAGATGTTTGACTATCTCGATGTTGACTTTCATCGAGCGGCCCTCAACCAACACTTTTTTGCCGACGCGCTCGGCGACCTCGAGCATGCGCATGATGCGCTCGAGCTGGGATGAGAACGTGCCGATGATGAGCCGGCTGGTTGCCGTGGTGATTATCTCGTCTAGGTTTTTTTGCACGATGTGCTCGGGCAAAGAAAAGCCCGGCTTCTCGGCGTTGGTAGAGTCCGCGGCAAGGAAGAGCACTTTTTTATCTTTAAAGAACGCAAACTCCTGCTCCTCTTTTTCGCTCGGGATGCCGTCGACATGGTCGAGGCGCAAGTCGCCGGTAAAGACCATGAGGCCATAGGGCGTTTCGACAATGATACCCATCGAGTCGGGGATGGTGTGGCTCACTTCAAAAAAGCGCACGCGCAAAGCGCCGATACGCACGGTGTCTTCGGATTCGACCTCGTGGATGTCCAGCGGCTTGAGGTGGGGGAATTCTTCTTGCCTCTTGCGTATCATCACCGAGGTAAGCTGGCGCGTATAAATGGGCGGATAGCCGAGCCGGTCGATGATGTAGGGGATACCGCCGATGTGATCGAGGTGCCCGTGCGTGATGAACATCCCGCGAATCTTGCCGCGGCGATCCTCCAAATATTTAGTGTTGGGTAAAATGTAGTCGATGCCCGGCGTGTCATCCTCGCGGAACTGAAAGCCGCAGTCGATGATGATGATGTCGTCGCCAAATTCAACCGCGGTCATGTTGCGGCCTATCTCCTCAACGCCGCCCAGAGGGATGATGCGAATATTGCCCGCCTCGAGAGGCGGGATAGGCTTCTCGTCGCCGTTTAGCTGGGTATGCGAGTCGCGAGCCCCGCCCATTTCGGGGCGCGGCGGGTGCACTTGGTGCGGGCGGGGGCCGCCGTGCCGCGGGCGGCGCGGGTTAAACGATTTGCGTCCGCCGGGTTTTTTTGCTCCGAAGGAAGATCCTCCTCTCGGAGTAATTGGTTTTTTCTGTGGTTCCATGAATAAGAATTAATGATTACTGGTGTTTTAAAAAGATTGGCCAGACATAGTCCGTCTCTATGTGCCACTGCGGGCTGGAGAGGAACCGGTCGCTCGGCGTTTCTATGAATCCAAGCGTGAGGCCCCGGATATCGTTGGGTACAATATACACGAAATCTGGCGTATAGAGAAATATCGCCGGAATGTCCTTTTGGAGCTGGGCATTAAACTGCGCATACAATTGCTGGCGCGTCGCGTCGTCGGCGGTCGTGCGCAGTTCTTCGAGCAGCTTGTCGGCGGTCGCGTTTGTGTACTCAGCGATGTTGAGTCCCGGGTCGTTACGCTGGCTTGAATCCCAAAACGCGAAGAGGTCCGCCTCGCGGCCGATAACTTCGCCGAAGAGGAGTGCGTCGTACTTGCGCGGGCGGATGACATTTTGCGACAGATCGCCCTGGTCATAAATTTGCACGGTAACCTGCGCCCCCATCTTTGACCATACTTGTTTGAGGTATTGCGCCGCGGCCACGAGCTCGGGTACGTTGTCGGTCGCGAGGCTAAACTGGAGCGTCTCGGTCGAAGCAGATTTGCCCTTGCCGGTTGTCTTGGCGAGGACCCCGTTTGCGCCGAGTATCCAGCCTTTTTTAATCAACTCCTGCTGCGCTGCGAGCGCCAAGTCGGCCGAGCTTGTGGTGCTCGCCGACATTTGCGGGGCATTGAGCACGCTTGGCGGCAGGGGCCCGGTTATCGGCGTGCCGTAGCCGCCGAGCACTTGTGCAACAAGCGCCTGCCGGTCAATAGCGTCCTCCAGAGCCTGGCGCACGTCGTGGTCGCGCAGAATGGTCGATTGGTTTTGGTTGAAGAACACCGCGAACACGCGATTGAGCGGCGCATTGTCGATGTTGAAGTTCTTCAATGCCGTGAGCGAAGCGGGAGAGATGCCGCTCGCCGCCTCAATGTCTCCCGACTTCAGAGCGCCCACCAGGCCGCTCTCATCCTGATAGAACTTCAGCGTCAGCGAGTCAAGATACGGCCGGCCGAGCGTGTAGCCGCTAAACGCCGAGAGCTCATAGGAGGAGGGTATGCCCGAGTTGCTGCGAGATATCGAGCTCACCTTAAACGGCCCCGAACCGACCGGCTCTGTGTTGAGGTCGCTAAATGAGAACTCGTCGTCGCTGACGTTCTGCCACAAATGCTTGGGCAGGATGCCGAGCGTTACGTTTTCGATGAACGGCGCATACGGGCTCTTGAGCGTGAACTCAACGGTGTGCGCGTCCACCTCGCTCACGGTAACGCCCTCCCAATTGGCGAGCTGGGGGGACTTGAGCGCCGGGTCCTGCGCTTTGCCGATGGTAAAGACGACGTCATCGGCGGTGACCGGCGTGCCGTCATGGAACGTGGCGTTTGGCCGCAGCACGAAGGTGTATGTCTTGCCGTCGGGAGACACCGTGTAGCTTTGCGCCAAATCGGGCACGTAGTCGCCGCTTGGCGCGGCTTTAAGCAGTCCGGAGTATACCAGCGAGGTGAGGTCGTGGTCGGAGTCCGAGATGGCAAGTACGGGGTTGATGAAGCGGGGCGAGCCGATTAGCCCCTCGCTGAGGCTCCCGCCGTAGGCGGGCGTCGCTACCAAAAGAGACTCATTGAGCAGGTATACAAGTGACACCGAACTGAGAAGGGACACGGCTGCAAAAAAGAGAAACAGCGCGCGGCCGCTTTGCGAGAAGGACTCGTATGTTGAGGAGGCAGTGCGCAATAATCCGCGCATGTGAGAGAGGTTAATTATTATCTGGTGAGCAGGAGCGTCAAGAATGCGCTCAGGGCGAAGAGGATGCCGAGCACTATCGAGCTGTAGAACAGAAACTTTTCAGACCCGCGGCGCGTGTGGTATGCGGCGCTAAAATTGTCGCCGCCGAAAGCGCCGCCCAAAGAGGCCCCTGTTTGCTGCAGCAAAATGCTGATTATCAGGAGCACGCTTAAGACTACTTGTATGTAGGGCAAAATGCCGCCCAAGGTCATTGCTAGATACCCTAACATAAGCAAAAAGTCTATGCAACAACAAATAGAAAAACCCCTCACCACGTACGCAGTACTGTGTGGTGAGGGGTCTCGCAGCTGCCCTCCGCAATTAATTGTCGTCCGGGACCGAGCCGTAGGCCAATTGGTAGCCGTCGATTACTCGGCCTTGGCAATCATTGTACCTCTGGAGTTTACCAGACTCGAGAAGCCCGCCGCAGTTCTCGCGAATGAGTCCCGCGAGAGAGGGCAGGATTAGTTCTAGACGCGGCGATTCTTTTTGAACCCGCCGCGCCTCAATAGTTTTTTCTGTGATGGCGGCCATCACAGCTGCAAACAGCGCTGCCAAGGCGAGCGTAACGAGAATTTTTTTGCCGAAGTCCATTTTTTCCTCCTTGCCCACTAGGGGCTTCCGGTTAACTTTCCAACAAGAGTATATACCATTAATATGAATTTGTCAAGTGTCCGAAAGTGTTGACTCACAGGGTATTTTTGAGTATCGTTTGGCCACTTATGAAGAAAAAAATTAAGAAATCTAAGCCTAAATCAAAGGCTAAAAAGAGCATTGCAAAATCGGCAGGCAATAAATCGGGCGTCATGCCGCTTGGCGACCGCGTCTTGGTAAAACCTCTTTCACAAGAGGAGATGGGCAAGGCCACAAGTTTCGGCATTATCATCCCCGAGACCGTGGATAAAGAAAAATCCGAGCAGGGCATCGTTGTGGCTGTGGGCCCGGGTAAGAAAACCGACGCGGGGCACGTGGTGCCGGTTTCGGTGAAGGTCGGCGACAAAGTGATATTCAACAAATACGGCTATGACGAGGTCAAGGTCAGCGGGGTGGAGTATTTTATCGTCGCCGAAAGTAACGTATTAGCAATCCTAAATTAATCTTCCGCAGGTTAAACCTGCGGAAACTACTATCGTATGGCAAAGCAAATTCTTTTTAACGAAAAAGCGCGCCGCGCGCTCAAAAGCGGCATCGACAAGGCGGCCAACACCGTCAAAGTGACGCTCGGCCCCCGCGGGCGCAACGTCGCTTTGGACAAAGGCTACGGCGGCCCGACCATCACCAACGACGGCGTCTCTATCGCCAAAGAAATTTCGCTCAAAGACAAGTTTGAGAACATGGGCGCCGAGATAGTGAAAGAAGTCGCAAGCAAAACCAACGACATCGCGGGCGACGGTACCACGACTTCAGTCGTGCTTTTGCAGGCGCTTGTCGAAGAGGGGATGAAGCACACCGAAATGGGCCTCTCGGCGATGAGTGTCAGGCACGGGATTGAGAAGGCTTCGGCCGAGGCGGTCGCCGCATTGCGCGCGATGGCAAAAAAAATCCAAGATAACGACGAGATTAAACAGGTTGCAACCATCTCCGCCGAGTCAGAAGAAATAGGGACAATCATCGCAGACACCATCAACGAGGTCGGCAAGGATGGCGTCGTCACCGTTGAAGAAAGCCAGTCGCTCGGGATAGAAAAAGAGATAGTCGAGGGTCTTGAGTTTGACCGCGGGTATGTGAGCGCCTACATGGTGAGCGACGCGTCGCGCATGGAGGCGGTCGTGAAGGACCCGTATATTTTGGTTACCGACAAAAAGATTTCATCCATTCAAGAAGTCCTGCCGATACTCGAGAAGGTCGCCCAGAGCGGCAAAAAGGATTTGGTGATTGTCGCCGACGACGTCGAAGGCGAAGCGCTCACCACCTTTGTGCTCAACAAACTGCGCGGCACCTTCAACATTGTGGCGGTTAAATCTCCCGGCTATGGCGACCGCAAAAAGGAGATGCTTGCGGACATCGCGGTCATGACCGGCGGCGAAGTAATCTCCGAGGAGGTCGGCGTCAAGTTTGAGAACGCTACGCTCCAGATGCTCGGCCGCGCGGCCAAAGTGATCGCCACCAAAGACAAGACGGTCATTGTTGGCGGCAAGGGCGGCAAAAAAGAGATTAATGAGCGCATCGCGCAAATCCGCGCGCAGATAAAAGAGACCGACTCGAAGTTTGACAAAGAAAAGCTCGAGGAGCGTCTCGCCAAACTCTCAGGTGGCGTCGCAGTCATTCGTGTGGGCGCCGCGACCGAGACCGAGATGAAGTATTTGAAGTTAAAGATAGAGGATGCGGTCAACGCGACCAAGGCCGCAATAGAGGAGGGGGTTGTCGCAGGCGGCGGTACCGCGCTCGTGAAGTCCGCGCAAAAAGTTGAAGAGAGCTTTGCAAAAAATAAAGACAAAATGCCGGCCGACATGCGCGTCGGCTACGAGGTGGTGCTCAAAGCGCTCGAGCGCCCTCTGCGGCAGATTGCCGAGAACGCAGGCGTTGATGCCGGCGTTGTCGTGGAGAAAGTAAAGCAAGCCAAAGGCAACGCAGGCTATGACGCCGTCTCGGGCGAGGTGGTCGCGGATGTTGTTGCCGCGGGCATTGTCGACCCGGTTAAGGTGACGCGCACGGCGCTCGAGCGCGCTGCAAGCGCCGCCGCCATGCTTCTCACGACCGAAGCGGCGGTGGCCGAAGAGCCCAAAGAAGAAAAAGAGATGCCCATGCCTGGCGGGGGCGACATGGATTATTAAGCCCAAAATGCTACAATGGAGGCATGATTATCTTTTATATAATCGTCGCCATTATTGTTGTGCTCGTGCTGTGGGTTGTTTTTGCCTACAACCACCTTGTGCGGATGGTTCAGCGCGCCAAGGAGGCCTGGGCTGACATCGATGTACAGCTCAAGCGCCGCTATGACCTCATCCCCAATTTGGTCGAGACGGTCAAGGGCTATGCCGCGCACGAGCGCGGTGTGTTTGAGAGCGTCACTGCCGCGCGCACGGCGGCGATGGGCGCGACCAGTCTTGCGGCAAAAGATGCCGCCGAAAACCAACTGAGCGGCGCGCTCAAATCGCTCTTTGCCGTCGCCGAGGCGTACCCTGACCTCAAAGCAAACCAGAACTTTTTGGAGCTCCAGCGGCAGGTGGCCGACACCGAGGACAAGCTCCAGGCGGCGCGCCGCTTCTACAACGGCAATGTGCGCGACCTCACCACCGCAATGCAAGTCTTCCCGGGCTCGCTCATCGCCTCGACGTTCCACTTCTCGCCCATGGAGTACTTCCAGCTTGGGCCCGAAGACGCGGCGGCAAAAGAGCCG
>JAGWIT010000036.1 GCA_028866155.1 Patescibacteria group bacterium
AAAGCCGCGGCCTTTTGAAACCGCCGAGACCGTCACCTTGTCGCCTTGGGCAAACACCGACACGTCGATCGACGCACCGAGCTCGGCCTC
The DNA here is from genome assembly GCA_028866155.1 of Patescibacteria group bacterium. Taxonomy (GTDB): domain Bacteria; phylum Patescibacteriota; class Minisyncoccia; order Phycocordibacterales; family SBAW01; genus GWA1-54-10. The sequence continues at coordinate 91 of JAGWIT010000036.1, forward strand.
GGGCAATTTGCCGCTGCGCTGACGCAACTCGCGAAACACCGAAAGCGCTTTGCCCTTGCCTATCATCTTGGCGTGGCCAACCTGCGGTTTGTTGACGCGCGATTCTTTCTTTTCAAGCGCGCCTATTTGAACGGCGTTGTAGCCCTCCTTCCCTTCGGCGGTTTTAATTTGTGTGACAACCGCCGGCGCGGCATTAATGACCGTCGCGGCATACGCACGACCATCCTCCGTAAATACGGTGGTCATCTTCCCCTTTGTTCCAAGGATAAATTTCATGGTTTCTATTGGTCCCTCCTGAGGGGACATGGATAACCCTATGTCTAGAGTCCCGAGCACTATATATCAGGTCCGATTTTTATGCAAACATGGCTCCCTAGCGGGCCTGTTTAGCTAACATTTTCAACGTATCAAAAAAGAACTCCCGCTTGCAAGGGAGTTCTTTTTCGAACGTTCGAACAAAAATTTATTTTTACGCCATTTTGACGTCTATCGTCACGCCCGAAGGCAAAGAGAGGTTGGTGAGCGCTTCGATAAGCTTGGGCGTTGGATCGAGAATGTCTATGATGCGCTTGTGCACCCGCATCTCAAACTGCTCACGCGCGTCTTTGTAGATGAACGTCGAGCGGTTGACCGTATATTTTTTAATCTCAGTCGGCAGAGGTATCGGGCCGGCAACCTTGGCATCGTAGCGAAGCGCCGTGTCGAGTATCTGCTTAACGCTCGCGTCGAGCACTTTGTGCTCATAGGCCTTGACCTTGATACGCAGTTTTTGTACGGCAGCAGGAGCAGCCACCTTCTTAGTGCGAGGCTTTGCAGGTTTCTTCTCCTTTTTTTCTGTTTCTTCTTTGGTAGCCATCTTTTTGTATTGCAGATAACGAGTTATCTGCATGTGAGCCTAGTTCCCACCCTTCGACTGTTCTCAGGGTGCACATCTATGCTCGGTTAGCTTACTCTCTTGTAATTAGCGCCGCTTCTTATAGTAGATAGTTGCTTAAGCAACTATCTTGGTGACGACGCCTGCGCCAACGGTCTTGCCTCCTTCGCGGACTGCGAAGCGCGTTTTCTCTTCGAGCGCGACGGGCGCTACGAGTTTAACTTTGAAGGTGACGGTGTCGCCCGGCATGACCATCTCGGTGCCTGCGGCAAGAGTAACCTCGCCGGTAACGTCGGTAGTGCGGACGTAGAACTGCGGCTTGTAGCCGGAGAAAAACGGCGTGTGGCGGCCGCCCTCGTCTTTGGTGAGGATATACACCTCTGCCTCAAATTCGGTGTGCGGGGTCACTGAGCCCGGCTTCGCAAGCACCTGCCCGCGATGGATGTCCTCTTTAGCGGTGCCGCGCAGAAGTATGCCCGCGTTGTCGCCAGCCATGCCAGAGTCGAGCTGCTTGTTGAACATTTCGATACCCGTGATAGTGGTCTTGGTGGTGGGCTCTAAGCCGACGATCTCGACTTCTTCGCCTACTTTGACCTGACCGCGCTCGATGCGGCCGGTGACGACGGTGCCGCGGCCTTCAATCGAGAAGATGTCTTCGATAGGCATGAGGAACGGCTTGTCGAGCTCGCGGGTCGGCATCGGGATATAGCTGTCGAGCGTTTTGACAAGCTCGAGCACCTTTTGGGCCCACGGGTCGTTGAGATCCTTTGCTTCGAGCGCCTTGAGTCCTGAGCCGCGGATGACCGGAGAGTCAGTGTAGCCGTTCTTCTTCAGAAGGTCTTTAACTTCCTCTTCGACGAGGTCAACAAGATCGTTGTCGTCGACCATGTCCACCTTGTTGAGGAAGACGATGACCTTCGGCACGCCGACCTGCTTGGCAAGGAGAATGTGCTCGTGAGTCTGCGGCATCACGCCGTCGGTTGCCGCGACCACGAGTATTGCGCCGTCCATTTGGGCGGCACCGGTGATCATGTTCTTGATATAGTCCGCGTGGCCCGGGGCATCGATGTGCGCGTAGTGGCGCTCAGGGGTCCAGTACTCCGAGTGGTGCAGAGCAATGGTGATGCCGCGCGCTTTTTCCTCGGGCGCGTTGTCGATGCCGTCGACGCCTTCGACGCGGGCACCGTAGCCCTCTCCCTTGGCCATGTCGAGCGTGTGGAGGATTGACGCGGTGAGCGTCGTCTTGCCGTGGTCGACGTGGCCGATAGTGCCGACGTTGAGGTGCGGCTTTGCTCTCTCAAAAGTTGCCATAAATAATGTAGATACTAAATACTAATAATTACTAATGAAGTTGCCCTGACTTGCCGACCCTCCTTCGCCAAGGATTCGGAGGGCAAAGAAAAACCACGCACGGATGCGTTGTGTTGCATAGTAACAAAGCCCTCAAATATGCGCAACCCCTGGGCATAAAAATCCCCCGCCGAGTTTGGCAGGGGTCGAAGGTGCTTCAATGCATCCGGAAAGGCCGTACAGAGTCTTGCTCATATTCCTCGCCCTTAAGACGAGTGACAATCTCTTGTTCTGCCGATTTGAAGGCATAGAGATACTGGTAACGTGCATGTTCACGCTGGAGAAGATGCACGCAACGCTGCTTTTCAGGCCATACTTTGGTGAGTATCGCCTCGCGGAAAATCGGCCGTGACATAGCGAGCATATAGGCTGAACAACCCATATGCGCTAGAAACAAGGTCCCGACGTCTTCCTGTTTTTGGCAGGGGATATTTCCAAGATAGCCGGGGACCAGCCGCCGCGCGCCGTGCGGCGGATCAAACCACAACGGAGTAACACAGGCCTCAATTCTTCCTATTTCAGGAACGTATGGGAGTATATATGGCACGAAAACCTGGCTAATATAGCCAAAGAAACGGTCCATACCCTCCGAAGGCTGCAAGGAGAGTTCCTCCAGGGACAAACTATAGCAGAGGCGATGGTGCCTTTTTTCCCATAAAATGAATCCTTCGAAGCGCACATCATCTTCGATTGGGACGTATTTATATCCGAACTCGAAGGTGAATGAAATCCGTTTGTGTGTTAGGGGGGCCAACGATGGGTCGTACTTGCGTGCCAGGGCGCGTTGAGCGCTTTGCAGGGGTGTGAGGTCCATGCTGTCTCTCCTGTGAATGCCAAGACAACTTCTGGGTTTATAGAAACACCTTCCTCACAAACACGCAAGCTATGTAGATTTTATTTTCTCCCCGCGACGATGGTCGCCGCAACGTTGGGCGGGACTACCTCGTAGTGGTCGAACTCCATGGTGAAGCTGGCGCGACCTTCGGTCATCGAGCGCAACTGCGTCGTGTAGCCGAACATCTCGCTGAGCGGCACCTTGGCCTTGATGGCGCGCGCCAAACCGCGCTCCTCCATCCCCTCTATCTGCCCGCGCTTGCCGTTGAGCGAGCCGGTGATGTCACCCATGAACTTCTCGGGGACAACCACCTCCACCCGCATGACCGGCTCGAGCAACACCGGCTTTGCCGCCTTGGCCGCGTCCTGAAAGCCCATCGAGCCCGCGATCTTGAAAGCGATTTCGGAGGAGTCGACGTCGTGGTATGAGCCGTCATAAAGCTCGCAGGAGATGTCTACCATCTTAAAGCCCGCGACAATGCCGCGCTCCATCGCCTCGCGCACGCCATCCTCGACTGCGGGTATATACTCCTGCGGGACGACGCCGCCTTTGATGTTGTTGATGAACTCAAAATGTTCTTCGCGCGTGACGTTCTTTTTTACCTTTGCGTCTTCATCAATCGGCTCGAGCGGTTTGATGCGCAGGCGCACATGGCCGTACTGGCCGCGGCCGCCGGTTTGTTTGATATATTTTCCTTCTGCTTCGGCGGGTATCTGGATAGTCTCGCGGTAGGCGACCTGCGGCTTGCCGACGTTGGCCTCAACGCCGAACTCGCGCTTCATGCGGTCGACCAAAATTTCGAGGTGCAACTCGCCCATGCCCGAGATGAGCGTCTCCATGGTCTCGCTGTCCGTCGACACTTTAAAGGTCGGATCCTCGTCGGCGAGCTTCTTCATCGCGATGCCCATTTTTTCCTGATCGGCCTTGGTCTTGGGCTCGATGCGCAATGAGATAACTGGCTCGGGGAATTTTATCTGCTCGAGGATGATAGGGTTCGCCTCGTCGCACAGCGTGTGCGACGTTTTGGTGTCTTTGAGGCCCACAGCCGCCGCAATTTCTCCGGCGTACACCTTCTTCACTTCTTCGCGGGCGTTTGCCTGCAGGCGAACGATGCGGCCGAGGCGCTCTTTTTGCCCGGTCGTAGAGTTGTAGAGATACGAACCCGCTTCAACGGTGCCCGAGTAGACGCGGAAGAACGTGAGCTGGCCGACGAACGGGTCGGCTTGGAGTTTGAATGCAAGCGCGCAGAACGGCTCGCTGTCGTCGGCGTGGCGCTCCACCGGCTCGCCTGTCTTGGGGTTGATGCCCGTGACCGGCGGCATGTCCAAAGGCGATGGCAGGTAGTCGACAACCGCGTCGAGCACCAATTGCACGCCCTTGTTCTTGAGCGCCGAGCCGGCGTAGACCGGGAAGATTTTGTTGGCGATGACCGCTTTGCGCAAAACCGCTTTAAGCTGCTCCAATGTCGGCTCCTTGCCGTCGAGGTATGCGGTCATCAACTCGTCATCGTGCTCGACTATCTTCTCGACCAGTTTGGCGCGCATCGCGGTTGCCTCAGCTTTCATAGGTTCGGGGATATCGATGGCGATAACTTCCTCGCCCATGTTGCCCTCGAATTTGAAGGCCTTCATCTGCAAAAGGTCGACTACGCCGTCAAAAGCATCTTCGGCACCGATGGGCAGTTGCATGCGCACCGCGTTCTTGGTGAGGCGGTCGAGGATGGATGCGAACGATTTTTCAAAAGAGGCTCCCATGCGGTCCATTTTGTTGATGAAGCATACGCGCGGCACGTTGGCCTCGTCGGCGTAACGCCAGTTGGTCTCGCTTTGAGGCTCAACGCCGGCGACGCCGTCAAAAACCACAACCGCCCCATCTAGGACGCGCATCGAGCGCTTCACCTCCACGGTAAAGTCGATATGGCCTGGCGTGTCGATGATGTTAAAGCGGAACTTTTTAGCAATATCTTTTTTGTCCGGCTCGTCGGTGCGCGCCCAAAAACAAGTGATGGCCGCCGCAGTTATAGTGATGCCGCGCTCGCGCTCCTGCTCCATCCAGTCGGTGGTGGTCTCACCTTCGTGCACCTCGCCTATCTTGTGCTGGGCGCCCGTGTAATACAAAACGCGCTCAGACGTGGTGGTCTTGCCGGCGTCGATGTGCGCGATGATCCCGAAGTTGCGTACCTTCTCAAGCGGATAGTCTCTTTGTGGCATAAGTCTAGATTAAAAAATAGCGCCCGAGGCGTTATTGGGTAGAATAGCCGAAATTCCAAAAAACGCAAGAAAAAAACCGCGGGTTAACCCGGCGGCTTGGCGATGGCGGCGGTTTGCACTGGCTGTGATACAAAGGCATGGACAGCGAGGCCATACGCCATACCGGCCGCACCGGCAAGAAAGAGAAAGAGCAGCGACCGCATTATAGCTTTAGCGTCTCGCTTTGGTCTCTCCATCACACACCTCTCAAGAGCTGTTGCACTTGCCGCACCTTAACACCGGACGCGCGGGGTAGCAAAAAATTACCACGCGAAGTGGGCGAAGGCTTTGTTGGCTTCGGCCATGCGGTGCGTGTCTTCGCGCTTTTTGACCGCGCTGCCTTCGTTGTTGGCCGCAGCCAAGAGCTCAGCCGCCAGTTTCTCGGCCATCGGCTTGCCTTTGCCGCCGCGCGCAGCGAGAAGTATCCAGCGAAACGCCAGCGCCTGCTTGCGGTTGGGGTTAACCTCGCGGGGCACTTGGTAGTTGGCTCCGCCGACGCGGCGCGAACGTATCTCCATCATGGGCCCCACGTTGCGGATGGCGGTCTCAAAAAGCTCCACTGGATTCTCCACCTTCGCTTTTTCTTTGATGATGTCGAGCGCGTCATACACCACCTTGCGCGCGGTCGATTTTTTGCCGTCCCACATCACCGAGTTGATGAACTTCTCAACGCGGGTTGAGTTAAACTTGATGTCCGGTCCGGCGATATTGCGATTTTTAACTGGGCGTCGCATAAATAAAATTTATTTAAAAGTAGATTTAATTTATTTCTTAGGACGCTTCACGCCATAGCGGCTGCGCGACACGTTGCGCTTTTCGACCGAGCCGGCGTCGAGCTTGCCGCGCACGATTTGGTAGCGCACGTTGATGTCCTTCACGCGGCCGGCGCGCACCAAGACCACCGAGTGCTCCTGGAGGTTGTGGCCCTCGCCGGGGATGTAGGCGGTGATTTCCTGCCCGTTGGTGAGGCGCACGCGGGCGATTTTGCGGATGGCGGAGTTGGGCTTGCGGGGAGTGACGGTGGTCACCTTGGTGCACACCCCGCGCTTAAAAGGCGACGGGTAGTAGACGGGGCGGTTATTGAGCACGTTAAAGCCGCGCGCCAGAGCAGGCGACTTGGTCTTGTTGAGGCGGATTTTGCGCCCCTTGCGGACGAGTTGTGATATGCGTGCCATGTAAAAACGCGCCCTGCGCGTTGGTAGTAATCTATATTAAAAGGAGACGCCTGTCAAAAGCCGGAAGAGGACGCCGAGCAATATGACAAGAAACGGCGCCAGGATGAAATAGAAGACGACGAGCACAATAAGTGTGCCGCCTAAGACTCCCATGCGCTCGAGCGATCGGCGCAGGTCTCCGTAGGCGCGGCCGAGCGCGCCCGGCAAAATCCCCGACAGCACTTTTGAGCCGTCGAGTGGCGGGATCGGGACAAGGTTAAAAAGCGCGAGCCAAATATTGACGATAACTATTATAGAGAACGCATTCATGAGGTTAGGATCAAGTGCGGCGCCAGCAAAGCGGATAGTGAGTCCAAAAATCAGCGCCAGCAAAACGTTCATCGCCGGCCCCGCGCCCGCGACCAACAACTCATCATACTTGCCGGCCAAATTATAGGGGTTGTATGGTACCGGCTTGGCATAGCCGATAAGGACGGGGTTTGGCGAGAACCCCTGCCCCGCCCACATGAGGAGCGGCAAGAAAATTGTGCCCAGCGGGTCGATGTGCGAAAGCGGATTGAGCGTAAGCCGCCCCTGCAAGCGCGCCGTCGGATCACCGAGATAGTTGGCCATGTAGCCGTGCGACACCTCGTGGAGGATGACGCTAAAGACAAGCACTACTATATAGAAGATGGCGCTCATGTTGCCCAATAATAGCAAATGTGCTAAATTCATGCTTCATATGGCAAAGATTTGTCCAGTCACCAAAAAGGGCTCGCAGATTGGCGGTCGCTATAGCAACCGTATTCGCGCTACCAAATTTAACCCCGGCGGCAACGTTCGCAAGCAGCCCAACATGCAAAAGAAGCGCATTTTTGTCCCGGAGCTCAACCGCACGATAACGCTCACCCTCTCGACCCAAGCGATAAAAACGATAGCCAAGCGCGGCGCATACAAAACGCTCAAAGCGGCGGGCATAATTTAATTTTAAAATCAGTTTGACCAGCTTTTGTATTTTGCTTTAAGGCGCGCGATATCGCTGGGGTCAAGCGCTTGATACACCGCAAGCCAGTTCTTCGCAATTTGCGCTTGCGCGGCAGCGAGCGGAAGATACCCCGCACATACCTCCTCATAAAGATATACCTCGACTACGTCTTTTTCTTTGAATCCGGGCACAGGGTCCCTTGCCTCGGGGAAGAGATTGGCTGCGTCGTTGCTGCCTCCGAGCGCCAGCGGGATGAGATGGTCAAGCTCGTAGGTACCGGTTTGCGGCGGATAGGGTATCGCATACGCGGCGTAGATTTGCTTTCTCAACTTGGCTGAAACGGATCGCACGCGCTGCGTATATCCGGGAACGCAGATCTCATCGGGAGTCGCATCCGGAAATACGGTGCCCGGCGTGCACAAAGAGTCGGGGAGCGGGCCGTTGACGGCACATGCAGAATCTTTTTGAACCGGATCAAGCATGAGAGGGCCCGGGTTCGCAGAGAGGAGTGTAGTGACTCGCGCCAGACTCCCGTCTTCGACTCCCAGTGACTGCAAAAGCTGATGAGGTGCGGACACCTGAACGCTCCAAATCTCCGCGCATGCGACAAGAAGAATGCCGGCGATGATCCAGGCGGTGCGTTGCGGAGATTGCCGTTTAAAAATATTCACCGAGCATACTCTACCTGCAAAAAGAGAGATTTGCTATACTGCTTGTATTGTATGCAATACCAAGAGAATAAATTTAACCTCCCCGCGCTCGACGGCATCTCGGCGAAGTCGGTCGAGGAGCACCTGGGCCTCTATGCCGGGTATGTTAAAAATTTCAATGCGATAAGCGCGGCTATCGAAGATCTGCTCAAAGACGCGGAGAAGAACGCACTCGCCATAGCCGAGCTGAGGCGCCGGCACTCGTTTGAGTTCGACGGCATGAAGCTGCACGAATACTATTTCCCTCAATTCGAGGGCGGTCCGGCCGGGCTCGCCGCAAACGGCCCTCTGGCGCAAGCGCTCACCGCGCACTGGGGCTCAGCTGATGCGGCAATTCAAAGAATACGGCAAACCGGCATGATGCGCGGCCCGGGATGGTCGATACTCTATTTCAATCCGGAGATCAAGGCATTTCATATGAGTTTCATCGGCGAGCAGCATCACGGACATTTTGCCACGCTGCCCATCATCGTGGCGCTCGATGTGTGGGAGCATGCGTTCATACTCGACTATGGCGCCCAAGGCAAAGGAAAGTACATCGACGCGTTTTTCAAAAATTTAAATTGGAAGGTTATCGAGGAGCGGTTCGCTGCTTTCGATAGAAAATAATTGCGAGCGGGACGAGCAGTATATATAAAAGAACGCTCCCCCACCACGGGAACGCGCTCACGGTTGCGGCCGCGTAGGGAACCGCATGCGTCGCGTGTACGACCACGAGTACAAAGCGCAGGAGCATGATAACAACAAAAGCGACGACATATGCGGGCAGCGGGTGGATAAATCCCAACAGGCCCGTGATGAATCCTCCGAACATAATGGGCGGCAAAAGCGGCAACACCAGGAGATTGGCCGGCACCGAAAGCAGCGAAACCGTGCCGGTAAAG
>JAGWIT010000037.1 GCA_028866155.1 Patescibacteria group bacterium
TTTTGAATTTGCGCTAAATACAAGGGGGGGGTTTCGGAAATTAATGCAGGAAGCCCCAGAGAAGAAAGCCCAGAACCCCGAACACGAATAGAGCGGCGACCAGAGCCGCACTACGGGCTACACGAAGACGTTTGGGCGCTGCCGCAACGGCATCACCGACATTCCGCTGCGGAATGTCGGTGCGCCTCGCGTCAGACCCAAAACGCTTCACTTGCCCTCGACGGCTCCGCTTGCCGCCCATGTGATAGGGCAGATGCTTTTTCATGCTTCTAGTGAAGGGGTGGGAGCTGCGGCAGGAGCTTCGACAACCTCATCCGGCGGGCATTCAGCGTGAACGAATACCGACGTAAGGTTTGGGTGCACCGCAAGAGTGCCGCAGCGAGCACAAATTGCACGCGCACGCGCAGACTCCGGCAGCGGCATATCGGCAGGTGGCGGCGGTGGGTTGTCAATATTGTCGAGCACGCCAGACTCCCAGAGATTGAACTGCACCTGTGCCTGCAGCACAGTCCAGCCGTTAGCGGAAGCGTCTTTAATGAAGAAGTCCCGGATTTTCTCACTGGTGACTTTACCAATATATTTCGCAACGCCAAGCGAGATACGCCCAGCACGAATGGCGGCTATAAGCTCGTCAGGATAGCCAAGCAAATCCAAACGATCACGAACCCACGCAACTGACCGGTTAATGCTTTTTGCCAGTTCGGGTATTTTTGATTCATCCTCACCGATAGCTCGGCCGATGAGTAGCGCCTCGTCGACGGGGTCGACATCCGAACGCTCCAGATTTTCCGTAGCCATGACAGCGACCACACCAGCATCATCAAGCTCACGAACAACTGCAGCAATAGTTGCGGCTCCAAGTAAGCGTACGGCGAGCAGACGACGATGCCCTGCCACGCACTCAAACCGCTCGCCGCGAGGCACGACAGAAATCGGGTTGATGAGACCCAGAGAACGGATAGACTCGCTAAGCTCACGAATGCCGTCGAGATCAATATCGCTCCGCATAGGAGCGTGAGGGTCGTCAATGAGGTGAACGGCAACGTCTTCGACATTGAGTTTGGGTGTTTGCATGATAGCAGAATTATTAGGAAATGTCAGTACGGTCGGGAATCATCTCGGCAACCGTGTGGCGTACATTATCGATGAACACATTTAGCTGCTCGTCGTCGAGTGCGCTCTGGTAAATGACGGCAGCGAGTCGTTGGCACTTATTCCAGCGCTGAGTTTTGTACCACGCCATCGCATCATCGGAACGCGCACTCGATCGCGCAGGAGCATTTTTATTTTCTATCATATAGGTATCCCCCCCACCTGGAGGGTAGTTTATCCACAGCATCTAAACTTCGCACGAATCCGACAGAAAAAGTATGGTAGCGTTTTCAGTAGGAGACGAGAGCAAAGCCGGTGGGGGCAACGCACAACACTATATTGTGCGAACACCCAGCCACCTACCTAGTATACCGTCTGGGCACGCACAATACGATGTTGTGCACAGCCCAGACCTCTCCACCGCTCTCGTCTCTCACAACGCATCGCGCGATCTATATCTGCAAATCCGGGAGTTTTTTGCCGAAAGGTTTTTACTCCACGGGGCTGACGAAACATCATCGTGAAAAACGGCGGCGCGGAGCCTGCCCGGAAAAGGTTATGCACCTTTCCCCCAATCCCCCTTTCATTTTTTGAAAGGGACAGGATGAATAGTTGATTTTTGGGCGGCGGCGCTGCACAAGCTGTGGAAAAAACAGTGGATAGCGAAATCAGAACACACGCCCAAATGCACATTGAATAAATACGAGTCGCAGATTTTCGTCAGTAATCTCATCTGCTCTATGCACACACGAGAGATCGCGCGTTGCGTTGGGTAGAGCAGAGCAGATTGGTGATGAACAGTGCCACCAATTTATTAATCACTAGTTTTCGTATCATGGCAAAGACAGCAGCACAGAGTTCCGCGAAGTGGGCTTCGAATTCGCAGAACGGCGCCAATAACTACGGCGCGGGTGTGCAGAACACCGCGAAGGATCAGTCGGCACTGGCAATCGCAGCCATTCCTGCTATGCAGGCAGGGCTTACCGCCGCGTTCGCCGCAAACCGTCAGCAGAAGGGTTTGCAGCGTTCCGGCAAGGCAGGCTGGCAAGCCGGTGCGCTCGAAAAGGGCGTGCCGAACTACCAGACCGGCGTTGCGGCTCCGGCTTCCAAGACGAAGTACGAGCAGAATTCCGGCGCATACGATTCGGCTCGTTCCGCAGCGGCTTCGGTCGCTCGCGGAGCCAAGGGCTCGCAGGGCAACCTCGCACGCGTCACGGCAGTCGTGAACGCCGAGCGTGCGGTGAAAATGGGCAAATAGTTATTCATCTCTAATCCCCTCTCATCATGGCTTATAGAGATGTACTGCTCGATGGAGCAAACCCCGGGGGGAACCTCGGTCAAGCGTTCAGTGCGAACATTCAGTCGACGCAGATCGCGCCGAAAGGCAATTTCCTCGACCACCTCATCATCAGCATCAAGGGTACCGTAGGTACCGCGCCGGTGACGGTCGAGACTGCGCTCGCCGCGCTCTCTCAATTCACGTTCAAAGCGGGACAAGAGACGCGTATTCAGTTGAACGGACGCGACCTCGTGGCGCTTTGCGCCGCGTACTACGGCCAGCTTCCGGGCATGGTGTGGGAAAACACCGACAACACGGGCTCGACCTTCGTCATGTCGATCAAGGTTCCTATTCAGGAAACCATCGACAAGTCGCTCGCGTACACCTACTCGATGAATTACACCGCGCAGACGAACTTCTCGTCTGTCTTGGTCGCAATGACGGCGGTGTACCTCAACGACGCGAAGGGTCGCGTGCCGGTGATTGCGGTACCGATTCCGTACACCACGCCGGGTTCAACGGGCTCGACTTCAGTCGGTGCTCGCCTCACGAACCTTGGCAACCTCATCGGTGTGCTCGTGTTCAACACGACCACCCCGAGTGACGGTGCAGACCTGTTCGACATTCAACGTTTGCAGCTCGTCGAAAGCGGCAAGCAGACTTCCCTACTCCTCGCGGCGAACTCCGACCCGCTCATCGGTATCAGTCAGTACCAGACGTTACAGCCATTGGGTGAAGCCCTCGCGCTGTACTCGTATTGGTCGTTCAAGGACGAACCGATCGACGTGAAAGCTGCGTACCTCGAATTCATTGCCGATGTCGAGACGGCAAGCGAGGCAACGCGCATTATCCCGATCATCGAGAAGGTCTAGCCCTTCTCGGCCAAGGGGTCATGCTGTTCAGCAGGTGTCAACGATGCGGACGCCAATTGGTACAACCGAAAGGCATCTTTAAGACGTTGAAGCCTGCTGCGAGCAGAATCCCTTGGTGCCTACCCTGCTACAAATATCTATGCGAACACTATTCATCGGCACTACTCCAGTCCTTGTATCGTCGCCTAACCCAAACCGGCAATACTGGCGGCTCGAATTCACGCCCTCGTCAGTCGTAGCCGGAAATACCGGCCACGTCTTCGTCGGTCGTGGATTCGTGCCAAACGGCGTTGTGGGCGACCCGAACCAAGGCGACGTGCTCAACCCGGGCGCTTTCATCGACGAGGAAACCAACTACCCGGGCGACACGTCGGTGTTCAAGGGCGCAATTTGGGCGGTAGCAGACGCTGCTTCGCAGCAAACCACCTACGACGAGAAGAATCTCGACCAAGGTGCAGCAACAGCATAATTACTTCACCATGACTTTCGCCCAACTCAAAACCCAAGCGCTGCGACTGTTCTACTCGTTCATTGGCGCAGTCGCAGGCGCAGCGGCACTCGCCGCGCTCAATTGGGTAGGCGCTCACATCCCTACCGCAATACAGTTCATCGGCTCACTCGTAACCGCGCACGCCGCACAATCCGCGAGCGGCAACTAGCCTATGCAACCATTCCGCGTACCGATCTCGATACCCGACACGCAGCGCGTAACGCTCACGCAGCCGTTCGGCCCTGTATCGAATCCTCTCGAACCAGAAGGGCCGAACGGCGAGCCGCACTTCCACTACGGTATCGACCTCGTATGCGGCGACGATCACCACACCTACGGTGTGGCTATTGTCTGTCCATTCCCGAGCATCACCATCACGGAAAAAACTTGGGAAGGAGCGATGAACCCAACCGGCAACGGCATTGTGGGCGTATACACGGACGCAGAAGGCGTCGTGCATAAAATCGTGCTCTGGCACTGTTCCAAAATCAACGACGCCATTGAGTACAAGGAAGGCGACGTGATGGCGTACATCGGGAACGCGGGGCTGGTATTCCCTGCCCCATCGCTCCGCGATCCGTACGCCGGTGCACACCTGCACCTCGGTTACTACCGAGGCGACATACTCACCGACCCACTCACAGCGTTCGACATCACCAACCCATACCGCGGGCCTGCACCTACGCAGGCGCTCGAAATGCCGCCCGCACAGTGGGTCGTGGCAAAGATAGAGGCATTTATGGCTCCATTCTTGCCGCAAGCGACTCCGCCTGCTCAACCTAACCAACCAACGCCATGAAATACATCCGCACGATTCTCGCTGCGCTCGCCGCTACAGGGCTGCTGCTACTCGCAGCGCCCCCCGCAGCGAACGCGCTCGTATCGTACCCGCCCGGCTCCTTGCTTCAACCAAACGACGTTGCGACCACCACAATTAGGGACTATTCAATTACCCCATCAAAACTCGCAACAGGCAGCGACTTTACCGTGCATGGCATCACGAGCACGAACGCGACATCGACGAACGCCACCACAACGACACTCGTTGTGAGCGGCTCGACGCTCTCGCTCAACGGCGTGACGTACACGACACCGAGCGCGGACGGCTCAAACGGCCAGTCGCTCACCACAAACGGCAGCAAGGTACTGTCGTGGTCGGCTCCTGCGTCCTCTAAGTTGTATATACCGCTCAAAGCGGGGTACGCGACGACCAAGGGCGACGCCGTATTCAGCACGAACGACATAATCAGCATCGAGGCATCGAGCACGAACGAAGCCGGTGCGGGCAATGCTACGGCGAGCACCAGCGTGACGAGCACAGGCCCGAACCGGCTCGTTCTTATCTTTGCGGATGATCAGTCCGGCACGCCGATTACCGGCGTACCGACCGTAAACGGCAGTAACGCGACCTTCATTGCGAGCACCTCAAATGCGGCCATTGCAACGTACGCGTGGTACTACACGAACCCCACAAGCGGCAATGACTCCGTGGTGCTCACGCGCCCGAGCACGACAAGCTCGCTGGACATGGACGTGCTGGCGCTCAACAACGCAAAGCAAAGCGGGCAACCAGACCAAAAGACCACGAATACATGCTCGTCGTGTACCAGCATCACCGACACACTCACGACCGTCGCAGACTTCTCGCGGCAGTTTATGATTTTCGGGAACGGCGGCGGCACAGTGACTGCAGGCACCAACTCAACGGTGCAATACACGCAGTCAAACAACGGCCACACCTACGCTTCTTCGGTCGCAGCACAGCATCCAGCGGGCAGCGCCTCGATGGCGCTCTCATTCCCAAGCACAAACCCATCAACGGTCATGGTATCAATTGCGCCGACCGGCGAGACGCTTCTAGAGCCGACGAGCGCAAAAACAGCCTCAACTACGGCGGGCTTTATGGGCTTCGTTGAGTCGGCGGTGTCGTCAGGCACCGTGGCAAACGTCGACGTGTCCGGCGACGCGTCGCTATTCAGCGGCCTCATCCCCGGATTCGTGTACTACCTCAACAACGCAAACGGCTCGATAGGAACGAGCGCGGGAACGAACACGCGCAAAGTCGGTATTGCGGCTTCAAGTACCGACCTCATCATCACCAACGAGCCATAGCACCATGCCCGAGCTGTTTCCCTATGGTAAGAGGCACCAGTATCCGGGACTAAAACCTGCCGACCAAGCTATTTGGGAGCGGTTTTTGACCGAGTTCCCGATGGCGTACGACAGCGTGCAGTACAACCTCAACTGCGGCGAAGGCGCACAAGGGTTCTCGCACGAAGACCCGAGTATGCAGATGATGTGGGGCAAATTGAAGGCTCGCAAAATAGACGTAACGGCGTTCGCGGGCGACCACGTTGACATCATCGAGCTAAAGCCATACGCGGGACCGTCCGCGCTCGGTCAGGTGATCGGGTACTACCACCTATACCTCGGCTACGTCGACCCACACGCCGACGCGCGGCCGGTGATCGTGACGAACGCGATGATGCCAGACATGCCGTATTTATCAGCACGAATGGGCGTAAGAGTCATTGTGGTATGAACGAAGAAAAACTGAAAACGATTCTAGAGGGCATGGAGCGCGTAAATGCAGCGCTTCTAAAAGACGCAGGCGCAGAAAATGCAGACCCAGACACCTACACAGTGGGATACCACGATGGGGTCGCAAGCGTATTGGAATTCATCCGCTCAGAAATGTAACATGGCAACCTACTTCACCGGCAAAGGATACGGAGTGAGCAAATACGTCGACGTCACCGGCGTGCCGCTTCTCTCATGGCTCGACCCGGATACAAACCAGACAATCACACTTTTCGACCGTGTCGCGGTGCAAGTCGACCCTACTATCAAACAGCCGTTACAGATATCACAAATCGACGGCGGCCGCATGGACTTGGCGACAAGCTCGGCTCTCAAAACAGCAGTCGGCGGCACGAGTGCGCAAGAACTCGACCACATCATATCGCTTGAGCTTGGCGGGAGTAATCAGATTGCAAACCTCGGCCTCGATACAAACGTCCCCGGCACAAAGAACAACACCACCGACACCTTCGAGAACCAGCTCAGCGCTGCCGTGCAGGCTGGCTCAATGTCGCTTCTCGACGCGTGGCGTGCCGAAGCGAAAGCAAAGGGCAAGGTACTCGCCGAGGATCTAAAAGTGCACGGAGATTCTTCGTTGGTAACTGCCGCAGAAAGCGCACTCGGCGGTGCTTGGCAGGCTCTGTCAGGCGGTGTGCGCGGGGACTTAAACACAAACATCCAGGCACAAATCGCGCAAGACAAAGACACTATCGCGGCGACTCCGTACGACCTGCCGACCCGCACGAAGATATTCACGGAGCAGATTAACCTCACCGCCGAGCAACTCAATCTATCGAGCGCAGACGCGGCCGCCTACATGAAAGTGTATACCGCACGGTATGCCCAGGCATCCAACCAGAATCCGAAAGAGATATTCGGTGCGCTCACGGCAAACGAGCAGCAGCTCATGGGGGTGTCCGGGCAAGACCCGAACCTACTAAACATACGGGTGACGGTGTGGATCAATGTCGCTGCGGCGGCTCTCGTAGGCCAGGCTATCGTCGGCATCTTCGGCATCATTACGCTCCTTGTTATCATGTTTGTTGGCGCACCAGAGGAAATAGCGACCGCGGAAGCAGGCGGCAGCATTTTGTCATTCCTCACGCGGCTTGGGGTCACCGGCGCGCGTCTAAAAACACTCGTGGGGACATACGCGATATATGAGTTCCTAGGCGCGATGGATACCCGAATTCCGATGATCACCAAGCAGCTCATGGACGCAAAATACATCGTGCCATCTCTCATCTCGACCGCGCTCAAGGACGACATGGCTTCATTGAAATCATTGAGCGGCAGTACCAAATCCTCAAAGACGAGCGCGAGCACGGCTGCGCCCTCCTACCCACCTACCGGCAGCGGTGTCTCGGGTTCGAGCGTCTCGGGCACAGGCGTACACGTCTCGGTCGTGTCAGGCGGCGTGCTCGGCTCACCGGCAACTTTCACACCATCCACCAGCGACATTTTCGAGGACATGAACGGCTTGCAGACCGCCGCAGAGGAAAATATCGCAAAGTATCTCGGCTCGCTTCCCGGCCATCTCGTATACGAAATACGCCTCGCAAGCCGCATCACGCTCGCAGACGGCACCGTGCGCATCGGCACCACCCAGAGCATCATAAAGGGATACACGAAGGGCAGCAGCAAGACACCCTCGCACGCGACATACAAAAAGGTCACGAATAAATTTGCGGTCGCGGATATTTACTACCTACCGCTCGCCGGTGGCCGCCACAAAATAGATGAGGTGGTGATCGGTGCGGTCGACGAAACGGGTTTCCGACCAACGGCCGAAGACCTTGCTGATCTTGGCAATGCGATTTCATCGTACCTTGTCTCGAACCAGCTCGGCGGCGTCACGCAGATAAACCTGCCATCGTCAGGGGGAAGCTCACCGGCGGGCACGAGCACGCCTAGTCCGACCGCACCGACCACTACCCCATCAAAGACCACAACGCCACCACCGACAACGCCAGCAGCACAATTGCCGACCACATACACGGCAGCAGACATAACCGCAGCGCTCTCAAACGCCGGCGACTCGCTCTCGCCAATGGCGCAGCAAACGCTCAACGCAGCATTTGCAGGAGGCGACACTGTTGCGGCGGCATTCAGGGTGATCGGCATTCCTGTACCCGCAGGATTGAACGGAGCCGCAACCGTCACCGGCGTATCACCCACGAATCTAACGGCAGTAGGAAACG
>JAGWIT010000038.1 GCA_028866155.1 Patescibacteria group bacterium
GGCGAAGGTCAGACCTTTGCAGACATTCCAAGTTTCGTCGCCAATGGCTCACGCGTTATTTTTGACGGATGGCTCAAAGCCGACCCCGCCGCGCGAGGCGAAGATGTCGAGCTGCCGAAAGTTTCGGCCGGCGAATCGCTTGAGATAAAAGATATCAGCGCCGAAGAAAAACAAACAACGCCGCCGCCGCGCTACACCGAGGCGGGGTTGATCAAAGAGCTCGAGAAGCGCGGCATTGGCCGGCCGTCGACCTATGCCTCGATAATGAAAACGCTCGGCGACCGCGGCTATGTAGTCAAAGAGGGCCGCACTTTGATGCCGACCGACACCGGCGACGTGGTGTCGACTTTTTTGGAGGCAAACTTCCCCACCTACATCAGCGACACCTTCACCGCCGAGATGGAGGACGAGCTCGACGACATTGCCGAGGGCAAACGCGAATATGCCAAGACGCTGAGCGATTTTTATACGCCGTTCCAAAAAGAAGTAAAAATAAAAGACAAAGAAGCCGGCAAACTGACCGATTTGGGTCCGGTACCTGAAGAATTCAAGTGCCCCGTCTGCGGCGACAAAATGGTGTACAAGCTTTCGCGGCAGGGCAAGTTTATGTCATGCTCGCGCTTCCCCGATTGCACCGGCGCGCGCACCGAACAAGGCGACGTTATATCAAACGAGCCGGCAAAATCCATCGGCACCGACCCAAAGACCGGAGAACCGATTTACGTGCTCAACGGCCGCTTTGGGCCGTTCGTGCAGTTGGGTGAATCGCCGAAAGGAAAAGGACAGAGCAAGAGCAAATCAAAAGCACCCAAGCCTAAACGCGCTTCTGTCCCCAAAGGCAAAGATCCGGCAACCGTTACAACAGAAGAAGCGCTCAAATATTTGGCACTCCCGCGCGTGCTGGGCAATCATCCCGATACAAACGAGCCCATCACCGCGTCAGTCGGCCGCTTTGGGCCGTTCATTGTGCATCAAAAAGACTTCCGCTCATTAAAAACCGACGATGTATACACGATTGAGCTTCCGCGCGCGCTTGAAATTTTTAAAGAAGAAAAGAAAAAACGCGGCTTCCCCAAAAAAAAGGCAAAGTAGTATACTTTGCTCATGACCGAGACTAAGGACATAATCGCGGTGTTGCAGTCGCCAACCGAGGAGGATAAGGCGCTGGTCGAGAAGGCTTATGCTTTTGCCGCAAACGCGCACAAAGACCACGCGCGCTTCAGCGGCGAGCCGTATATGGTCCACTTGGCTGCGACCGCTAAAAGTTTGGCGGGGCTCGGCATGTCGGCAAAGGTGGTCGCGGCCGGATTGCTCCACGACAGCATCGAGGATGTCGGGGTATTGCCCGAAACAATCGAAAAAGAATTCGGCAAAGAGGTGCGGTTTTTGGTCGAAGGCGTCACCAAGCTCGGGCGGCTTAAGTATCGCGGCGCCGAGCGTCACCGCGAGAGCTTGCGCAAATTGCTCGTAGCGACCGGCAAGGATGTACGCGTGCTCATCATCAAGCTGATGGATCGCCTGCACAACATGCAGACGCTTCAGCATGTGCGGGAGGATAAACGCCAGCGCATCGCGCTCGAGACGATTGAAATTTATGCGGCTATTGCGCACCGCCTCGGCATGGGGTTGGTGCGCCGCGAGCTTGAAGACCTCGCCTTCCAATATGCCTTGCCGGATGAGTATGCAAAGACAAAAAAACTCCTGGCCGAGCGCTCAAAAGAGACCATCGTCCAGCTCGAGAAGATGCAAAAAACTTTGCGCAAAGAGCTCGCCAAGAACGAGATTACGAATTTTCGCACCGACTACCGCGTCAAAGGGCTCTACAGTTTGTGGCGCAAGCTCCAGCGCAAGGAAGGTGATATCGAAAAAATTTATGACATCGCGGCACTGCGCATTATTGTGCCCGACGACATAGCGGACTGCTACCGCGTGCTCGGCATCGTCAACAATTTGTGGCAGCCTCTGCCGAACAAAATTAAAGACTACATCGCCTTCCCCAAGCCCAACGGCTATCAAAGCTTGCACACGACCGTATTTACCGGCGACGGTAGCATCGTCGAGGTGCAGATCCGCACCGAGACTATGCACGAGGAGGCCGAGTACGGCGTCGCCGCGCATGTAAGTTACAAAGAGTCCTCCTCCGCTAAAGCTACAGACGGGCAAGGGCGGGCAACAAGTTTTGACTGGATAAAAAGCTTGATACCGGGCTTCGGCCGCTCAGGCAAGGCGGGCGCGAGTGAGCCTCAAAAATCGAATGGCGGCAAACGTGGGCACTACAGCACAAGCGGCGGTCCATCGTGGCTCGCCGACTTGGGCGACGAGCTCGAAGATCCCGATTTTGAGACGACATTAAAGACCGACCTCTTTAACCGCCGCGTGTTCGTCTTTACCCCAACCGGCGACGTGGTCGACCTACCCTCCGAGAGCAGCCCCATCGACTTTGCCTATGCGATACACTCCGACATCGGCGACCATATATCGGGAGTAAAAGTAAACGGCAAATTAGTGCAGCTGGACACCACGCTCCACAACGGCGACATAGTCGAAATAATCACTAAACGGTCGGCGTCTCCAAAAAACAAGTGGCTCGACTTCGCCAAAACCACCCTCGCGCGGCGACACATTAGACAGGCGCTGGAGAAAGAGAAAAAATAATCAACCCAAATGCGCGTGGTCGTTCCAGATCCATAGCCACCAAGGCCACGGGGCATCTTCCTGTTCGTCGTATACCAAAACGCTTAAACCGGTATTTTCCATATGAAAGGTGCGGGTAAATTGCTGACATTCGCGCGCCGTGAGATTCTCTCCGAACACGGCGCGGGCTATGAGCACCCGCATAAAAAATCCGTGTGTAACCACCATTATATTTTGCTCTTCTCTTTCTTCTAAGAATTTTAGGGCTTTTCCTGCACGAACTTTCAAATCTTCAAAATTTTCTTCATCAGAATGCCTCCATCCCGGCTTACCAAAATTTTCGAAATACATTTTAATAAACTGTATATTTTTCTCCGAGTCTCTCGCCTTCCCCATAATTTCGGATGCGGGGAGCGCTTCAGTAAACAGGCTAGAGCTTTCCAAGGAAATTCCGATACTTTCTGAAATAATTTGACCCGTTTCCTGCGCACGGGTCATGGTACTCGCAATAATTGCTTCAATAGGCAACTTTTGAGCGCGTTTAGCCATGAATGCAGCCTGCTCCCTGCCTTTTTCGGTAAGTGAGTCGGTTATTGTCCCGCGAAGTGCTCCTACATTTCCTATACTTTCGCCGTGTCGAACAAAATAAATCTTTTTTGTAAATTTTGATACTCCAGCCATGATTATATAGAAAAGGAGTTCGGGTCGAAGGTGTTTTCGTCTTTTTCTATTTCTTGCTGGGGGCGGTCGTCAAGACTCTGAGAGGAGTCGGAGTCTGCGGAGTAAGCGCCGTTTAGGGGGAAGGCAGCGGATTCCGACGGAGCGGAGGGTGGCTGGGAAGCAAGCTCCGGCGGAGGTTGCAGCCTCGCGGCGAGGCGGTTAAAGATAACCCGCAGGTCATCCTCGTTCATAAAATCAATTGCGAGCTTGCCGCCATTTTCTTTTGCCTCAATGGCCACACGCGTGCCAAGCGCTTCGGTCAATTCTTTCTCCATCGCCAAAACGTCGGGTGAATACAAATATTCTTTTTTGCGGACGCGGTCAGTGGCTATGCGCCGCGCTATCGACTCGGTATCGCGGACCGTGAGCCGCTTGAGCAAAATTTCCTTATATAACGTCTGCTGCTCTTGGGGCCGGTCGCTGAGCATCAGGAGCGGCCGCGTGTGGCCCTCGCTAATCTTGCCCTCCGAAAGCGCATCCTGCATTTCCTGCGGCATCTGCAACAGGCGTATGGTGTTGCTCACATACTCGCGGCTCTTGCCGATTTTTTCGGCGATTTGGTTGTGCTTGAAGCCGAACTCATCCGCCAGCTGGGCAAACGCTTTGGCACGATCTATCGGGTTGAGATCCTCGCGCTGGAGGTTCTCGATGATGGCAAGCTCTAGTTTAGTTTTATCGTCATCGAGCCCTTCGCGGATAAGCACCGGCACCTCGCGCACGCCGGCGATTTTTGCGGCGCGCAATCTTCGCTCGCCCGCGATGAGCTCATACTCGGTTGAAATGCCGCCCTCGTCTTTTTGAATCTCCTTGCGGCTCACCGTGAGCGGCTGGATGACGCCGTACTGCCGAATGGAGCGGGCGAGGTCGGCGAGCTTGGCCTCGTCGAACTCTTTGCGCGGCTGAAAGGGGTTTGGCTTTATCTTGTCGACCTCGACCCAAAAAATGGCGTTGTTGTAAAACTGCGACATGCCCTTATTTTAACAGATATTTTTACTAGGTGCCGGAGGAGGGACTCGAACCCTCACCCCTTGCGAGACACGATTTTGAGTCGTGCGCGTCTGCCATTCCGCCACTCCGGCAAGAGTATCCATTACCCTATCATTCTTCTGTGCACTATGGTAGTGTTTTTTGCGGAAAGTTACACCAAGCCCAAGGAGGTCCCCGTGACAGGGAATATGAAGATAATTCTTGAGTATGACAAAAGCTCGTTCGAAGAAAAAGACCGCGCACTGCTGCTGGCGCTCAACGAATATATACAGGTCGTCAAAGTCGGACTCGAGGCAATGACAGCCGAGCATCCGAAATCGCGCCGTACCATCGCAGGCCTCGTTGCTGAGTTCTGTATCGACATTCTCGACATCGAGGCGATGTGGGACATGAAGCTCGGCGATATCGGCAACACGGTTGCACAAGCGGTGCATAACATCGGCAAACTGGGTGCAAGCCTGTTTACGTTGCACGCGTCGGCAAGTGACCCTGCATTGGCAGCAGCAGTAAAAGTTTCTAAGAAATACAACATGACCGCGTTGGTGGTTACCGTACCTACCGACCTCGACGACAATCAATGCCGAACGCGCTTTCTGCCGCGTGGTGTCGCCTACGGGGGAAATCTCGTGGAAGCTTTGGTCTTAAACTATGCCGAAAATGCCTATGGCCTCGGGATTCGCAGCTTTGTCTGTTCGGCTCAAGAAGCTCGGATCATACGCCGGCTCTACCCGAACGCGACAATCGTAACTCCGGCAATCAGGCCGCTATGGTCTGTTGCCTCTGATGAACAGCAGCGGGTCACAACGCCAACTCAAGCGGCCGAAGCAGGAGCAGATTATATCGTCGTTGGACATCCCATTCTGCGACCGCCGAGACGCATGAAGCCGATCGAAGCTGCAAAACGCATCCGTGAAGAACTCGATGCGGTGAGTTAAAATCAAGCGCATGCGCCCTCCCCCTTGCGGGTCGGGCGCTTTCTTTTTTATATAAAAAGTGTTACTCTCGCGGCAGTTGATCCGACCGCAGTGTCAAGACACAAGGAGTAACCGCATGGAAATCGACCTTCTGATGTTGGGAAAATTTCTCCGCCGTCTCAGAACAATAGGCGCCATACAAGTTGACGTGACACCGGGCGGGGGTTTCCGGCTCCGTTCTCATGAGGACGACCCTTTCGCTCCTCTTTCGCCTATCTCCTTCGAGTTTGCAACCGCCAGAAGCCCAAAACCAGGGCCTCTCGGCCAATATGAGGTGGAGGAGATAGGAAAATTCCTCTGGCAGAGAGCGCACGAGCATAACCTGCTCTTCCCCGGCGTGGCGGGAGTCCCACACGGCGGCACCGCGCTTGCCCGCGCGTACCAAGCACAGGCGTATCATGCGACCGGTGCCACTATTCAACTCCTGACGCTCGGCAAATTTTCTGAAGAGAGCGGCAAACAACACGTCGGCCGGGTGCTCAAACGCCAAGACCTGCCCCGAGGCGAGCGCGTCCTCATCATCGAAGACACGGTTACAAAAGGAGGGCGCGTGGAGGAGACGGTCGAGCAAGTGCGGCTTGAGGGAGACAAGGTTACTCATGCGCTTGTGTTTCTCGACCGACAGCAAAGAGCGGCGGCAAACCTTTCGAAAATCGGCGTGATGCTCTACCCCGTCGCCACCATGGACATGGTGCTCAACCCCGCCGTGGGCGTCGTCACGGCGCAGGAGGCCGAAGTGATCCATGGGTACCTGCAAAACGCCTAAGCTAGGATGCGCCGGCCAACAGACCGGCGCATTTTTCTTTTTCTAAAATCGCAGTAGATTGAACCTATGCGCAAGCAAAAACTTATCGCCGTCGTGGGGCCTACCTCATCGGGCAAGACGGCCCTCGGCATTTGGCTTGCCAAAAAAATCGGCGGCGAAATCATTTCGGCCGATTCTCGGCAGGTGTATAAAGGCCTCAATCTCGGCACCGGCAAGGCGACCCCGCAAGAGATGCAGGGCGTCCCTCACCATTTGCTTAATGTCGCCAATCCTAAGCGGCAGTTTAGCGCCGACGATTTCACTCGCCTAGGCCAAAAAGCAATCACTTTGATATATCAAAGCGGCCGTTTGCCTATCATCGTCGGCGGCACGGGGTTTTATGTCGACGCACTGCTCGGGCGGCTCACGCTCCCCAACGTACCGCCCAACCCTCGGCTGCGTAAGCAGCTTGATAAAAAAGACGCGCGCGAGCTTTTTTTGCAACTCAAAAAACTTGACCCGGCGCGGGCAAAAACGATTGAGCCTAACCACAAGCGGCGGCTGATACGCGCGATTGAGATCGCTCGCGCAATTGGCGTCGGAACAAAGCCCTCCTCTTCACCCTCGAGGACTCGGCGTTCAGATCCAGGCCTTGCTCCTTTGTCTCGCTATGATGTCCTGTGGCTCGGGCTCAATCCTGCGCCTGAAACACTCAAAAAAAATATTCATGCGCGTCTGCGCGCCAGAATCAAGGCCGGGATGATAGCCGAAGCGCGAACGTTGCACGCAAAAGGCCTCTCCTACAAGCGCATGGAGGAGCTGGGTCTCGAGTACAAGTCACTCGCCCTTTTGCTGCAAAATAAAGTAACAAAAGAAGAATGTATGGAAAGCCTGGAACGCGCAATACAACACTACGCCAAACGCCAGGTGCGCTGGTTTAAACGCAATCCGGATATACGGTGGATTAAAAACCCGCCGGGAAGTCGGGCAGGAAAATCCGAAGCCCTGCGCCTCTCCAAAAAATTTATTGCGAAGTAGATGCTTGCCCTGAGCTTGCTCGCAGTGAGCTTGTCGAACCTATCGAAGAGGTAGACTCCGCTCCGCGCTCAAACTGCGTGATAAGCCACTGATCGCCGGTCTTCTCAAGCGTCAGCTTCACCGGATACTGCGCCGCGATGCCGCCGTGCGCGACCTCGTTGCTGGTTATCTCAATGACCGAGCCCTCGACGACATACGAGCCGTCTTGCCTGAGCGTCATGCTGTCAACCTGGATGCGGTCGGGCCAGGGGCTCGACACCGCCCGGCCGGGCGCTTGGACCGGGTTATTTTCCCACTGCATCAAGAGCGGCGCCGCGACATACGGCGAGTAGCCGGCGCCTATTTCATCCTTGGCGTCGGGGGCAGTGAGCGAGACTTTCCCAAGGGTTGAGCCAAACTGGTTGATAACGGTTGATACCGATGAGCTGTCATTAATGGCGGCCGTGTGGTGCGCCTGCCCGTACCAATATGCGCCTACGAGTACGGCAGCGACCAGCACAAGCACGGCGATGATATTCCTCCACATAAGACACCAGTATACCGCGAATAGCGATATAGAAAAAATGAAACGCTCACGAATGCGGGCGATGAGGGAATCGAACCCCCAATAACGGTTTTGGAGACCGTTGTTATACCATTTAACTAATCGCCCACGGGCCGCCGGCCCAGAGGTTTAGAGTACTACTTTTTGGCCTCTTTGTGCACGGTTTGAGCCCGGCACCATTTGCACCATTTTTTAAGCTCTATCTTGCGCTCGACTTTCTTTTTATTTTTGGAGCTCCAATAGTTAATGCGCTTGCATTTTTGGCATTGGAGCTTTATCAAACGGTCTTGTGACATGTGAAAGGACTATACCCTACAACCCTTTTTTGCGCAACCTAGAGCTTGGTCGCCCCTGCACAAAAGCTGAAGCCGAGGTTCGTACCTGCGTACACTTGGTTGACCCGATACGGCGTGCTGATGATGTAGCGAAGCGAGCACATCTGGTCTTGAGTTAGAGAAAAATGCGTCATGAGGTAGGACTCAACAGTGCTTCGCGTTGCAGCGAGCGGCTCTTGCAAAAGCGAAATGGTGAACGACTGGTTGGAATCGTCATAGGCGATGAGATAGGGCGGATTGTCGCTTGCCGTCGGGTCGGTCACGCCTTCGTACGGATGATAGCCGAGGTAGTAGGTATTTTTATTGATGGGGTCCTTCACTGTCGCAGAGTCGCTTTTGACTCGGTCCTGCAGAGTTTGAGTGGTGGCGCCCGT
>JAGWIT010000039.1 GCA_028866155.1 Patescibacteria group bacterium
TTAAAACCAATGAACCGAAAGAGGTGGTATAAACGCAGTTCTGCCGGGTTTACCTTGATAGAATTGCTGGTCGTGGTGTCTATCATCGGCCTTTTATCGAGTGTTGTATTAGCTTCGCTCAACAGCGCGCGCGTGAAGGCGGACAACGCCGCGCGCACCTTGGAAATCGGGGAGTATCTGAAGGCGCTTAACTCCGTGATGGCCGATACCGGCCAGTATCCGGGACCGGGCACGATACATCATTCATATTGTCTTGGCTATTATCCAACCGCCAATTACAACGGTAATGGATGTCCTCAGTATGAGTGTTCGAACGCTAATGCTGGGCCTGGTTCGTGTATTGGAGACGACGGAACATTATCGTCAGTTACGGATGCGCTCACACCTTACCTGCCCTCCCGACCACCTCTAAAGCCAGTGGTTAGTAACGGAACGACAGGGGCATTTGATGGTCCGTTGTATTTCTATCAAAAAGATGAGGGGAATGGGATGGGGAACTACTTATTTTGGTTCTTGGAAGGAACGACCGACACCGTGCAGTGCGGATACGGCACTGTGATCGGTTGGACAGGACCGGCGCAAGAGCATGGTGCGAGCTCGCCGAACGTAGTCGAATGCGTAGTGGAGCTACAATAGCCTCTGAAACTAGTTGTGCGCCCACCAGGACTCGAACCTGGGACCTTCTCCTTAAGAGGGAGCAGCTCTACCAACTGAGCTATGGGCGCTTTTACGCCTTCGTACAAGGCGCTTGGAGAGCACTATACCAGACGTCTTCCCTATTTTACAAAAAGCGAGACACGGGGGGAATAAACCTCGGCGTCGCCGCTGCGTACGCTCTATATTCTGGGAATGCCTGCAGCAATGCCTTCTCCTCATACCGGATTCGCAAGAGCTGTGCCGTCACATGTATCGCGACTATCACAAGCGACCACGGAAGCGCGAATTGGAGCATGATGCCGATTATCGCAAGCTCCTCAAACACATAGAGCGGATGCCGCACGTATCGGTATGGTCCGCTAGTCACGAGACGTCGTGCGCTTGGTAAAATCGCAAACGACTTCCCCAGATACGAAAGCGCCCATATAGAGAGGACGAGCCCCGCCAGCGTAAGAAACGCGTCGAGTGGGATAAGCCAGAACGGCAGACGCGCGACTGGAAGGAAGAATGCCGTCGCGCTCGCAAACGTCCCGACCATCGCCGCGGCGTACGGCACAACACCCTGCACACGACTCTTCGGCGTGTCGCGAACGATGAGAAGAATGACGAGAAGCGTCGTGAAGATGATCCCGGCTGCCTCGACTACGACGCGGAGGATAATGAACGCAAGATCACCCGAACCAGAGCCGCCGGATACAGCGAGACTCGCAAGGAATTCAGGAATCTGGCGTGAAAGGCCCCAGCCGTACCATGCGACAAGGAGAACGGTGGCAGAAAAATTGCGAATATTTGACCAGGACATATTTGCTTACCGCAGTATATCGCTTCGTGGATGCTTGCTATAGTCTATACATCGTGCGGCTGGGGTGGCGAAATTGGTAGACGCACCTGCCTTAGGAGCAGACGGGGCAACCCATGGAGGTTCGAGTCCTCTCCCCAGCACTTGACTTACCAGTAATGTTGTGTATTATTTCTATTAGGTAAATAGGTCTTTTACTGCTCAATACACTTACGGAACTTACAGAGGAGAAACGACATGGGTGCAGATGCAGATACAGTTGTGGGGCATCGCCCCACAAAAGTAAATCCAAACCCAAAGCTTTATTGGCTGCTTTGGTTTTGTGGTGTGGCGATTGTTATCATCCCATTAATCATTGCCTTGGTAGGGTGGAGCTATCCGCTCTTCGATAAATTCGGTATGAACTTCGAAGGCGGGCCAACAGCAATCCTCTTCGATCTTGTCTTCTTTGCTCTCTCCCTGAAGGAGGTGCCGGCGAACAAGGTCGCAGCGGCGTTCTGTTATGGTGGAGCTCTTGTAATCCTTCCTTCTGGTTTGCATTTCGTGCCATTCCTTCTGATGCAAATTAAGGACGGGCCTCGCCCTGTGCAGGAATTTCAATGCCCAGGCGAGCCGGAAAACGTATTCAAGGGAGATGATAAGGAACCGCTTCCGGCGGGAATGGTTCGTCCAATCCGGGTTGTCACCGGAGGACCAAAAACAGAGGGCGGGAAAGATGGCTTACTTAATGAGCGCATGACTATCGTCCTCAACTTCGTGGTTCAGTGGGCCATCACAGACGTCCTGGATTATGTTTCCAATTACGGAAGCGTTGCCGAGGTTGAGAAGCAGGTGCGTGACATTGGCGAAGCGCTTCTCGCTGAAGTTGCTGTTAGTCATTCGGCAGAGAGCTTCATTGACAACCTGCCTAAGACTAACGATCATCTTGTTACTAAAATCGGCGAGCGATTCGAAAATTCGGGAGTGAAGATAATTTCGACTCGACTTATCTCTCCCGATGTAAGTCACGAGGTGAGCAAGGCTCTTGCTGGTATCCCGGAAGAACGTGCCAAAGCACAACAGACGGTAATCAAATCCGAGGCAGATAAAACCAGGCGCACAAAAGAAGGTGAGGGTACCGCAGCTGCTGAATTTGCCCTGCTTGACGCGCAAGCAAAAGGTCGGAGAGAGATCATGAAAAGACTCAGAGTGAGCGGTGAAGCCGTTCTTGCTTCGGAGGCTGTCCGTGGACTTTCCGATAAAACAGACGTACTTGTTGCGGGGGCTGAAGGCGGCATGAAAGACGTTATGAGCATCGTGAAAGGGGCTCAAGGTGCGCTGCAGTCCGGAAATGGAAAGGAGGTGCAGTCATGAACGGACCCGTTGTTCTTGGAATCCTCGTTGTAGTCATCTTCCTGCTTGTGAAATATCCGTTGCCAGTAGGAAAAGTTTTGACGAATATTGGTCAGACCGTCAAGACTGGCAACAAAACTTCGTTCTGGTGGTCCATTGTGCTAGTCCTTACTGGCTTGGCTATCGCTTATTGGGGGATGTACTCTCCTATAATCGAGACGCCGTCCGTGACTAGTGTGGGGAGTTGGAGCTGGGCACACTCACTTCCGCTTCTCGCCTTCTGGGGTGTTCTAGCTCTCCTTATCAAACTCAACGCAAAGGAGGCGGCAAAGACACTTCAGTGGGTTCTGGCTGTAGTGGTGTGCATGCTCCTCTTCGGCTTCCCCACGTTGTCCCGACTGAAGGGTTCCTTCTCTCCAGACTGCGTGGCGGGACACCCGTGCGTCTTGTCTCAGAACGATGATGGTTCTTCAGGTGTCGTCGATGTTCCGAAAGGGAAGGTTGCATGCTTCGAACCGTGGATGTGGTCCCACTTGGATGAGCTCGGCTTGACGATTTCTTATCAAGCCGCAGGTGCCTCCGAGAGACCCTTCCCTTGTTCGCTCAAAGAGGTGTATGGAGGAAGCTGTACCGTGACCTATGATCATTTCTCGTTCAAGCCCGGGCACCCAGTTCCCTTACCGAAGTATTGGTTCGTGGCAAGTGGGTCTAGGCAGTGTTGAAGTAGCACAGGTCGTGGCGCAATGCCACGACCTGTTTTCTTTTTTCTTTTCCTGAACGCCCTTCCGCTACTGCGTGATTCTGTTGATCGGAGCGAGATTGAAGGTCCCGAGCGCGAGGTTGATGATGCCGTATGCGCCGAAGATAATCACGAGCCCGATGATACCCCAGAGAATCGCCTGCTTCCCCGTCTCGCGTTCTTTCTCATTCCCGGCGTTCATGATGAACTCGAACACGCCCCAGATAAAGAGAACGAACGCGCCCGCAGCAAGGAGTAGGATAATCGGGTTGATTATTTGAACGACAACCTTCCCGACGAATGAGTTAAGGACCGCGAACATTTAACTAACTAGCTCCCGACGTTTATGCCCGATGACGGCGGAGTAACGTTGGTGTTCGAGAAGCTGAGCGTTCCCGTGAGAACGTTCACCAAGCCCCAGATGGAGAGCATGACGAAGAAGCCGATGAGGCCCCAGAGCATGAGGTTCTTGCCTTTCGTCTTTACCTCCTCGTCGTTCGCGCCAACAACGAACGTCCAGAACGCGCCCCAAAGGAAGATGATAAACGCAACGGCGAAGATGACTGGGACGAGGACGTTATTGATCGTGTCAATAATGAACTGACCGACTTGCGAGATGTTGCCAACTGACGTCTGAGCCATCGTAATGGCCGGCAAGACGAATGCCGCGAGAACTCCTGTAATACGTGTAAGGGCTTTTTTCATACTATGAATAAGTGAATAACGAGCTAATTGTAACGTTCTTGAGGCCCTGGTCAACCGATTTTAGAAGGTCGTGTGGATAATGCTAGAGCGTCGGATACGGCGGCGCAGAGCCGCCCGGCGCGAGGCCGAGCGTACTACCGACGATCCCGACGAGCCCCCAGAGCGAGAAGATGACGACGAAAGCAATAACGCCCCAGAGGACGAAGTCCTTTCCTTTGCCGCGCTCGGTCTCATTCGTCGCACCCAAGATAAAGTAGCGATACACGCCGAAGAGGAAGACGATGAACGCGACCGCCATCAGCACCGGCGCGACGAGGAAGTTGATGATGTTGATGATCGCGGAGCCGTATTGGTTGAGATAAGTGAAATTGATACCGCTTGGACCACCCGAGGGCGTGACGCAGTTGACACCACTCGGGACGGTGCCGGCGGGACAGCCGCCGTTGACGATACCGCCGGAGGGAACGTAACTGCTTGTCCAACCAGCAGGAATGTTTTGAGGGGAATAACAGATACCATTGGTGTAATTCGGTGAACTAAAATCTGTTGAATACGCACACACTTGGCCGGAAGAACATTGGCTGTCGTTCGTACAGGCGTAAACTGCCGGAGGAAATAAACCAATAAGAAATAGTGCCGGTATGAGGGTCGCGGAGAATCGAAAGACTTTTTTCATGATCCTAAATATGATGGGTACGATGTCGGTAGCGGTGGTGCAGAAGCACCCGTGAGCCCGAACGAATACGCGACAACGTTCACGATCCCCCACAAGGACAGCATGATAAAGAAGCCGATGAGGCCCCAGAGGATGATCTTATGCCCTTGCTCAACTGCCGTCTGGTCCCCGCTACTCCAGATGTAGGTCCTGAAAACGCCAAAGAGGAATACGAGGAAGGAAACGGCGAAGAGCACCGGTACGAGCACGTTATTGATGATGTAGAGAACGGTGCTCCCGAGCTGGCAGAGGCTACTCGCGCAAGTATTACCGAACGAGAGGGTAATGCCCCAATTTATGTTCATATATAAAAGTATGCCACGTTACGCAGTCGGCGCGATGCCGAGCGTGGATAACAGTATGCCCACGATCGTCCACACCGCGAAGAGTATAACCATGCCGATAATGCCCCAGAGGATGAATTTCCTTCCCTCTTCGCGCTGCGTTTCTTCGCCTCCGTGGAGAAAAAAATATTTGACGACACCCCAGATGAAGACGATGAACGCAAGGGTGAAGATGACTGGCACGACGATGGTGCTCAAGACACCGATGATGCCAGTTGTCCCGCTCCCGACAAAACTCGCGAAAGTAACGCCGGTTCCCATACTACGTGCCAATGGCGGCTATCGTCGCCTGGATACCGAGCGCTATCGCCTGCGCGCCGAGGAGTATAAGCGCGCCGACGATGGTCCAAAGGAGCATCTTCTTCGCTTCTTCAAGCGCACCGGGATTGCCCCGTGCTGCGACGAACTTAAAGCCGGTGTAGACGAGCATGAGGATGACAATGATGCCGCCGATGTAGACGACGAATTGGAGAATATCCTGGAGGAAAACGCCCAGACATCCGCCTTGGTTTGAACTGCAGTTGCCGATATTGAGCGGATTGATGAGAGTAACTTGCTGGCCTTGGCCAGTTGGAGTCGTGACAGGGTTCCCAAGACCCGCGGGCGGGTTGCTGTTGCCAGACCCAGCAGGTGGATTTGTTTGATTGGGTGTCGGTGAAGCGCTTATTGGAACGCATACCATTCCGCCTATTAAGATATTGGACGACTGCTCGCATTGACCAAGAGTGCCAGTGGGACTTGCTAGTGGTTGGCAGGAGGCACCTATCTGCTGACCTGTACAGTCGGTAACCTGCGCATGTGCGACACCCGCCACACCCGTGACAATGAGCGCGAGCGGGACAAGGGCGGCGATGATGAAGGAGCGCATGGGTCTATTGTCGCGAGCTCGCGTTTAACGACTGCTCTGCCGTAACGAGCGCCGTATTGATCGGTGAACGACCGCTTATCACGTTTCCAATCATAGCTGAAAATATCGAATCCGTGTCTGAGGGCGCTGGGGACAGCCACCCGCTCGTATAGAGCGCTTCGGCATACGCAGTCGCGCCCGCTGGGTCAGTGGGGAGCTGTGTGAGTTGATTGAGCGTCGCCGGCGCGAGGCCTGTCGCCGCTGCGGCTTGTCCAGCTGAGCTCGCGAGAAGCGAGGCGGTCTGGGATGCGCCCGCCGCGTTCTTTGCGCCGCGCGGGATCATAAACGCGTAGAGGAGGCCGTAAACATTCTTTGAAGTCGCGGTTGCCGGCTGCGGCGCGGGCGTGATGTTGAAATCCAAGTTGGGATTCGCCTGGGTAAAGAAGCGGGCCTCAGAGACGTAGCCGAGATAGAGCGCGAGACCGCCCGCGAGAAACGTCTCTTGTGAGTCTGGCAGCGAGACATTCCAGGTATAGGAAACCTTGGAGGGGTCGGCGAACTGCGTGTAGAAACCGAGCACGGCCTGCCCCGGCGGTGCGCCGCTTGAGGACACGCTGCCGAGATTCGCAGTGAGTCCGCCCGGACCATAGTACGACATCGGAACGCCTGCCTGGAGGAAGAGCGTCGAGAGTATGCCGCGCGCATCGTGGACGTTGTCATACGTACCGAGCGCGATGAGACCGCGTTGGATCTGCCGCGTGGGAGTAAACATGGCAACGCTTGGGACAAGGCCGGCGAGCGCCTCCCAGGTCGAGGGCGGCTTCGCGATGCCGTCGGAGGAGAGGATGGTGCGGTTCGAGAAGAGCACGAGCGGATCGACGAGGTACGGGATGCCGTAGTATCCGCCACTGGGGGCGGCGAAGACGCTTCCCTCTTTTATAAAGGTGTTTACGAAAATGTTCGCCGGGAGGGCTGATGATGGAATTGGCGTAATGAACTTCGTGAGTGAAACGAGCGCTTCCTGCGAAGCGAGGATGAGATCGGGAGAATTGCCCGTCGCGATAGCGGTGGAGAGATCTGCGGCGAGCGTCGCTGGGTCTTTTTCTACGTACGAGACACCCTTGAGTGCTTGGTTGGTCTGTGTGACTCCGGCGAGGACGGTTTGCATATCTGCCTTCGGCAGCGTGCCCCAGATCACGACCGAGCCGATAGCGTTGTTCTTGTTCGAGTTGTTGGTATGCGTCGAGAAGACGATGAGACCGATGACTGCGGCGAGACCAAACACGCCGAAGAGGATGCCTTGGAAAAGGGTTATTTTCATGGTGCGGTGAAGAGGAGGCCGTAATGGTGCGGCCCGGCACGAAATGATTTTACCTTATAGAACCCGCCGTTGATGAAGAATTCCTCCGCGTCGCGTTCAGAGACAACCTTCTCGCTTGAGGGGCCCATGCCGCCGTAGCTTCCCGCCCAGTCGACGACAAGGAGCTTCCCTCCCGGTTTTAAAACGCGCTTTATCTCGTCGAGACACCCATAACGATTCTCAACTTGGAAGAGCGTATTGGCGAGGATCACCGCGTCAAGCGACGCGTCGCGAAGCTTTGTCCCGCCCGGCTTCTCGATGTCGCCCCAGATCGCCTCGATGATTCCTTGATGCTCTTCGTGGGTGTTCAGCTTTAAGTGTTTCAAAATATCTTCCTGCACGTCGATCGCGTAGACCTTCCCTTCGTGGCCAACGATGGCCGCCGCCGCGCGGGAATAGTGGCCGCTGCCGGCGCCAAAATCGCCGACCTTCATGCCCTCGCGGAGCCCGAGTTGCAAGACATTCTCGCGCGGATCGCTAAACGCAGCGCTCATAGTAATAAAAATACCACGCGCGCGGCTCCGCCGCGCGCGCAATCAACAACCACAACTTTATTCTAAAAATTTCTCGAAGATGGCGCTTTACAGTCGAGCACCGACCAGGGGTATCCCACCAATCGCTTTTTAAGACAGCTCCACCGGTGTTTACCGCCCGGTACCCGCCTTTGCCGTCCCCTCTCTAGATTCCGATAAAACCGGATGCGATCTCTAGGAAAAGCACCACCACCGAAGAATCTCTTCTCCACTAAGGGTATCACGTTATGAGACTGACTTTTCTTTGGTCCGCCAATTTATTTCAAAAGAAATCGAGTGCTTGCCGGGGATGTGCCATTTAGAA
>JAGWIT010000066.1 GCA_028866155.1 Patescibacteria group bacterium
TGAAGCGCAGGACGGGCGTTTTGAGATAAAAATAAAGGGGGATGAGATTGAATTGCGCACCAGCATATTGCCCGGCAACTACGCCGAGACAGTCGTGCTGCGCATTCTCAATCCAAAATCAATCGGCGTGCCGCTCGAGGAGCTCGGCCTCGAAGAAAAACTCCGCCTGCGGATAGAAAAAGAGATAGCTCGGCCCAACGGCATGATACTGACGACCGGCCCCACGGGCAGCGGCAAAACGACGACGCTCTATGCCTTTTTGCGCAAAGTGAACGCGCCGGGCAGCAAGATAATTACCATCGAGGATCCCATCGAGTATCACCTGCAGGGCATCGTGCAGACGCAAGTCGACAAAAAAAATTATACCTTCGCGCTCGGCCTGCGCTCGGCCCTGCGGCAGGACCCCGACATCATCATGGTCGGCGAGATCCGCGACGGCGAAGTCGCCGAAACGGCGATTAACGCCGCGCTCACCGGGCACTTGGTGTTCTCAACGCTCCACACCAATGATGCGGCAGGTTCATTCCCCCGCCTCATCGACCTCGGCGTCAGCGAAAAAGTGCTTTCGTCGGCAATCAACGTCGCGATGGCGCAGCGCCTGCTGCGCAAACTCTGTGCGACGTGCAAAAAACAGCGCGCGGCCACCCCCGACGAGCAAAAAATAATTGACCGCATCCTCGCGGGCGTCGTTGACCGCGGGATGGTGCCGCAAACTACCAACATGGTGTGGGACGCCAGTGCCGAAGGATGCCCCAACTGCGGCGGCCGCGGCTATAAAGGCCGCATCGGTATCTTTGAGGCGATATTCATGGATAGAACGATAGAGGAAATTTTGCGCAGCAAGCCAAGCGAGCGTGAGATAGCCGAGGCCGCCAAGCCGCAAGCTATCCCCACGATGCCCCAAGACGGAGTTCTTAAAGTGTTGCGTGGAGTAACAAGTCTAGAAGAACTCAGCCGCGTCGTCGATTTGGATGAGATAAAATAACGCTTTCGCTAAAAACACAAAACCCCCGAGGGCACAAGTTGGCCGCGGAGGGTTTTAGTGTAAAGTTAGGCGAGTTAGAAGGAGTACACCACCAAGCAATACTCCACCATGACCAGCATGGAGGCGAGATTCATTCTTGAGGATAGCCCCCGCGGATGTATAAAAATACAGAGCCGGAGCGTCCTTAGTATGGTCTCAAAGCGGTGAAGCCGTATT
Source organism: Patescibacteria group bacterium (assembly GCA_028866155.1). GTDB lineage: Bacteria > Patescibacteriota > Minisyncoccia > Phycocordibacterales > SBAW01 > GWA1-54-10. Next base: position 1,202 of record JAGWIT010000066.1, read on the forward strand.
GCTTGAGGGTGTACTCTTCCCAACCCGGGGTGGGCTCAGGGCGAGCAAATAAAAAGCTCCTCATGTGAGGAGGAGCAAGCTAGTGAGAGCCTAGCATACTATTAATTTTATGTCAAGCGAACCGCAAGAAACCACGCATCTCGACCAAACCCTGCGGCCGGCATCGTGGGACGAATACATCGGCCAGGACAGCGTTAAAAACAACCTCCACATTTTGATTAGCGCCGCCAAGGAGCGCTCTGCCCCGCCGGAGCACGTCCTTTTTTATGGGCCGCCGGGGTTGGGCAAGACGACGCTCGCGCATTTAATTGCCCGCGAACTGGGGGGCGCTTTGCGCTCGACTTCGGGCCCGGCGATTGAGCGCGTCGGCGACTTGGCGGCGCTCCTCACCAACCTC
>JAGWIT010000040.1 GCA_028866155.1 Patescibacteria group bacterium
GGAGTGCCCAAAGATTGAGCGTGCCGGCTGCCGCAAGAAGACCCGCGGTAAACAGGAGTGAGTCGCCCGGGAAGAAAAAACCAAAAAATAACCCCGTCTCTGCGAACACGATGCAAAAAAGGCCGACGTATCCGCCGGCGAGCAGGAGGGCCTCAATATCAAGATGTGGAAGTAGCGACATGTTTGTGCTTTTGATAACGGTACTCGTGATAGGTGAAGATGATGAAGAGGATGTCGAACACAGATACTGCCAAAAGGATGAGCGAGTGCGTGTGCGCGAGACGGTAGAGTTGATAGATAAAGAACAGCGAGGTAAACGCGATCGAGAGCGGGTAGGCCCACAGGCGGTTGCGATAGAGATTGTACGCCAAAAACATGTTCATGAGGCCGTGGAATAAAAGATAGATGCCGACGAACGCGCGCGTCGAGAGCGACAGGTGCACCAGTTGCATGCGGATAGTGCTGAAGAGCAGGTCATCGCGGTCGCCGAGCAGGTTGCTGGTCGAAAGAAACACGAACACCTGCGCGAAGGGTCTACGAATGGTGAGCAGTAAAAAAACGCCGCCGAGGGTTTCCCAAACGCTGTTGAGCGCCTTAAAGAAAACGCCCACCTCAAAGAGCTCGTGCCAGTATCTCTGTTTAAGCAGCTGCATGAGTACCCCTATAGTACCGTATTATGGGTATTGTGCGGTCACTGCATGCAAAAAATACAAACACAAAGTTACAGCAAGTTTTTTCCCATCTCGCCATGGCGCACCGCAGTGGCGAGGGTTTGTAGGTCGCGCCACAGGGGGCGATCTTCGCGCACCACTGGCAGGTTGTTTCGTATCGCGCGGACAAGGTTTTTGCCCTCTGGGCTTGCGTTGCTCCTGCTCTTTAGTGTCGCGAATGCCTGCGAAAGCGCTGCGAGCTCTATCGCAGCGACAAGCGCGGTGTTCTCGACCACACGCGCCGCAAGCAGCGCAGCATCTGCGCCCATCGAGACAACGTCTTGGTTGTCGGCATTACTTGGCAGAGAGTGGAGCGAGTGCGGATAGGCAAGGCTCTGATTAAGCGCCGTGGTCGAGGTCGCGACAAACTGCAGCCCCTGGAGGCCGAGGGTCAGCCCCGGCGTTTCAAGATTGAGAAACGGCGGGAATGCGCCGTTGACTTTGTCATGCAAAAAGAAATTTAGCCGCCGTTCGCACAACACCGAGAGTTTTGCGAACGCCAGCTTGAGCCTGTCCATCGCCGCCGCCACGTACTCACCATGAAAGTTGCCCCCGTGGAGCACCTCGCCGCCGCGCTCATCAATGAGAGGGTTATCGGTCGCTGAATTCATCTCGATGGTGATCGTGCTCTCGACATCGCGCAGCGTTTCAAGCATGGGGCCGAGGATCTGCGGCGCGCAGCGGAGCGAATAGACGTCTTGGGCCTTACGCTCAAGTTCGACTGTCTGCATCTGCGGCTTTTGCGAACGTTCGAATGCGCGCCGAGATTGCAGCAGCTTTGAGCCGGCGGTTAGGGCGCGCAGAAGTTTTGCAATTTCGCCCTGTCCCGGATGCGGGCGGGCGTCGTGAAGATACGGCGCAAGGGCGTCATCAAATGCTCCTGCAGCTTCAAGTGCCAAGGCGCTGCTTCGTATCGCAACGCTCAGAATGTGGCGCGCTTCATATGCGGCCAGTGCGGCGGCGCCCGCCATAAACGAGGTGCCGTTGATGAGTGCCAATCCCTCTTTTTGCTGCAGCACGCGGGGCTTGAGGTTGAGTTTGTGCAGCGCCTCGCTCGCGCCCATGCGTTTGCCGCGCAGCGTGGCATCGCCCTCGCCGATAAGCCCGAGCGCGATATGCGAGAGCTGTATTAAATCGCCCGAGGCTCCCACTCCGCCATGTTCGGGAATCAGGGGAGCAAACCGGGCGTTAATAAGCTTTGCGAGTAGTTGCAGAAGTTCAACTGAAACACCCGAGTCGCCGCGCAAAAGGGTATTGAGCCGTACCGCCATCGCTGCGAGTACCTGCTCGTCCTTGACCGGCTCGCCCGCGCCGCAGGCATGGCTGCGCACCAAATTGCGTTGGAGCGCCGCGAGATCATCTGTACCCACGAGCACGGAGGCCATGGGGCCGAAGCCGGTGTTGACGCCATAGATGATGCGCGAGCGCGCTTCGGCGTCAAGAAATTTTTTAGAGCGCCGGACGCGCCCTAGTGCGGCGCTGGAAAGCGCCACCCGCTCGCCCCTCACAATGCCGGCAAGCTCATCGATGGTGAGGTCTTTGCCGGTGAGCGTGTGTACCATGCGCCGTAGTATGCCACCCAGTGTTATAAATTGAAAGAATTATAAAATGAGCGCCGCCGCACTTTAGCGTACATGATTGACAAAGCGTCTTGCTTTGGCGCCCGGGCTGGATACTTGAGGGACTATTGCGACGCGCACCGACGAAAGCAAACCGCGTTCGATCGCTGTTTGGAGCGTTGCGTTTGAAGATATTCTCCATCGCGCTGGCAGGTCGCGCTCAATGCTCCGCGCCATTGCGCGGGCTTCTTCGCTGCGCGCAGCAAGCGCGGGGTCGGCTATTTCAACTCGCATCGCTACCGCAGCGCCTTCTCCCGCCTCAAAGTGCACCTGATAGCGGGGCGATGACATATGCGGCAAGCCGCCCATGATCCGATCCGCTTCCTCGACTGTAAATTCCATGCCGTTGATGCGCACGCGGTCGGCGTCGCGGTGCGACCACCGCAATACCGGCCCCGGCAAACCGCAGTCGCAAGAGCCGCCTGCTTCAAAAAAATCACCGGTGCGGTAGCGTATGAGCGGCATCGCGCGGTTAAGCCCGTATGAAACGACCAGTTCACCGTCAACGATCTCCACAGCCGCAAGCGCCGGGGCAATGACATGAAATTCGCTCACGCCCCGCCCAATGATGGCGGGGCAGGGCGCCATGGCGAACTGGCCTATTTCTGACGAGGCATACAAGTTGGCAATGCTGGCGTTGGGGTAGGCGCGGCCAAGCTCGGTGCGGCGCGCCTCGGTCAAAGTCTCGGAAGAAAGCGCGAGGAGCTTGAAGCTTCCCGCTATGCCGAGCGAGCGCGCTTGTTCGGCAAACAATGCGGCGATAGTGGGCGTTGCGTACATCGAGTCGCATACCAGCTCTTTGGCAATAAGCGCGCTGTTGGCCAGGTTCTGAAAGTCGGCGAATATGGGCGATACCGGCTGCTTGGCCTGCCGGCACTGCTGTATAAAGCTCGCGCCGAAGTTTTTGTTTAGCGGCGGATAGATAATGAGCGGCCTCGCGACCGGGAGGCCGAGCGAAGGTTCAAAAAAGTAGTTTTCAACCTCGCTAAACGGCGTGATGAGGGGTACGGATGCGCTCGTGCCCGAAGTAAACGCAATAAAGCGCACCGCTTCTTTTGCCACAAAGGTGCGGCGCACAAGCGGGGTATGTACCAGCTCTGTCCGCGTTACAAAAGGCAATTGTGAAAAATGTTCCGCATCGGCTTCTATCCCGCTATCCCTATATTTGCCGGTATAAAAAGACGAATAAGGGTTTGCCACTGCCGTAGTAAGGAGCTCGTCGAGCGCCTTGCGGTTGATCCACTGCATACGACAAAGTATACGCCAACGGTGGCGGTGTGGATAATCACGTTGCGAAAGTAATTATTTACACCATACTTATAGTCACTATGACCAAAAGCTCTCAGTTTTACATTTCGAGTTTGTTCGTCGCCATTGCGCTCGGCGCCCTGCTTTTTACCTTGGCGCAGGCTGCATACCGCGCCATCAGCCACGGTCTCGCTCAAAGCGCCACTATCCGCATAGCAGAAGCCACCTCTTGCCAGGTTTCTACCGGCAGCACGCATTTTGTGGGCTGCAGTTCTATTCTCGATTAGTCTTTTTTGTACTCTCTTTTTTTGAAGCGCACTGCTGCGGCCAACAGCAGTATGGCGGCAACTGCAATTTCTATGCTTAGATTTCCCCATTGAGAGAAGAAGGTAGGCCGAGGCGCATACAATGTCACGCTTCCCGAAAGCACTCCCGTTCTCCCCGCGTCTAATGTCGCTATAAGAGAGCCGTCGGGGCCGATAATTGCGGAAGGGCCGAGTATATTGGCCCGCACGACCGGTATATTATTTTCGGCCGCGCGAAAGCGCGCGGCATCAAGGCTGAAGTTGCTCGCCACCGTGCTGTCAAACATTGCCTCTGTGCCGGCGGAAAAGAGTATCATGTCCTTGGCGTCTGCCCGGGCGAGATCTTGGTCATGCACTTCCGAACATATAAGCCCGCCTGCAGAAACGCCGTTTAACTCCAACGTCTGCCCTTGCGGCCCGCGAGTCTCGTCTATTTGCGTGGTATATAAACCCAGACGCTCCGCCCATGCCGGCGTGTAATCCAAAAAAGGATACGGCCTTTGCTTGCGGTACTCGGCGGACAATTGTCCCGATTTCCAGAATTGCAGGTCATTGTAGAAATTTTGGCCGGTATACAGCGTGCTCCACACCACGACTGTGGTGGCGGTGGGTACAAGATCCGCCGCCCAGCTGCCAAAAGAGCTTGCCGGCGCGACCAGGATGTTTTTATTAAAGTCCGTTTTTTGTCCCTGGTAAAAAGCGCCTTCGACCGGCGAAAATGGGTACAGGAGAATGTCGGGTTTTGTTTGTGCGGCGCCTCTCAGCAGCGGTTCGAGATTGGGCAAAGAAAACGCATCTCCTTGCATCGAACCAAAACCGGCAGCTTCTCCTTGAAGAATGGAGATTGAAAGCGAGCGTATGGGCGCCCCCCTTTGGCTAGCGTAATGGCTGTTAACAAAAAAGAGCAATGCCACTGCTACCGCAAGCGCCGCACCTGCTGAAAGGAGCTTTCGCCGCGCCTCAGGCGCGGCAAGCATTTCTGCAATAAAGCAATTGATAAGCGCGACAAGAAAAGAAATAAAAAACACGCCTCCCACCCCCGCCAGTATCATAAAGGGCCGCACTGAAACGGCCACATAACCAAGTTGTGCAAAATAATAGTAGTTGTTCCACACGGCGTAGAGAAGCAGCTCTCCGAGAGTGTAGGCAGCAGCGCCCGCAAGGACATTCAGAAGCGCAGAATCAGAACGCAAGTACCGGTATAAGAAAGTGAAAAGCGCCCCGCACAGCAATCCGCTTAGGAGCGCAAGAGGCACCGAGAGAAGATGCACCGCATCCATAAAGATATACGTGCTCGGTATCCAGTGGAAGCGCAGAATAGTGAAGTAGGAAAACCACAGCGAAAATGCCGCCTCCACGATAAAACCGCCCCAGACAATGTGCCGCCAGGGACGCGCGGGAAATGCCGCAACAAAATAATAGAGCGGTACCAGCGCCACAAACCCAACCGCCCAATAGTTAAAAGGGAAAAACGAGAGGGCGAGAAGTCCTGCGGAGAGTACAGGCAGGACGTACCACCGCCGCTCAAAGTACTTATGCCACATGATTATTTAGACTCTCTAAAATAAGATACGGCAACTATTGAGTACCCCATGATGATGACCGCCGTACCGAGCAAAAACTCCAGTCCGTGCACATCTGCTGCGCCTGCCACAAGACTATCGATGCCGCAGTACGCGCCGCACGCAATGAATGCCGCGCTCGCGATGAGCGCCCCGACACCTACGACGATGACCCCCGTAAAGCGCATCGTAAAAATCGCAGCTTTTAGCGGGATCATATAGATGACAAAAAATATAAGGAGAAACAGCATCCCAAACTGGAACATGCTCGTCCCCACGGTGTTAAAATAATTAAAGGAATGATTCGGATAAATAAATGAAGGGGAGTTCCCGACCATATACAACGACATGCCGAGGATAACCTGCATCAACCCTCCCACCTCGGCTATTTTTTCAAGATACCGTTTCATGATAGCGATGCGCCATTAATCCTCAACGAGGGTAGAGGAGGCGGCAATGCCGTTGACCGTCACTCCGTCAAAAATGGGCGTTGAGGTTGCCTTTGGGAGAAGTATTGAGATAGAAAACGGCAGCGTCGAAGATGCGCTTCCTCTGCAGCCGTCCTGGTGTGTTGTAAGCTGGAACGCGAGCTCTACATGCACAGGGTTGAGATCTTTGACAATCGGCGAAACTTGCATGGTGTCGCACGAAGAAAGGAGCGGCAAGGAACCTGAGTAGATGTCCGCAGTTTTATGAGACGTATGGTGCACTACTATGGCAGAGGAAAGCACATGGGACGCTTCAGCATTTTTTGCCACTGCGTTTTGTTGGGCACCGGCAGCAAGATGAGGAGGATGAGCCCCTGCAGTAAACCGCCATGCAACCGCGGCAAGAAACACGAGCAACAGGATTGGCACGTACAGGCGCTTCATTGCCTTTAGTATACTCCAGCATGGCTGCAACGCCTGAGTTATCAACAAAGCGTCGCATGATACTTGCAAAAGAGGTTACACTTACCATACCTGCTCATGGACTTCTTCAAACGTCTGCTATCAAATGATGACGCCCGACGTACGGCGATGTTGGCGGCCGCTGCGCTTTTGATTGTCGGAGGCGTCTGGCTCAGCAAGGGAGGCCTCGCTCACTCATTTGCCACATCCGCTTCTATCGGCGCGCAGTCGCAGGCTGCGGCGACGGCGCTCGGCGATGCTCAAGGAGTGCCGAGCGGTTATACCGGGCAGACGTATCCGGCCTTTGGCTATTGCTACGATTATGCCGAAAGCTGGCCTACCAGAAACTATTATAATTATCCAGATTGCAATGGCACAAACACGTTCGGTATTTTTAGCGCAAACCCGCAAGGCGTGTTGCAGGGTGCTTCGACTTATTTCAACTTCAATCAAAGCCTGACTTCGGTTGCCGTTGGCCCAGATACGGCTGTCCAAAACTGCTCTTCTAAAGCAGGTTGCACTACGAGCTATTCATGCTCATCCTATGGGCTAATAACCGGCGCTAAGTCCGGCGACACAGGATATATATCAGGTACTGAATGCTATGAATATGTGTATTATCTGCCTACGGGAACTGTAAATAATCAACCTGGCGCCAGCGGTTCGACTGTATACACCTCTATTGGCCAGCCGGTGACGCTCCAATGGTCGTGCCAGCCTTCGAGAGTACAGGAATATACAACTTGTAACTTTCAAAATCCGTTGACCGGCAACTGCGACGATAGTGCGCAGAACGACCCCACTATCTATTACTCAAGCTCTGCCGCGGCGGCGGGCGACTCCAGCTTCACGGGTACCAAAACTACCACTGGCTCTGTCACCGTTGCCCCCACGGTAACCACGACATACGCGCTGACCTGCAGCGGGGGCCAGACTATTCAGCTGTCTAATGGGATTGGATATTACATTCCACCGGCACTAAGCATTACGGTTAATGTTTCGCTGCCGTCCTGCAGTATAAGCGCCTCGTCTCCGGTGAGCGACGGGGGTCAGGCTACGCTTACCTATACGACGACCGGCAGCCCTACGAGCATCAGCATCGCCGACAGCGATGGAGACCCGGTTATAAATCCGGCCTCTTCTCCGGTAAAGTCGGCGGCTCTTTCCTACGCCAAAGGCTCGCCGGTCACCTTTACGATGACCGTCACCAACAGCAAGGGGCAAGGCACCACTTGCCAGGGGACTACTGTCGTAAATCCGAATGCGCCCACGGTAACGCTTCTTCCATCTTCTCAGACTATTGAGCCAGGGCAATCGGCCCCCTTCACCTATACGCTGGGCGGTGCCGCACCCACGAGCATCACCTACACGGTTGACGGCGGCGCTTCCGTACCGGCCTCCGGAGGAGCTTTTAGCGTCAGCGGCTTAAGCACCGGGACTCACACCGTCATCATGACGGTCGCCAACGCGGGCGGCTCCAATATTTCTAACGCAGCGACCGTGACAGTATCACAGCCTGATCAGTGCACCGATATAAGCCCGAGCCCGAGCGTTCCTCCAGGCTGCCAAACTCCCAATCCTGTCCCCGGCATCTGCATCCCGAGCGGGGACATATACTCAAACGGACAGTGCATTGGCAGCGACAGCATCACTCTCAGCGCCAACCCCACCGTTGTGCAGAGAAACGGCTCGAGCGTGCTCACCTGGACGACGAACAATATGACATCCTGCGGCATCACGGGCTCCGATGGCTCAACGCCGCTTGCCGCCGGCACGCCGGTAATCTACGGACAGCACACCACGAATGTAAGCAATATCAGCAAAGTAACAACCTACACGCTCCAATGCACCGGCGTTGACACGCGAAGCCAACAAGTGACCGTAAGATT
>JAGWIT010000041.1 GCA_028866155.1 Patescibacteria group bacterium
TCAACTTTAACTTAGGCCTCCGCAACTTGCGGAGGCCGATTTCTTTATCAAGCTCGGTATATTACCGATATGGAGAAGGAAATTTTGACTTCCCTTTCGAGTCCTAGCGGCCCAGAAGAGTAGATTCTAGTCACCAGGAGAGTGGGGCTCGAACCTTGTGTATTGGGCGTTCACGAGCTATTGAACTATTACGAGCACTTGACAAGCATAAATAATGATGTGAACATACTCTTGGTTCGTACTGGGGGTTTGATTCGCGCGGTAATCATGCCTTCTTTAAAACCACACCGCAATCGGAGGATAAGTCATGTGCAGTGGTTCTGGCCAAGAAGATCAACAGGCTATTGACGCAAAAAAGGTCGTTAAATCGACGAGCTCCGCTGACGAGCTTGCGTACCTCATCGTAAGCGAGGGCTTCCATCCGGAAGGCAAGTCCGCAGCCGCTGAAAGGCTTCTCGAGATGTGGAAAAACGACCAGGGCGATATTACGTTCGACGAAGGGGCGGTTTTCTTTTTATATTAACGATATGTGGAAGGAGCAAAAGGGCCCACTTTAGTTTCAATTGGAGAGAGTAGTGAATACTGATACTATCAATAAAGATAATCGAGGAGGATTCACTATGTCTTCTGATAAAAAGATCATTGATTTATCTGCGAGGAGGCTTGAGCGCTTGGGGGCAAAAAACTCAGAGCACGGTATCGCAGTAGTTGGCAAGCTCACGGAAGAAGTGTGCGGTGTCAATCTCTTGAAAGCGGCCATGATGGCGCAGGTGATAGCACCACTGGTCAGGACAGTGCAACGAGAGAACCCTGCAGCTTTTAAAAGACGCGGGGAACTGTATCGAAAAATGATAAACAGCTATGATGATACGACCTGCCACTTTCTCATCAACACATCGACAGCAGAACGGTGGAAGCAGCGTCCAATCTACTTCTATTTACTAGCACAAAAAGCTTTGGGGAAAATAGTCCCCGGGCTGTGAGAGCCGAAACCGTCTTCTACGAAAAGCCGTAGAGGGCGGCTTTTCTTTTTTGGCAAATTCGTCATTGCTTCCCTACCACACGAGCTCGGTATATGAGCGAGGTGGAAAAATGGCATTCAAGGTTTATATAACGCCTCAATTGCGGGCGAAATGGTGACATCGCGTAATGGTTGTGCTATACAAGAAAACAGTGTTTCTCTTTTAGGTTTGTTTTAGCTCATTTCATTCTTTTGAGGAGACCCGTGATGAATACTGGAACTGGAAGAAAAGCTCACCCTGCTGGTTCGCTCGTGTCGTGGCTAATTTCGTGGCTCATTCTCACGCCACTGTTATTGATCTCGTGTCTTGTTGATGTCCTCGTCGAAGTGGTGTCTGAGCTGGTTGTCTCAACGGAGGGGGAGCTCGAGGATGAACGACAGAAGACCATCATCTAGACAAATGGCCCGCATTGAATGCCGTCTTTGGAAGTTATCCTTCTATAAGGCGGCTTCTGTTTCGTATAAAAAGAACTTCGGGAGAGGTAAAATCCTATTTTAAAAGTGGTAAGCTTATGCTAAGCAATAATAATTTCCGTAACGCCGCATAAAGTATGGTGCCGAAGAATATTTACGTAAGGAAATTGGAAGAAAAGGACGGATACACCGCCTGGCTCGTGAACGGCGCGCTTGTCCGCAAAGAGCTTGATGAAAATTTTACCGAGTACGATCATCACTCCCGCTTTCACTTTATTCCAGAAAAGGAGTTCTGGATTGACGACGAGATGTCCCCGAAAGAATACGCGTTGTATATTCGGCGTTTGCTAAAAGAAGTCGAATTCATCCGAAACGGCATGTCTCCTCGAGATGCCGCGCAACAGGCAGACACGTTTGAAGAACAGGAGAGGCAAAAAGGCGCGCGCATCAAAAAAATTCTCAATTCACAAAATCAGGATGTCATACGGGAGAAAATCCGAAAGAAGAAAATAACCGAGTATGGCGACGCGGTTGCGCTCTGGCTCGTCGACGGCGATCTCGTGAGAAGCACGTATTCTGTGGAATACAGCGAGGGCGGACACGATATCGTGTATTCCTGGATTCCCAAGAACGAGATATGGATTGAGGAGTCCTTGAAACCGGAAGAGCGCGATTTCATCATACTTCACGAACTTCATGAGAGATACCTCATGGCATCAAAAAAGATGACGTATGCGGACGCCCACCACGGCGCCACCATTGTAGAAGATCACTATCGAGAGCGCCGCGAAGGACTTCTAGAGCGTATCCGTGAAGAAATGAAGAATAACGGCAGCCTCTCGCACGATCATTCCTAACGCGTGTACGTGATCGGGTTCGAGAGAGTCGGGCTCGCGGGGCAGGCACCGGGCGCGTAATCCGCCTCGAGCTGCGTCGTGCTGTCGAGGCGAACATCGACATGGCCCTCGTTCCCGTGACCGCCAGCGCCGGCCGGACCGTCGAAGCAGTATATGTGTCCGTCGGGCGCGACTTCGCTCGGCTCGCGGTTCACGTACCCTGTGTGCGTGGGCGTGAAGATTATCTGCGTGCCGAGATACGAACTCGGAATGAGCGCGGTACCGACTGAAATGATGCCTTCGGCCGGGTCGAGGTTGTAGTGGGCAATAGCAAGCAGAGAACTCTCGTCGATACCTTGGTACGAGGGGGTGGCGGTGTTCTTGTCATACCAATCACCTTGCGCAGTACCGGCTTTATCTTGCATCGTCGAACCGCAGGCAGGGATACCGTTTGCGCCTTTGTTTTGCATCGTGAGTTGAGCGTACAGAGTTGATTTGAGCGTGCTGGTGAAGTAGTCGAGCGGACACGCGGTATGCAGGTAGCTGTCCGCGAGCATGCCGGTCGCTTCCTGCTGATCGATGAATTGCAGAGGAGCTGTGCGAACATCGGCAATCGCAAAGTCGACGCCGCCCGGCTGGCCGTCATATGGAGCGATGGTACCAATCGCTTCCCCGCTCGTGAGCGGAATGGCGAGCGGCCCGTAGGCGGTGTTCTTGACCGTGGCACCCGCTTGGACATTTTCCGGCTGTAGTGCCGCGAGCGCTTGTGTGAGCGCGGGACTGAGCGTGCTTATCTGGAGAGCGACCATGACGCTCTTGCATGGCGAGAAATAGAGCTTCGCCGTGCTCGACCCCTTATCGGCACCAGCGATGCCGACCGATTCGGAAACTCCGAGCAGGGTCGCGTTGCCTGGCGCATACACGGTCGTCGGCGCGGACGCGCTCGCATACAGATATACGTGGTCGGCTTGGCTTGGGAGGATGTGCTCGCCGTTCATGTGCCCCATCGGCTCGATGCCTGTGAGATCTGCCGAGCGTATCGGTGATGTGTCGAAAAGCGCGTTGCTTGACGGACACGCGGGCAATGCGCCGGCATTTGCAGGAATGTTGTTCCCGACAGACGCGACGCCTTTAAGGGGCGCTCCCGTCGGGTTCCCTTGCGTGTATACACCCGCTCCAGAGGACATAAGGCTCTGAAGTTCAGAGCACGCCGGCGTCATACCGGATTTGGTGCACGCGGCAATGCAAGAAGATCGGTCGGAGCATCCGATCTCGTTCATGAGCGACAACACGTGACTGTCCGGCTGCGTGCTTCGGCCAAGCCCTGTGGCTTGTGGCGTCGCCTGCGAACCTGATGCAGACGATGCGTTCTGCGGCATCTGCGCAGTGCCGCGTGCCGTTGAGGCGGAGGTTGAGGAGTTGGCATGCAGAACGAGGTACGCGCCGCCCCCGATGACGATAAGACCAATGAGCGCAAGAAACAGGATGCTTATGAAGCCGCGTGTAGCGTGAGACACGCTGCTTATGATAGCACCTCCGTTAGAACCGCCAGCTAAAAATCCCCCACTGACGTTCTTGCTGTTGTGCCAGCGCCTGCAGCCGAGTCTGTTCTTCTTGCATCGCCTGGAGCTGTGTTTGCAGCTGTGTCTGCACGTCGGCTGACACACTTGCCTGATTGATGAGTTGTGTTATCTGCTGAATGCGCGCTTGGTTCTGCGCAACGGCCTGCTGGATGACCGTTGCGTTCTGGCGGTCACCGCCAAAAAGGAGCCCGGCGAGGAAACTGCGAGCGCGAATATTCGCCTCGGCGTTAGCCGTCGTCTGAACAGAGTTGTCGATCTGTTGCGCTATCTGTGAGACCTGCGGGCCGATACCGCCAAGTAGGTTCTGCGACGCCAGTAGTGCGTGTACTGCGAGGCGGACACGATTCTCATTACGTACGATGTTCTGGTCTCCCTGCGGCGTGCTCGACGCCTCTTGTCGCAGTTCCATCTCGCGCTGCTGTATTGTCTGGCGCAGCCGTGCGCCATTACCGACTGGCGAAGTCGTCGCTTCAAGCTGCAACTGCAGACGCGTCTGCTCCTGCGCGCGCTGTTGCTCCTGTACCTGCTGGCCCGTGCCCGCGGCGGTAGTTGTTGCCTGGAGTTGCAGGCGCGTCTGGTCCTGGGTGCGCGTTTGATCTGGCTCGGTTCCGCTGTGCGTGCTTGGATCGCGCACTTGATCTTGCTTTTGTGTGCGGTCCTGATCTTGTAATTGGAGTTGGACTCCAGCGCTTGCGCCGGTTCCCGAACCGACACCCGCGCCAACACCACCACCTCCGCCCGCTCCTGAACCAGGACCTCCCTGCGCTAGCGATACTCCCAGAGGGAGCGTTATACCAATGAGTACGGCAATAATGTATTTTTTCATACGCCAAAAGTTATGCTGCTAATGACGATCCGAAACTACACACCCCTTAGACACAGCATACTGCTGTACAACTGCTCTTACAAGTGGAGACGTGAGACCCCAAGTCAGTGTTACAGTTACCGCGTGAGAAACGTAAAAATCGCTTCTGGCACAGTGCACAAAATGCCGATGGACTTCCGCAAAGCCATTGCGTCTGACCCGCGCGTTCGAAGCGTGTGGGCAGACATCACTCCGCTCGCGCGTAATGAGTGGATCTGCTGGGTCACGTCTGCCAAGCAGGATGAAACGCGACGGCGTCGTATTACCGTCGGCCTCGACAAGATGCACAAAGGCATGCGCCGACCGTGTTGCTGGGCTGGCTGTCCCCATCGTTGAAATTGATATAGACGGGAGCACTTGACACAGCGTCTCGGGGTTTTCATTTCCTGATACACTTACTCTATGCGTTCTACTCCGCAGAGCGGATACGTCGGCCTTTTGGTACTTATTATCTCGGCGCTTATCATCGCATTTTTGTTCTGGCGGCCAGACTTATTTTCAGGCAAATCATCGGGAAATACTCAGAGTCAAGGATCGTACTCCCCGAGCAGCTCCACTCCGGTTGAGCAAGGCATAAACGCCATCCAGCAAGCGCAGAAGGCGAAGCAGCAGATCGAGAACCAATATAATCAAGAAACGCAGCTCGTTCCGAACTAGGCAACCTCCGACATTTCGTGCGGGTTAACATAAGTAATGGCAGAAAAAGCGGCACTTCGGATATTTTGGGCTGCGATGCTCCTCTGCGCGGGCTCCGCGCTCATCGTCATTTGGGCCGGCAACATCATCCCGACCAAGCTCGTCCCGACGTTTTTCATCATCGGCACCGCGAGCTTCCTCATCTGGGCGCCGATTGTCGCTTACCGGTTTTTGCAGAAGCTTTAGTTTGACAATATTTTCTAGACGTGTTATATAATTGACGGGTTACAGGGTCGTGGTTCTTAATCAATTGTTCATTACAGCAAGGAGACAAAAGTGAATGAGACACCGATTTACGATAAAACGGGCTTGGAGCGGCGCAGGAAGATCCGCCAAGCAGTCGAGGTACTCACCGGAAAGGAGGTGGCCTTCCCTTTACTCAACTTCCGAACAGGCAGGGCGATTCTCCGTGTGGGAGACGAAGAGAAGACTCTTTTGTTTTCTTTCCGCGGTGAGGACCGCATTATCTTTACCGTGGGCGAGGAAGAAACCTGTTATGCGGCATTCCAGGCAAATGGCGAGGTCTTCGTTGGGGGTTCTGGTAAACCGTGGACGAAGGATGTCAGGAGGGGGAAAATCGTCATGCGATGGGCCGGTCGTGGATGTGGCAGCCGCCGCTTTGAACCGGTAAATCATCCATTGATAAGGTACTTTGCCCAAAGGTTGGGCATAAGTTTCGAGGAACTGTTGGGCGAATCGTCGTCGTCACTGTAATAGCTTCGTCCTTTCAGCCCAGCCCCGTCGGGAAACCGCCGGGGCTTTTTCTTTTTAATAAGGATGGGCGTTACCCTGCCGAATTTCCGGTGCAAAATTATGAATTGATGCTATAGTCCCCTCCGGATAGGCAGAAATTTCTGCGAACAATCACCCAGATAGACGAGGAGGTGCCCCATGGGAAAAGAAATCATGCTTTCACCGAGACGGTCTGTTTCCCCTTCTGACCTCAAACCGTACGTCCTTCGCGTCCGCGTGAGGCAGAATTTGCCATGGGAAGAGGCGGTTCTCGCGGCCGGTCCTGACACCCCCGAATACTTCGATGTTTTGAAGGTTGGGGGCCAGTATCCTGCCGGGAGTGGAGAGGTTGTCAAAGACATCCTTCTTATCAGCGACTGTAGGTGGTACGAAATTCCCGTCATAGCGAAGACCCTTTCCCTCGAACGGGCGCTCCCGCGCGACATATTCGCCTTGGCGAAATCGCATCCTCAGCTCCCTGTTGAGCTTGAGGCCGATTTACTCGCTCTCGAGAAGAATCCAATTCTAATCGTGGCGACGACGGAGTGCGAGTTCGAAGGCATTACCTGCGCTTGCGAAGTCCGGTGGAACACAGATGGACGACGGGTGGATATGGGCTGGATCGGTGACTACGGCGGTCCGAACCATTGGTTCGCTTTCGTGAACCCCGCATAAATAATCAATCTTCACAACCTCGGCTCCCGCGCAGTAGCGCGGGAGTTTTATTTTCTGTTAGTTAACCGCTTTGTGTTCTGACAGCGGAGGTTTCCGAACTACCGCAACGCATTCAACTTCGCTCGCGTCTCGGGGCCGACACGGCCGTAGCCAGTGGTAGCGGGGGTGCCGCTTAAAACGATACCGTACTTCGCCTGGAATTTCTCTACGGCCCGCTCAGTCAGAAGACCGAAGTAGTCGGTTTCGTGGCCGGGAGAGCCGGGACCGCTTTCTGCGACTACCGTGTCTGGGTCCTGGTTCAAGAATGTTTGCAATCGTTGCACGTCTGCGCTGCTCGTATAAAGACCAAGATTGCTTGCGAACATTGCGACCGTGGTGCCGGAGGAGGCGGCAGATGCAGCCGTCGCACGTGCCGCCGTGGCAACTCCGAATGCCGCGCGTGTTGCAGGTCCCACGATACCAATCGAGTCAACACCGTTGTCTTTCTGGAAGCGGACGACGGCCGCTTTCGTGAGCGCGCCGAAGTATCCCTCTGCAGTGCCGGAAGGAATTGTCAGATATCCCTTCTCGACCAGATACGTTTGCAACGCAGATACGTCGTCACCCTCGAGACCCTCGTAGAGCGAGCGTGTGAGTACGGGCGCAGCGGGTGTCGTAAACGCGGTGGCAGAGGCGGGCGGTGTGGACGTTGCCTTTTGTGTTGTCACTGTAGGTGTTGGGGTTGGTACCGGTAGCGGATTCGTCGCTGTGGACGACCCGCCCCCTCCTGATGAAACGATTACCGGGCTGATGGCGCCAGGGCTGCTGCCCCCGCCGGATGATGCCGCGCTCGTCGCCGCGGTGGCCGAGCTTGAGTTAAGTCCTTCCCCGTTCGCGTTCACGCCCGCGACTTCGTAGTAATAGGCGGTGCCGGCAGAGAGCCCCGTATCGCTGTACGCTGTGCCTGTCACGCCGGTCGCGATAGAGGTTGTAAAGTTCGAATTCGTCGAACTGCGATAGATGGTGTAGGACGTTGCTGTCGGCGACGCGGTCCAGGAGAGGTCGATTTCAGACGCAGACGCGGCTGTGGCAGTAAGCCCTGTCGGCGCGGAGGGCACACCGTTTAGGATCGGGCCGTACTGGGTGAAGTGGTTCACCTGCATCGTGAACGTGTGATTCGTCGTGTCAATCGTCGCCGCCACTGGCTCCCATTGACCGGTGTTGGAATCGAAGTAACCGATCTGTAGATTTGCGGCGCTGAAGTTCGCCGGTAACGTAGCGGGGTCGTAGCTGGTGGTGATGGAGACCGTGCTGTTTAAGGATGTGATGGGCTGG
>JAGWIT010000042.1 GCA_028866155.1 Patescibacteria group bacterium
CTGTTTGCCGTTTGAGCTGTATGTGACGATTTTTTTCTCGCCGTCTTTTCGGGCAGTCAGAACTTCGACATCGGTCTTGATGACAATGCCTTCTTTCTCAAGAATCTCTTGCAAGCGGTCGGTCAGCTCTTTCTCCGCAGGTGGGAAGATTGATGAGCCGCGCTGCAGGATCGTCACTTTAGTGCCAAATCGAGAATATAACTGCGCAAATTCGAGGCCAAGAGGCCCGGCACCAATCACGACCAACTCTTTCGGCGGGCGCTCCAATTTGAGCGCTTCGATGTGGGTGATGAATCCCGTCTCCTTCAGACCGTCGATCGGCGGCACGGTGGCTGTTGATCCGGCTGCAATGATGAATTTGTCGGCAGTGAGTTTTTCTCCGTTAACTTCCACCTCGTTGGTAGAAACGAATGTTGCTTTACCTTCCACAAGCGACACATTCTTCAGCTGCGCGAGTACCTTTTCGTATTTCTCATTGCGGAGTTTCTCGACGAGCGCGAGTTCATCTTGCATGACTTTCGAAAAATCAAAATTCTTTACCTCAATCTCGATGCCGGGGATATTGTGGTGTTTGGTACGATGGAGAGTCTCAGCGGCATGGATGAGCGTCTTGGACGGGACGCACCCAACGTTGACACAGGTGCCCCCGAGCGGGAGCCCGCTGTTTATGAGCGCGGTCTTGGCACCAAGTTCGTCAGCGCGGATAGCCGCTGCAAATGCTCCTGCACCGCCGCCGACAATGATCAGATCGTATTTTCTCATACTCAATTAGTCTTTATTCTCAGTAGGTTTAACGACACAATCTTCGCAGTACTTCTTGTAACGCTGTCTGATAACGTAGTCAGCCACGACTGCAGTAATCAATAATGCCGCGCCTGCATAACTGATGTTTTGGTTGTGGGTCATATAGCTGTTGTAATAGAGAATGCCTCCAGCAAGCACTGCAAGTATGAGCGGTAGCGGGTTCTTGTGTGCCTTGAACGATAGTACAAAGCCAATCAAACTGATAACGACGAGGACGAGCAGAAAAGGTGTCAGCCACGTGCCCAAAAACACCAGGATGGAGCTTAAACCGACTGTGATAAGGAGCGGCGCAAGAATACACGGCAGACATACGAGCGCAAGCAGACCGGCTAAGAGCCCGGTGGACTGTAATTTATCAGCGTGCTTGTTCATATAATTTTGTCCAACTCATCCTTGTACTGCTGATAATTTAAAGCACTCAAGTTAATATCCGCGATGTTACCGTTCGCATCAATTACATAGGTGATTTCTGGAGCAGTAAGATTGTAGGCACGTACCACCGAATCGCTGTAGACCACGAGTGGAAAATCTGCCTTGATGTAGTCTCGATATTGCTCGAGTGTGCTTAACGGTTCGCCGTTGAGGATGTCGATTGCTAATACACTAACTCCTTTTGCTGCATAATCTTTCTGAATTTTATTGAGTGTCTCTCCAGTCGGTATACACTCACCACAACCTCCGAACATCCCAAAAATGATCACCGGCTTGCCCTTATGCTCGGCGAGCGAGAACGACTTACCGTCTATCGATTGTACCGTGAAGCTAGGGGCAAGTTCACCTACGGCCAGAGACACGGCTACACTGGAGTTTGAAGTGGAATATTTCTGTACATGTGCAGTCGCATAAATTCCAAATGACACAACGATACCGACCGCAATGATGATATAGGATGTCGATACTTTCATAACACGAATAGCTCTCCCAACTCTTTGCTGAACCCTTTTTTATTGAGCGAGTAGAAAACCGTTTGGGCTTCTTTTCTCGTTTTTACCAAATTGACCGCCCGAAGCCTGCCGAGGCTGTGGGACGCATTGGATATGGTCGTTCCCACCAATTCGGCAATGTCAGAAACGCTTAATTCGGAGTGGTGGCGGAGCAGATAACAGATCTTGAGTTTGGTGGGGTCCCCCATAACTCCGCACTGGCGAGCGCATAGCTCTATAGCTACGTTGTCCCGGAGCTCCTTCTTTATTTGTTGCTTATTTGAACGCATATTCAAATAGTACTCCTGGGGAGTAATTGCTGCAAATGAGATTATCCACACCAAAGAGGTCGAGATGAGCACCAAAAGGCTCTCGGGTCTGTCCGATACTAAAGTCTTCGGGCGGTGTTCTCGGGATTCAACCTTTGAGGGCCAACCCCCACAAGGGTATTCTAGCGCCTCGACAGGCGCTTCGTCGAAGCCTTCGGGTCGCCGGGGTATTTTTCACAAGTGAGACTAATGAGACCTTTTCGAGCATTTTTGGGAGTCTCATTGTCATGAGTCACTTCCAGAGAATTTGGCTATAATAAAGGCTATGCGCTCCAAGGCAAAGAAGGCCATTCTCAACTTCCCGTCTCACAAGAAAAACTTGGATTACCTCAAGCTCCTCCTCGCCCACCCTGAGATCAAGAGAATAATCCGAAGGGCGCGGGAGGTTTTGAAACTGCCGCCCGACGGCCTATCTGATCCCCAAGAGATCATGGATTGGAACGAGTCACTGTATGCGCGGTCCGAACAGATCTCGTACTCAAAAGAGTTCAAGCAGCGACGCGCTCTCATCAAACAGGGTCTGGAGAAAGAAGAAATCGACCCAGTAATGGCAAATAAGCATCTCGAGATTTTGTACGATGCCCTGCCTGAAAATTACCTCACCTCGACTATCGATTACATCATCAGGCTGTGCGAGCTGCCCGCAAACTACGAGGACAGCATCCGGACGTTCATCGTATCCAACATACTCCACGCTCCGCCGGAGATTTTCACCGAAGGGCCGTACGTGTACGCCGGGCAAGTCGATCGGTCAAAGTTCGTCACGGTAACTTTTTACGCGAAACTGACCGACGCAGATCTGAAGGAGCTCAAGAAATATGTTAACAACGTCGCGGGAAGAAAACTACCGAACTTTCAGCCGATCCCCAGAATCGACACGATGGTAAAAATGGAAGAGCTGTGGGAGGATAGAGCAAAATTTGATGAGGTTGATCGTGTGATCCGCCGCATGACCGCTAAGGAGATCGCTGAAAACATGCGCCAAGATTTCAAGCTAAAGACGAAGACGCGGGATGTCTATGAGGGCGTGCGGGAAATAAAGGAGCTGAAAAATAAGCGGTTCAAGAATTTGGGAAATACCTCGTAACAAAATCCCAAAGCGGAAAAAGTGTGTGTGATAAACCGTACCCAGGTTAGGTGCGGTTCTTTCTTTATCAACATAACAAGTAAAAACGCATGGAAAAACAAACTGTTCGCACTCCGATCCGCTCCGATTTTTCCCCAATCCTCGTAGGGGTGAATCTGCAAGCGGAATTCGTCAAATTCGCCATATGGTTCGGCACGCCGCGCTCGATGCGCGACCCGAAAACGCAGAGAGAATTCGCTGCGACGATCGGAATCTCTGAGGATACGCTCACTGACTGGAAACGTCGCCCGGAATTCGCGCCACTCGTGTGGCGGGCGATGCGAGAGTGGATCGCAGAGCGTGTGCCTGACGTGCTCGAAGGACTCTATGACAAAGCCTGCACAAAAGGAAATGCCAAGGAAGTTGAGATGTTCCTGAAAATAGCAGGGATGGACATTAAAAGTGAGAAGAAAAATAAAATATGAAAACTACAACGCATAAAGGAGATTTGGAGATCGATCACGTTTCAGTGACCGATCTCAAGTCCTGCGAATACAATCCCCGAAAATGGTCTGACGTGTCTCGTAAAGGACTGACTGAAAGTCTTGACGAGTTCGGCTTCGTGCAGCCGCTGGTCGTCAACGCCGCACCAAAGCGCAAAGGCGTCGTGATCGGTGGAAACTTCAAACTCGACATCGCCAAGAAGAAAGGCATGGCGACCGTGCCGGTCGTGTGGGTCAACATTCCCGACCTCGAACGCGAGAAAGAATTGAATCTCAGATTAAATAAGGCGCAAGGAGAATTTGACTTCGAGCTGCTTGCGTCCTTCGACGAAAACTTCCTCAAAGACGTTGGCTTCTCAAGTGAGGAGCTCGACAGCATCTTTGAGGCCGACGAAACACCCGAGCAATTCGATCTCGTCAAAGAACTCGCCAAGCTCGACATCATCAATGTCGAGATCAAAAAGGGCGACGTGTATGAATGGCCAGATGGCTCGAGATTGGCATGCGGAGACAGTACGGTCGCTGAAGACATGCAGGCACTCATGTCTAACGCCAAGGCAGATCTCTGTCTGACGGACCCTCCGTACCGACTGGATTATCTGAAAGGCAAAAAGAAAAACGGCAAACCGGTCGAAGGTTTCGGCGCGAAGCGCGACCGCAAGTACCTTGAGACGGACATTTTGCCGGAGAATTTCACCGAGCTCTGGATGGGCAACGTGGCCGCAGCCGCTAAAGATGACTTCCACATCATCGTGTACGAAAACTGGAAGAACCTCCGCGAGATCTGGGGCGAGATGGAGAAGCACTGGAAGGTCAAAAACATGCTGGTGTGGCACCTGCCGAATCGCACGCAAGGATTCTCCGCCAAGTACAAGTTTTTCTCCAAGCACGACATAGCGATGGTGGGTTCTTCGCCAAAAGCGCGTGCACTTAATATGGCGACAGAGGCAGAGCTGCTCCAAAACGAATACGAAACTGCCCTCTACGCCATCCAAGGCAAGCCGCACTGGGAAGGATACAAGAAAGGCAAACGATACCAGCCCACCGACTTCATCGAATACGTTGCCTCGGATACCAAGTCATCCGGACAGGGCGTAGTGTTCGGTACCAAGCCACTTGAGATACTTATTCCGTACGTGAAAGTCCTTACCAAGCGCGGCGACCTCATCCTTGAGCCCTTCGGAGGCAGCGGTTCAAGTGGCGCCGCTGCGATTACCATGAAGCGCCGATGCTACACGATGGAGAAAGTCCCGGCATACGCCGAAATAATCCGCAGGAGGTGGTCGAAGTTACTGGGACAGAAACCCAAGAAAATATATGAAAGAAAATCAGCGTAAAACCGTGGACACGCGGATAAAGAAAGACAAGGAAGCATTCCTCGAAATCCTTGAGAAAAATCCGGTGATCCACGTCGCCATTGAGCGCTCGGGTATTAGCAAGGCCACTTTCTATCGTTGGCGCGATACCGATACGGAATTCGCGGCGAAGGTAGAAGCTGCCATGCGTGAGGGCAAAGGACTCATCAGCGACATTGCGATAGCGCAGCTTGTCACTGCTATCAAAGAGAAAAATCTTGGCGCAATCAAGTTCTGGCTCATCAACCACCATCCCGACTACGCCAACAAACTGCACGTCACGGCGGAGGTGGAGGAAAAATTCGTGTTCACCCCCGAGTTTGAGGAACGCGTGCGCAAGTCGCTGGAGATAGTCGCATTAAAAGATAAGCAAAAATTCTTCCATGGAATCTGACCCTGAAATACAAGCGATCATCGATATGATGATCAAAGATCAACCGTTCCGCCGGGCGATGGCAACAAGAGAGCCGCGTCTTTTTTTCGGTACGTACCTCAGCCACTACATCACTTGCCCGCTCGCGTACTTCCACTTCGAGATGTTTGACTTGCAAAAAGATCCGCGCAACAAAACCATCGTCATCATGGGCGCCCGCAACAGCGCCAAGTCGACCATCATGAATACAAATCTCGCGCTGTGGTCCATCCTTGGTGAGCCTCAAAAGAAAATGGTCGTGATACTTGGCTCCACCCAGATCAATGCAAAGAAACATTACCTGGACTTGCGTAGTGAGCTTGAACAGAACGATTTACTGCGCTCTGATCTCGGACCATTCAAAGAAAAGGACTCGGCATGGGGACCAACCCTGCATCTGCCGAAGTATGGTGCTGATATCACCTTCGCTTCGACCGAGCAAAGCATACGCGGCTTCAAGGTGGGACCTAACCGCCCCGATCTCTTCATCGCCGACGACCTCGAAGACGATGAGTCGGTAAAGACATTGGAGGGGCGCAACAAACTGTACGACTGGCTGACGAGGGTGGTGTTGCCCGCTGGAGATGAAAAAACGACGCGTCTCGTCGTGCTCGGCACTCTGCTGCACGAAGACTCACTCATGATGCGATTGAAAAGAGACATTCTGAGTGGTGACCGAGAGGGTGCATATCGTGAGTACCCACTCCTTGACGAGTTTGGTGGCGCGATGTGGAAGGGCAAATACCCTGACGCGGCGGCAATAGAGGCACTTCGTAAGTACGTCGGCAACGAAAAAGCATTCACCCAAGAGTACCTCTTGAAGGCCGTATCCAATAACGAGCGCGTCATCCGTCCGGAATGGATTCATCGCTACATGACCTTACCGCCGATGAATACTGACAACCGCTATCGCGGCGCTTTCATTGGCATGGACTTAGCGATAGCGCAAGGCCAGCAGGCCGACAATACCGCTATGGTCGTGGGCCGGGTATATGGCTGGGGCGAAAACATGCGCATATACATCCTACCCAATCCCGTCAACGAGCAGATGGACTTCCCGACAGCTCGCGCACGAGCGAAGGCGCTGTCTTCGTCGCTTGATGTCGGTAGAAAGGCAATGATGTACATCGAGGGCAACGGGTATCAACGTGCACTTGCTCAAGACCTCCCTGGTTATCCGGCAACTGCAATCATCGTCCACGGTGATAAACGCGCACGCTTAGCGCTTGAAAGCCACCGAGTGAAAGACGGCATAGTACTGTTCCCCGACAAGGGCTGCGAGACACTGATCGCACAGCTTACCGGCTTCGGCAGCGAGCGTCATGACGATTTGGCGGACGCGTTTGGGCTCCTGATATCGCAGATTGCGATATCGAGTGCTGGGTACAGTCCGTTTCCCAAACCACATCCGATGAATAACAAGATCGAGAAGGGAGAGGAAGACGACTTCGCAGACATGAGGCCGATGACGGTAAATCTTGCGCGAGAGTTGAAACAGCTTCGTAGGTTGGGACGTAGCGGAATATTCTAGCGGCGCTTGCGGACCTTACTGAACAAGCTGAGCTGTTGCGGGGGTGGTGGTATCTCCCGCCGGTTATCCACGCGCCACAGTAGCTGTAGGAGTTTAATGAGGTAGTGCCAGATCGCGTACGCCTCCCCAAGCGAAATATCACGACCAGTAGACTCCTTGATTATGCGGCGAAGTTCGCGAGCGCTCTGTGGCGAGAGAATGGCCATCGAACCATTCCAGCTTAGATTTGGAGTTTTGCGAAGCGAGTTGTCGACAACTACTTCCCAAGGTCGACGAGTATGGTGCCTCCACCGAATAGACTGCCGTCGTATTGGAACTGGAGGCCTTTGTCGCCCTGAGGAACTTCGAAGCCTACCCAACCGGTGCGCTTGCTGTTAGCGATGACTTGGCCATCGAGACTGGATGACGGATTTTGGATGACCACGTCAGTCGGTGTGACTTGGTAGCTGTTGCCTTGGGCGTCGCGGACGAACATCTGACCGAGCGTCGTTACATACTGTCCTGAACTGCTGTTGTTCTGGATGGTGATGTTGAGGTTAACGTACTCGTCACCGACAGACGGATGCTCGAACTCGCCACCCTGCGATACCTGCACCTTGTTAACGGTGAGTACGGAATCGCCGAGCTGCACCTGATCGCCGACCTTGAAGGTCTGCGGGGCGCTACTACTGGAGGCGGGTTGATTGGTGCTTGCGGCAACCGTGCTATTCTGTCCGACCTTTTGCGGTGATGTGTTGCTGCTTGCACCGATGATGATAAAGAGTAAAAGCACAGCACCGACCCAGAACCACCAGCGCTTGTAAAATCTCTTCTTACTGGGAACCTGTGTGTTTTCCATACGAGCTTGCTAAAAGCTAATTAATAAAGGCTGACCTTGTGTTCCTAGCTTAGTTTCAAGGCCTTGCGAAGGGAGTTACCAACAGCGCCCTTTCATGGGGCAATTTCAAGCATAACATAAAT
>JAGWIT010000043.1 GCA_028866155.1 Patescibacteria group bacterium
ATCATTTGGGCCGTCTGGTCACGGGGTACTCCGTTTGTGCAGCGGAGCGTCTAGCCCTGCCGTCAGACCAACTGAGAAAAAAGCGCCCACGGGTGCGGGCGCAGTTTCGAGCTATGTGGATATCGAAGTTGACCCCGATATATCTAGTTCCTTTCATCAGGGCTTAAGACAGGCAGGCATAGAGTATAGGGGCGCCTTGTAATTATTCGTAACTTGATAATCATCAACAATCAAGCACTATGAAAAAACAGTATTCTAGTTTCGGTCTTGGCCTCGCACTTGCCGGCGGAGGCGCGCTTTTGTCGCTCGGCGCCATCATGGTGCCGCTCACGGCGAGTGCTCAAGAAGCGACCACAACGCCGGTCATCAGCTCGGTCGTGGCAACCCCGACCGACACCACGGCGGCCATAACGTGGAGCACCGACGTGTCATCGAACTCGCAAGTCAAATACGGCACGACGACCTCCTATGGAACGTTCTCGGCGCTCAATTCGACCGAAGGGACAAGCCACTCTGTGACGCTTGCGGGGCTCACGCCCAACACGATGTATCACTTCGCGGCGCTGTCCCAAACGGGCTCTTCGTCGCAAGCGGTATCTCCCGACCAAACGTTCACCACGCTAACGTCGAGCACGACCGCTTCGACCACTGCGCCTACCATCTCCGCCATCTCTGCCACGCCGACTGACACGGGCGCGACCATAACGTGGAACACCGACGTGCCGGCAACGACGCAAGTTTCCTACGGGACGACTACGGGCAGTTATACCGCGTCGAGCACCATGGACTCAAGCCTCAACACGAGCCATAGCGCCATACTCAGCGGCTTAGCTCCCAGCACCACGTATCACTTCATCGTGATGTCGAATAATTCGTCGGGAGTGAGTTCATCATCGGCCGACCAGATGTTCACGACTCTTCTTTCCTCGACTACGGCCACGACCACGGGCGGGACCGGCACCAGCACGCAGCAAGATCTCATCAACCAGATCAATTCGCTGTGGGCGCAACTGCAAAGCCTGTTCTCGCAGCTTAACGCGCTCACCGGCGGAAGTGCCGGCGGCACGCTGTGGAACATTAGCGGCATCGGCACCACGGGCGGCGGCACGCCGACCATCGACCAGCAGGGGCAGACCTTCTCCGCAGGCGGCGTCATCGATTTTGGCGGACGCAACTTCGGCCATGAAGAAACAGTCACTGTTATGGATAACAGCGGCAACACGCTCGCTACCCCGCACGCCGACGGCGGCGGCAACTTCTCGACCGGCTCGCTAAGGGTTCCCTCGACTCCCGGCAGTTATACCTACCACTTCGTCGGACAGCGCAGCGGGCTAAGCGCTAACGCAACCATCACCGTGCAGTGACGAGCCTCGTCAGGCGCAAAGAATCCTCCCATCAAATTAAAATAAAATCGGGAGGATTTTTTGTATTGCGTGACAAGAAAAAACCCGCCGCTCAAAAAAGCGGCGGGGATATTTTTGCGGCCGGATGTTACTCGACCGTGACCGACTTGGCCAGGTTGCGCGGCCGGTCGACGTTGCATTCGCGCTCCAATCCCAGATAGTAGGACAACAGCTGGAACACGGGCACCGCAAGGATGGAGATAAACTCTTCCGGAGCTTCCGGCAGTTCGATCACCTCGGTTGCAATACCATTGAGCGCTTGATCGCCCTCAGTTACCAGGGCGATGACTTCGCCCTTGCGTGCGACGACCTCCCGAACGTTGGAGATCATCTTTTCTTGATGAGGGCCCTTCGGCACGATTGCGATAGCAGGCACTCCTCTTTCGATGAGCGCCAGAGGCCCGTGCTTAAGCTCCCCGCCGGCATAGCCATGCGCATCGAAGTACGGTATCTCAGTCAGCTTCAGTGCGCCTTCGAGTGCCAGAGGCATCGCATATCCGCGTCCGAAACAGACAAAACGTGCAGCTTTTTTGTAACGTGCTGCAAGCGCCTTAATCTGCTCCTGATGCCGGAGCACGAGCTCAAGCTGGGACGGCAGCGCATCGAGCCCCCGCAACAGGGCATGGTCGATGCGCTGCCCGTGGATTTGGGCGATCTTCATTGCGATGAGCGCGAGCACCGCCACTTGGGAAGTGAACGCTTTGGTCGAAGCGACCGCCTTTTCCGGACCGGCGTGCAGATACACGCCGCCATCATCCTCCCGCGCGAGCGTTGAACCCACGCGGTTGGTAATTCCAAGACACAAGACTCCGTGCTTTTGCGCAAGACGCATGGCATTGAGGGTGTCCGCGGTCGTCCCTGATTGAGAGATGGATAAGACCACTTCCCTGCCCGTGAAGATGGGGTCGCTGTAGTGATACTCGGACGCCAAAGCAACGTCGACCGGTACGCGGGCAAATCGCTCGATGTAGAGTTTGCCCGCAAGGCCGGAGTAGTAAGAGGTGCCGCAGCCGATGATGACGACACGGTCGCACGTGCGAAACTGCCTCGTCACCTCCGGCGTAAAGCATCCGAGCCTTACCGTCTCATGCGCAAGATCGATGCGGCCGCGCAGCGCGTTGCGAAGCGCCTCCGGCTGCTCGAGTATTTCCTTGAGCATAAAGTGTGCATGGTTGCCGAGACGCGATTGGCCCGGCATAATGCATACTTTTTCAAGGCGCCGTTTTTTGTCCTCTTCGGAGTGTCCGCGGATGTGGAATTGGCCGTTTTGAAACAGCGTGACAATATCGCCGTCCTTCATGGCGGCTTTCAGATTCGCTTCGGTGGGGAGAGCCGCTTCATCCGAGGTGAGAAACAATTCACCTTCGCCGACGCCGATGATGAGATCGCTGCTATTGCGGGCCGCAACGATCTGATCGGGGTAGTCGGTGCAAATCACGCCGATGGCATACGCTCCCTCGACATGCGCGAGCGCGGTGTGGACCGCATCCTCCAGCGAGAGCGCCCCGAAGTTGAGTTCGCGCTCGATAAGATAGGCCAACACTTCGCTGTCCGTATCGCTGCGGAACGATGCATTTTCTTCGTGTTCCAACTCCGCGCGCAGCGCTTTGAAGTTATCGATGATGCCGTTATGCACCACCGCGACCCTTTTGCCCTGCGAAAGGTGCGGGTGCGCATTGCGGACCGACGGCGCGCCGTGCGTCGCCCACCGGTTGTGGCCGATGCCGACCGTGCCCGCAAGCGTGAGACCGCTAACTCTTTTGTAAAGTTCCTCGGGGCTATTGTTGCCTTCGCGCTTGAAGATCTCGATGCGAGGACCTTCGATGGTTGCGATGCCTGCGCTGTCGTATCCGCGATATGCAAGATCTATCAAACCCTGCGCCAGAATGGCGGCTGCTTTTCGCTTGCCTGCATAGCCATCGATTCCACACATAGGCTTTCTCCTTCGTGGATAGATGAATTTTTGATTAGGTTCGTCCGCGAGTTATAACACTAAAGCCGGGTCAAAGTTGCAACTGCTCATGCGCTCTACAGGCGGCCGCGTGGGTACAATGAAGCATTCATGGCAGCCCGTGACCTTCTCGTTCTAGGAAAAAGAGAGCGCTTGACCAAAATCTGCAACGCGTTTTACTTAAGCGAGCCGGTTCATCACCACTGTGGAGAAAGGCTATGACAAGCGCCGACTTCCGCCGACAACTTGAGGGTTACGGGCTCACGACCGCAGAAATTCTCTATCGGAGACCTGATCATGATTGGCTGCTCCAAACCTATGTCTGGCAGGAGTATGATCTCTTCCCAACATTTCCCGAGCTCAAGAAATTTCTGTCGTTCTGGACAAAAAAGCTCGATGGGACGCTCTTTATGATATGCATCGCTCATTCTCGTCTGATACGGCCCTCTGAAATCAAGACCATCAACAGCGAGTTCAAACTCCAGTGAGTTTTGCACGCGCCCGCCTCCCAACTTAGGGGGCGGGTGTTTTTTTATTTAGCGCGACACTCTCGGCGTAAAATAAAACGTGTAGGTATGCGAGTGGCGGCGGCCGAGCGCCATCTGCGCCTGCGCTCCGCTGCGCGTCACCACAAAACCTCCGCCGTCGGCGCTCAAGACACTCGTTGTCGCCAACTCCTCGCCCTGAAGGCTCGTCATCGTGAGCGGCTGTGCTCCCGACTGCGCTATCGTCTGAGGATTACCATTGTCGACCGTGCTGCCGCCGGTAAAGGGCACCTCTCCGAACTCATCGAGCGGAATAAAAAAGTTCCCGCCGGCGGAGCTCGGCATTTCTTCTATCCACTCGGCGGAGGAGAGCGACGAGTCATGCGTCAGGGTTGTTTGATATGACTGCCCCGTTGTGTTGTCGCGCAGCGAGATAAGCCAGTGCGACGGCCGCTGTTCGACTATCGAGGTCGTTATCGAGTCGCCCGAATGCACATCGATGGGTATCACATAGGAGTTGCCGGGGATGGTCTCGAGCCACGGCTGATACACGATGTCTCCTTCGCCGTCGAGGATTGCTTGCGTGCCGGCTTGTATCAAATTGAGCTCGCTGACGCCGCCGATGCCCACCCACGTGGCGTCCGCCGCAAGCATTGCGGTGTTCGAAGCATCAACACGCGGCACCACCCACGAGCCCGCCACCGAAGTGTAGCTGCCGCCCTGCGCCACATACCCCGACCAATTGAGCGATGAGGTGTTCGGGGCGACGCGCGCCGGCACTTGCGACGCGGCAGCCGTCGGTGCGGTCGATTGCCACGCCGCGACGGTGCCCTGGGCGAGTAAAAATCCCGACATTGCAAAGAGCGTTATCGACAACACATCAAACATCCGGTTTGCATTGTGCTTCATGAAATTAATCTGCGCCTCATCCGGACTCTTGCGTTGTTGGGTAGATTTCGGCGCTCTACATGTTGTAGCAAACAATGTCTAACGTCCGCATGAAGAGAGCGCTTGCGCAACTCCCCCGGCAACGTATTATTCCCCCATGAGCGATATCATGAAGCGGCCAATGGTGCGGCAGGCCGCAGGCATTGTGCTGATTTTTCTCGTCTATTTTTTGACCGCGAGGGTGAGTCTGGGCGTCGGCTCGATCAACCACTCTGGGTTGCTCTTTTGGCCGCCTTCGGGTCTGGCGCTCGGTGCATTGTTCCTTTTCGGCTACGAGTTGTGGCCGGGCGTGTTGCTCGCCGCATTTTTCGCCAATCTCTCGATAGGCATCCCGCCGCCGATGGCGCTCGGCATCGCCGCCGGCTACATGCTCGAGTCTCTGGCCGGCGCGTATTTTCTGCGCGAGCACATGAAGCTTAATCCGCTTTTTTCGCGGCTGCAGGACAGCCTTGCGTTCATCCTGACATCGTTCGGCAGCACGGTCATCGCCACCACCGCTGGCAGCATCAGCCTCTATCTCGGCGGGCAAGTGACGCAGGATTCATTCGCACAAACCTGGATGACCTGGTGGGTTGGCGACAGCTTGGGCGTTCTCATCGTGGGCGCGTTCATCATCCGCTGGCTCTGCCGGCCGCGCTTTTATAAAACGCTGTGGGAAGTGGTTGAAGGCTTGGTGGTATTCTCCTCGCTCATCGCGGTGAGCGTGCTGATTTTTTGGACGCCCGTCTCCTCTATCGCAAACATCCCGCTGATATACCTGCTGTTCATCCCGCTTATTTGGATGGCGCTGCGCACGGGACCTCGCGGCATCACGCTCGCGCTCCTCCTCATTTCCGCCACCGCCACCATGTCGCTGTTTCTCAATCACGGGAATGTCACGCTTATCAACGGCGCAAGCGACCTGCTGCTGCTGCAGATATTCATCGGCACGGTCGCCATCATCTTTTTGCTCTTTGTCAGCATTGTTGAGGAACGCAAAGAGGTCATGGAGAGTCTGCGCGACCACATCAGCAAGCTCGAAGAGGCCGTTGAGCGTGTCCGCGCGCAGGACGAGGCCAAAAATGAGTTCATCGCAACGCTGGGCCACGAGCTGAGAAATCCCCTCTCGCCCATCATCAGTGCGACAGAATTAATACGCCAAAACGGCGTGCGCGAAGAGGATGCAAAACTGATCGACATCATCCAGTCGCACACGCAGACTCTGGCGCGCTTGCTCGATGACCTGCTCGACATCTCCCGCATCACCCGCAAGAAGTTCAGGCTCCAAAAAGAGGTGGTCGAACTGCAGTCAGTGGTGCACCGGTCACAAGAGACCGTGGATGCCTTCCTCAAGACGCGCGGCCACGCGCTCCTCGTGTCGATGCCACAAAAGCCGCTGTGGCTGAGCGCCGACAAAGTGCGGCTCGAGCAAATATTCGTCAATCTGCTTTTCAATGCGGCAAAGTACACCGAGCCAGGCGGTACGATAACGCTCACGATTGCCGAAGCGGGCGACCGGTGCCTGCGCATCAGCGTCAAAGACACTGGTATCGGAATCGACCAAGAGATGCTCGGCCGTATCTTTGAGCCATTCGTGCAGGCCAATGTACCGCGGGGCCGCGTGGGCTCGGGGCTCGGCATCGGACTCTCGCTGACCAAGCGGCTTGTCGAGCTTCACGGCGGCACCATCCGGGCCGAGAGTCTGGGCAGAGGCAAAGGGAGCGAGTTCATCGTTGAGCTGCCCATCTCGCCGAACCTGCAGTTGCAGCTGCCCCATGCGCCGGCGGAAGTGCCAACCGCGCGGGAGGCGGGCGGGCTTAAATATCCGAAGATTCTCGTGGTAGACGACAACGAGGCCGCTGCTCAAGGTCTCGGCGCATTGCTCAAGCATCTGGGACATGAAATCGAGTTCGCCTATGACGGCACGGAAGCGCTTCAGCAGATACAGAAATTCGCCCCCGACGTCGTACTGCTCGACATCGGGCTCCCCGGCATGGACGGATACCAAGTCGCCAGACAAGTGCGGCAGGAGCGCGGCTCATCGCCCGTCTTAATCGCGCTCTCCGGTTATGGACAGGCCGAAGATAAAAGAAAAGCGCGTGAGGCCGGATTCAATTACCATCTCACCAAGCCGGTCGGCATCCGTGACCTTGAACAGCTGCTCACCTCATGACACGAGCGTGGTGTAGACAACGAGCCGGTGGTCGTAGGTCTTGCCGCCCTCTACCCATGAACCCTCGCAGGTGATGAGGTTGAGCCGCTTAGCATCAGCTTGATCGAAGACCTGGCCGACCGGCACGGCCTCATAGGGATATGACTCGACATCGGTTACGACAAAGTGCAGGCGCGTCCCGCTTGTCGTGACAATGTATACATCGTCGCCGACGCTTAATTCGTTGAGGCGTTTGAACACGCCCGCGAGCGAGAGGCCGTTGTCGACATGCCCGTCAATGACCGCACTTCCCCACTGTCCCGGCACGGGGCCGTATTTATACCATCCCACATCGGTAAAATTGGGCGGCACCGCCATATTGCCGGTAACGCCCAGCCCCACGCCGAGCACGGAGGAGTCGATGTTTAATTTGGGTATTTGCAGTTGAGCCGGCCGCTCCGACGAGGACACATTGAGCGCGGGCGCCACAGCCTCAAGCGCCGGCTCCGGCGCTTGCGCTTGCGGAGCGTAATACACAGCATGCACGGCGGTCGCGGTAAAAACTCCCGCCGCAATCGAAGTCAGCAACACTACCACCCCTATGCGGGCGCTTTCTTTCATACAGGTATGTTTGATACACGAATACTCCCGCGGTCCGCGCGGGAGCAATTCGTCTTGTTAGCGGGCCTGCGCTCCTATGCGCGCAAGGTATGCGCCACCAGCAATCACTATCAAACCCGATATGCCGAGCAACAGAAGATTCTGCGTCGTATCGCCGCCGGCACCGGTGTTAGGAGCGCCGGGCGTCGTAGTACTGGTAGTGCCTGTGGCGGTCGTATACGTGGTCGTCTGCGCTAGCGCC
>JAGWIT010000044.1 GCA_028866155.1 Patescibacteria group bacterium
AAGTTTTGGAACTCGTCCACATAAAAGTAGAACTGCGGCAGGCCCGCCAAGATCGCCGCGGGAATGTCGGCGCGCGACATCGCGGCCAAGTAAATTTTCGTTACGAGCATGCTGCCCAACAGCTGGGCGTTTACTTCGCCGACGCGGCCCTTCGATAGGTTGATGATGAGTATCTTTCGCTGGTCCATCAGCTCGCGGATATCAAACGATGACTTCGCCTGCCCGATAATATTGCGGATAAGCGGATTGCTGGTGAACTGCCCGACTTTGTTTTGTATCGCAGGCGTCGCTTCTTGCGTGTAGCGGTCGGAGTAGTTGGCAAACTCGCCGTTCCAAAAATCCTTGACTATCGGGTCTTTGAGATTGTCGACGACCTTCTTGCGATAATTTTTGTTGACCAGCATGCGGTTGACGTCGAGCATGGTGGCGCCCGGATACTCCAACAGCGCGAGCAGGGTGTTGGAGAGAATATACTCCATCCTCGCGCTAAACGCGTCGACCCAAATTTTCTTAAAAGCGGTGATGAGGCCCGACACCACCAAGTGGCGCTTGTCGTAACCGACGTCCTCCATCACGTTAAAGCCGATGGGATAGTCCATATCAAACGGCGCGAAATAGACGACGTCCTTTTTGCGATGCTCGGGCACATACTCGAGCAATCGCTCGGCGGTTTGGCCATGCGGGTCGATAAAGGCCACCGCCTCGCCATTGCGGATGTCCTGGATAGCCAAGTTCTCAAGTAAGGT
Organism: Patescibacteria group bacterium; assembly: GCA_028866155.1. Classification (GTDB taxonomy): domain Bacteria; phylum Patescibacteriota; class Minisyncoccia; order Phycocordibacterales; family SBAW01; genus GWA1-54-10. The sequence continues at coordinate 747 of JAGWIT010000044.1, forward strand.
CGACTTACCCATGCCGGTCTTGCCGATGATGTACATGTGCTTGCCGCGGTCTTTGCGCTTAATGCCAAAAGGCGTCTGCGTCCCGCGAGAGTTGGTGGTGGCAAAATAAGTTATTTTATTAGGATCCTCCGTCATTGACCCTATTATACCACTCTCGTCAATACTTATAGGCTCTGTTACTGATACTGCACGTAGATGGGTGCGGGAGTGAGGTTCAACACTTCAGCCGGGGTGAGCATGCCGGTTGAGGGCGGCAGGAGGTCGTTTTTATAAAATAATTTTATGCCCGTAAATTGCACTGGCTCGGGGTAGATGACCGAGTTGTAGGTGTTAATCTTTTTTGCCGGGAAGCCCCAGCCATCCATGTTCATCACCACCTCAACCTGCGGCGTTGGCACAATATTTTTGGCGCCGGTCACCATGTCCTCGGTAAAGCGGTGCACCACTAAAATTTTGGGCGGCAGATTGTTTGCTTTCACGATGCCGCTCAGATAATTGATCGCATAGTTCACATCCGCGGAATTCATGGTGCCTATCTCGTGCCCCGGCGGCACGCCGTCCTTCATCGAGAACTCCGGGTCGATGGCTAAGTGGACATCGGGCATCGCCAAGTAGTCGTGGATAAGCGGCAACTCGTCCTGCACTGTAGAAAGCCCGACTTGAATGTCGAGAATAACAATGCCATTGATCTGCTTTGCATATTCGAGTGCTTTGTCAATCTGGCTATCGGGCATGCGCGCGCGATATTTGCCGTCCTTGCCCGCGCTCCCCTGCGCCGTGACATCTATATACTCGATGGCGGGAACAACCGGCGTTGAGGGGTCGGCGGCCTGCCACTCGGCCACCGCGGCCTTGAGTTTGGCGATGACATCACCTTCGGGATACTGGCCCAACACGCCCATGCCGGTCGAATAAAAATTGCCGTAATACGCGACGATGCGGTGAGCCGGCAGGAGCGCGCGACTGTCCTGCGGATATGCGGCTCGCGCGGGCCACAATTTGCTTACGACCTTCGTCGGAGTCGTTGTGCCGGACATGGTGATGGTTGTGGTGCCCTCGAGGAACGCCGTGTACCACGGGCTACTGGTTGCCACATGCGCGAGCTCGAGCAGTTTGAGATTATACGCAAGTGTATCGAGCGGGGGCACCGATGCCGCGGAGGCAGGAGTGGTCGTCGCGGCCGAGTCCGAGTAAGTCACCGCCAAGAACGACGGGAGCGCAAAGTATGCGAGCGCAAAGGCCGCGCCGATGGCGATGACGACGGCGGACACCCCCGCAAGGCCGCGCCCGGTCATTGATAAGACAGATTTAGTTGAGCGAGGTGATTCCTTCTTTGTGGTCATGGGTCGAGTAATCCTGCGTTATCGATGCGGTATTTTCCACATATGAGTTCCGCCCGCGGTGCTCTTTGGCAAGCGAGCCGCGGCTGAGCGCATCGCCGCGCAGCAAAAAACCCAAAACCATGAGCGCGATGCCGCTCAAAATGAGCAGGGTCGTGCGCCAGCCTCCGGGAATACCGAGGTACGGCAAAATAACCACCCACAAGCCAAGCACAATAATGGCCGTCTCTTTGGACATATGGCCTTTATACTACCATTGTTCACTCCCCTTCAACAATTACGACGAACTCACCGCGCTGTTTGTCGGGACGCGCTTCAAAATAGACGAGTACTTCGCGAGCGGACCCGACGATGGCCTCTTCATGCAGTTTGGTGAGCTCTCTAAACACTCCGATTCTGCGCCCCGGCCCGAGCGAGCGAGCGAGCGAGTCGAGGGCTTTCATGATGCGGTGCGGCGATTCATAAAAAATACTCGCGCGTCCGGAGGCGGCAATCTCTGCGAGCAGCTTTTCTCTGCCCTTTTTTTGCGGTAAAAACCCATAAAAATAGAATGACGGGGCGCGCAGACCGGCGATCGATATCGCTGCGGCAAGCGCCGAGGGGCCGGGAATCGCTTCAACGATTACCTCGGGCAGTTGCTCGCGGATCACCGATACCAGATCAAGTCCTGGGTCCGAAACGCCCGGCGTGCCGGCATCCGACACCAGCGCCACACGCTTACCCTCTTCAAGCAAAGCAATGATTTTGTTGAAACCTTTGGCGCCGCTATTGGCATGAAATGAAACCGTCGGCGTATGAATGTTAAAATGCGCGAGTAGTTTTTTGGTCACGCGGGTATCCTCGCAGGCAATGACGTCAACTTCCTTAAAGGTGCGCAGAGCGCGCAGGGTGATGTCCTCGAGGTTCCCAATGGGTGTGGCGACGATTGAAAGTTTACCCCGGGCAAGGTCGAAGGGTTTTGCCGGCATGCAAGCAACCTTAGCATATTTTGACAAAAAAATAAAAATTGAGTCTTATTTTTTGAGCGCTTGCTCGCCAGCCTTGTAGACATCGCCCGCACCCATGGTGAACACTACCGCGTCTGCTCCTAATTTTTTTATTTCTTGTACTACCGCATCAAAATCGGGGATAGCTTGCGCATGACCGCCGGCGCGGTTGACCGCTTCGGCGAGCGCTTCGTGGGTGGCGCTCGGGTCAAACGGCTCGCGCGCCGCATACACCGGCAGAATAAATGCTTTGTCGGCGGTTGCGAGCGCTTTGGCAAAATCGCCGAACAGATCGCGCGTGCGGCTGTAGAGGTGCGGATGAAAAAAGACTATTATTTTTTTGCCGGAAAACTTTTCGCGCGCCGCTTCGATGGTCTTTACTATCGCGGTCGGGTGGTGCGCATAATCGTCATATATGGCAACGCTATTTTGAGTTCTTCCTTTATATTCGAACCGCCGCCACACGCCCTTGAACAGTGCGAGCGATGCGTCGATGCTCGCGTCGGAGATTTCGGGAGCTATAGCGCGCGCCGCCGCTTTGGCGGCGCGCGCATTGTCTTTATTGAACTCGCCCGGCACAAGGAGCTCGGGCACCAGCTCTTTTGCATATTGCACGCGCTCGATAACTGCTTTTGCCTGCGAGCGCGCTTCGGCAAACGCCGTCTCAAGCGACGCGAGATCTTTAAAATAATCCGTGTGGTCCCATTCGATGTTGGTGATTACCAGAACTTCGGGATGAAAGACCAAAAAATGATTGCGGTATTCGCAGGCTTCGACGACAAAAATATTTGACGTGCCTGAGCGAAAGTTGCTTCCCCACTCAGGCACGATACTGCCAACGACTACGGTCGGCTCGAACCCCGCATCGATTAAAATCTTGCCGAGCATCGCGGTGGTCGTCGTCTTGCCGTGCGTGCCCGAAATCGCCACGACCCGCTTGCCTTCTGCCGCTTTCCCGAGCGCTTCAAAATAGCTGAGTTCGGACAACCCCAGCTCGCGGCCGCGTACGCGCTCAGAGTTATCAGGAGGCACCGCGTCGCTGTAGACGAGCAGTGACGCATCTTCGGGCACATGGGCCGCGTCATGACCGATTGCTATACTAATTCCTTTTTCGCGAAGCATCCGCGTAGTCGGCGACTCTCCGCGGTCGGAGCCTGAAACGCGCGCGCCTTCGGCGAGATAGAGTTGCGCCAAAGCCGACATGCCGATGCCGCCGATGCCTATCATGTGTATCCGCTGATCTTTCATACGCTTACTCTGCCACTTCGAGTGCTTTAACCGCCGCCAAAAATTGGTCGTTGCGGTCGTACTCGTTCTTGAACATGCCGAATGAGGCGAACGCGGGGCTAAAGAGGATAACATCGCCTTCTTTTGCGCCTCCCATGGCAGCTTCGAGTGCTTCAGAAATACTTTGACATATCAAAGCACCCGGCACTTCATCTTTTATTCGTTCGGTGCCCGTGCCGGCAACCAGCAAAACTTTTTTGCAGTGACGGGATGTCTCCTGCAGCAATCCGCGCATGTCGAGCCCCTTGTCCGCGCCGCCCATAATAAGAATAATTTTTTTCTTTTCGTCCGGATCAATAGCCTTGAGGGCGGCAATGGTTGCCTCAGGCGTGGTCGCGTTGTTGTCGTTGTAGATTTTTATGCCGTTTATTTCGCAAACTAATTGAAGCCTGCCTTCTACTCCTCCGAACGTCTCGACTCCTGCTTTAATATCTGCTTCATCGAGGCCGAGTGCGCGGGCAACCTCAACCGCCAACTCCGCGTTATATCGGTTGTGCTCGCCCGGTATTTTTAATTGCCAGTTTCTTGGCATATTGTTTGCAGCGGCTGTTATGACGCGGGATTTTATTTTATTTTGATAACCATACTCTTTTATATATGGTGCGGCCTGTCCGCCGAGCACCAAAGTATCGCTGTCGGTTTGATTGAGAAAAATATTAGCCTTGTCGGCAAAGTATGCGCGCATATCGTTATGGTAATAATTCATATGGTCCGGCATGAAGGTGGTGAAGACCGCGATATGCGGGCTTATCTTCGCTTCGCCAAAACCCTGGAGCTGCCAGGAATCGAGCTCCAAGACAGCGATGGTGTTCGGAGTAACTTGCGGCAAGAGCGCGAGCGTCGAGACGCCGCGCACGTTGCCGCCCAACAGAACTTCTCTTCCCGCCTGTTTTAACAGGTGCGCGACAAGATGCGCGACGGTCGACTTGCCTCGTGTGCCGGTGACACCCACAACAGCCGCACCGCTTAGCTCAACGAACAAATCGGCACTCATGCGGACCGGGATAGTATGTTTTTTTGCCTCGGTGATAAACGGCGAGTCAAGAGGCACCCCCGCCGCTTTGATAATACTATCGCGGTCTTTAAAATCCTCGAGCCGGTGCCCGCCCAAATGAAAAGTTATGTTTGAAAATTCTTTAAGCTGTAAAAGCGAGCCTGCAAGCTGTTCTTCGGTTTTGAGGTCGGTCACGATAAGATTTGCCCCGCATTCGGCTAAAAATTGCGCATCGCCTAGCCCGCGGCCCAAGAGGCCGAGGCCCATGAGCGTTATCCGCTTGCCGGCAAAATAGTCCTTATACGCCTGCATGCAGTGAATAATGCAATAAGCCGACCCAATATGCTACTGTGGCGTCATGTATATCAAAGTCCGCGTCATTGCCGGCGCAAAGCACGAAAAAGTTGAGACGCAGAGCAAAGATCATTTTAAAATTTCAGTCAAAGAGCCGGCCAAGCAAAACCTCGCCAACAAGCGCGTCGTTGAGCTTGTCGCGGCGCACTTTAGAGTAGCGGCAAATAAAGTGCGGATACTGAACGGCCATCAAAGCCCGTCAAAATTGCTTTCGATTCAAGACGAGTGACGTACGCCGTCCTGGGCTGAGTGGGCGTGGGGAGACTCGAACTCCCAACCCTTGCGGGATACGCTTCTGAGACGTACGCGTATACCAGTTCCGCCACACGCCCACTCAGCCCAGGAAAATATAAGCAGATCAGTTCCGCCACATGCCCGTGGCTATTAGATTACCGCAAAATATCTTTCAGCGCCTCTTGGTAGCCCGAGTAGATAATGGGCAGGGTAAAAAACTCGCCTCTGTCGCGCCATTCTATCTTCCCTATCTCGCCCGCCTCAGACCGCAGTGGCGCTCTGGGATCTTTGAGATACGCGCGGTAAATAACAAAAAAGAGCTTAAAGTCATCTCTCACTCGGTTGACCCCCGTTGCCATAATGCCGTCAATTTCAACCGGGGCGCCTATTTCTTCTTCAACTTCCCGCTTCACTCCTTCAAGCGCGCTCTCAAAGTCATGCAACCGCCCGCCCGGCAGGTCCCACTTATTGGCCGCCACGTGGTCGTCGTTGGGATACTGCACGAGTAAAATCTTGCCATCCTTTTCGATGAGTGCCTTTTGGGTAATCTGCCCCACAAAGTGTTTGTGATGATCGTCGAGTGCCATTAGTGCGGGCGCTAGGGATCGAACCTAGGACCTTTCGAGTATCAGTCGAATGCTCTACCAACTGAGCTACGCCCGCAGTTTCGAAACTATATCAAAGGAAAACCCTCTTTGCCAGCTATCCACACATTTTGTCATTTTGGTCAAAAAACCCTTGCACTCTCAGCATGAGGGGGTATAGTAGAAAAGTTTTCTGAGGCTCTGCCTCAATTTTGTCAATAACTAACCATGTACATCAGAGATGCAAACAATAAGTGCGCTCCGGGACACGATCCCGAGTAGCGCGGTAATCGGGCTCGATGGCGAAGCGATTCGTCGCGATTATGAGGAGAGCGGGGCATGGGGGCTTTTGAGCTCCATCGACCTGCATGAGTGCGATGGCGACACCATCCGCGACGCGGAGGCCATTAAGCGTTTTGTGCTTGAGCTGTGCGAGCGCATCGACATGAAGCGCTTTGGCGAGACGGTCGTGGTCAATTTTGGCGAGGATGAGAAGGTGGCAGGTTATTCGATGACACAGCTCATTGAAACCTCCCTTATTTCGGGGCATTTTGCGAACCTCACTAACGCGACCTATCTCGACATCTTCTCCTGCAAGTACTACAATCCCGCCGAGGTGGCCGAATTCGCCAAGGAGTTCTTTGGCGCATCGGACTACACAATGACGTACACCCTCCGCAAATAACTCCCAATAAAATAGAAAAAAGTGAAGCCCCGGCAATTTTAGTGTGCCGGGGCTTCTGTATTGGCGGGGCTGATAGCCCCCTAAGGATCAAATGAGTTCTCCCTCCGCTAACCAGGTTTGAGAAGTTTCAACCGCCATTCATCTTCGACGAGCTTGTGATGCCGGTCATGGCAGTTCATCAGCTTCTCCTCTTCCTCACTTGCCGCGAGGACAACCCCCGCGAAAAACTCTTTCTAACCTGAACGTATCACAGCTATTATTTTTTGCAACCGGCGAAGTGGAACATTTCCGGCTGCAGGTACAGCAAAAAACCGCCCTTTGTGGGCGGTTTTTTGCTGAAAATTGAATACGTAATCACGACGCCAA
>JAGWIT010000045.1 GCA_028866155.1 Patescibacteria group bacterium
TGACGCCTACCAAAAATATTATGGCGCTCTTAGCGGCGATGCGGCACCGAAACATTTTTTGACGGCAGAAGAGTTTCAATCGCTCTCGGCGCTAGTTGACGCGCTTGTGCAAGAGCAAAACGGCAATGGCATACAAAGCGTCGCCGTGGGTGCCGCCGGCGATGTCACGATTATGTTTGCCGACGGTTTTGACCTGCTCTTTAATGTGTCGCAGGACGGCGGCGATGTGTATCAGCGCTTCATGCTCGCCCTTCAATCCGATCCGTTTAAGCAGCGTCAATTATCCGGCTTCGAATATCTCGACCTGCGCTTCGGCGACAAACTGTACTACAAGCTGAAAAATCAGTAGAGTAGGGAGGTGAAAAATTTCTGGGAGACTCTGCCGAAGCCGTTTTTTGTATTGGCGCCGCTGGCTAACGTCACTGACGCGGCGTTCAGGCGGTTAATCGCCAAATATAGTAAGCCGCTTGGGCCAGCAGTTTTTTATACGGAGTTTGTTTCGGCCGACGGCCTCATGCTCGCCGACGAAGAGGGAAGGGCAAAGCTCATGCGCGATTTGGCGTTTGGCAAAGCCGAGCGGCCCATTGCCGCTCAGTTTTTTACCAGCAAGCCCGAGATGATGGAGAGGGCGGCCGCGCTGGCGCAGGAACTTGGCTTTGACGGCGTCGACATCAACATGGGCTGCCCGGACAAAATAATTGAGAAGCAGGGCGCGGGGGCAAAGCTGATGCTCAATCCAAAACTTGCGCAGGAGCTTATCGCCGCGGCAAAAAAAGGGGCGCCTCTGTTGCCGGTGTCGGTTAAAACCAGGCTTGGGTACAACAAAGACATTTTGGAGGAGTGGTTGCCGGCTCTGCTTGAGGCAAAGCCCGCAGCAATAGCTCTCCACGCGCGTACGCGCAAAGAGATGTCAAAAGTGCCCGCGCGCTGGAGCCAGGTGAAGCGCGCGGTTGAGATACGGGGCGAGATGAAGAGCGACACGCTCATCATCGGCAACGGCGATTTAAAGGATATAGAAGATGCGCAGGTGAAAGTTGAGGAAACCGGCGCCGACGGCGCGATGCTCGGCCGGGCTATTTTTGGAAGGCCGTGGCTGTTTGCTTCGGCAGAAACTGCTTTCCGCTCACCCTCCGTTGGCGTTCACGTCCAGCAGTTTCTGCCTCCGCTTAAAGATCGGCTTCGCATATGTATAGAGCACACCCATTTGTTTGAAGAATTGCTTGGAGATATCAAAAGCTTCGCCATCATGAAAAAGCATTTTAAGGCATATGTCGAAGGCTTCCCCGGCGCCAAAGAGCTTAGAGTGGAGTTGATGGAAACAAAAAACGCAACAGAGGTTGAAAAAATTATAAAAAGTTTTATAGTGAAAGAGGGTTCATCGTAAATTCACTCAAACCCAAAAAGGGGGAAGTAATGCTCTCTCGCGACCATGAACTTGCTCTCTACAGAAAATGCCTCGACATCGTGGAAAGAAGGATAGATCAAGAGAAAAGGGTCCCCTTGTCGTTTTTAAGTAGGCAGTTAAACATGGGGTGGAAGGCCACTAAGCGTTTTTTGCGGAAAAAATACCCACAACTCGGCCGTATCGTGAATGACCTAAATACGTTCTGCGGCAAGCGGAAAAAATACCGGCAACTCGGCCGTATCGTGGATGACCTAAATACGTTCTGCGGCAATCGACCTGAGGGGACATCTACAGATCTCCTGTTGCGATACAAACAAGCGGCTCAAGACCTGAGGAAGAAAAAAAAGCCAGTTACCAATGTTGCCTTGTCAAAGAGCCTCGGTGTAAGCGGCTCCTCAGTTTCAAGTTATTTCAGGAGACACCCTGAAATGGTGACAGAGTTAGGGGTACTAGACTCTAGTAGCCCGATCGCGCGTCGGATGTTGCAATCGGCGCAAGGCCCCGTTTAAAGACGGGGTGCTTTTTTTTATATATACTTACCCCATGGCAAAAAAGGGGGATACGGAGCGTGCGCCTTTGAGTTTGTATCGCAAGTATCGGCCACTCCAGTTTGGCGAAGTCCGCGGACAGGAAAGCATAGTCTCGGTCCTCGAGGCGGCGGTCAAGCAGCAAAAGATAGCGCACGCCTATCTGTTTGCCGGCGGGCGCGGGACGGGCAAGACCTCGCTGGCGCGCATTTTGGCGCACGCGCTCGGGACGAACGAGCAGGATATTTATGAGATGGACGCGGCGAGCAACCGCGGCATCGACGAAGTGCGGCAGCTGCGCGAGGGAGTCTCGACCTTGCCGTTTAGTTCAACCTACAAATTTTATATTATCGACGAGGCGCACGCTTTGACCAAAGACGCGTGGGGGGCGCTTTTAAAAACGCTTGAGGAGCCGCCCGAGCATGTCATCTTTGTCTTGGCGACGACCGAACTCGACCGCGTGCCCGAGACGATAGTCTCGCGCTGCCAGGTCTTTAATTTTAAAAAACCATCGCATGAAGCATTAAAAAAACTGGCGCTCGACGTTGCAAAAAAAGAAGGCGCACAACTTTCGCCCGCAGGCGCCGAACTCGTGGCTTTGATGGGAGAGGGCTCGTTTCGCGATACGCTCGGGATACTCCAAAAAGTGCTGACCGTCTCGGCGGACGAAAAGCTCTCTGAGGAAGAGGTTGCCAAGGTAGTCGGTGCGCCGGCGTCTGAGACCATCAATCAATTTCTCAAAGCACTCGCGACAAAAAATATCGGGGAGGCTATTGCAACATTTCACCAAGCGACAGACAGCGGTGCCGAGCCGGCAGTATTCGCATTATTGGCCATCACCAAGATGCGCGGCGTGCTTTTGCTCCGGTTTGCCCCAAAGATGGAGGCTGAGTTGAGCGAGCAATTCGGCGAGGATGGCCTCAAAGTGCTCAAAGAGTTGGCAGGCAAAGAAGGTGCGGCAATAAACGCCCAGCTGCTGAGCGAGCTCATCACGGCGCTCCTTGAGATGAACCGGGCGCCCATCCCGCAAATCCCGCTTGAGCTCGCGCTGTACCGCGCGCTTGGACAGTGAGCCTCGCAAAATCGGGATTTTTTGTTATCCTCAAGGCTATTGGGAGATCGTCTAATGGTAGGACAGCGGCCTTTGGAGCCGTGAATCTAGGTTCGAATCCTAGTCTCCCAGCCAAGTCGTGATAGGTTATCACGCTCAAGTCGTGTCGTTTTATTTTCCATAGCCTGCGGTACTATAAAGTCATGGAAACGAGCACGATTTACCCATCTGACCAGTTCACATATAAATACTTGATTGGGCCTGTCGAAACTCCTGTAGAAATCGACGGAACCATAAAAGAAGGTAATTGTAGACTTGCACTTCAGCTATATTTCTATCGGATACATAAAAAATTTCTAGAACGAGACGAGGTATATCTCCCCGGCGGTTACAAGACGTTAGGACATTTTGTTTTTAAAGAAGAGCCTATTTCATTTGATAAGTTAAAAGAAGGTGATATTTTGTATGCCCAGAATTTTAGAAATAAGAAGGGTGAAGAATTGCATAGAGATTTAGAGACTTACAAAAATAAGGATGAGTGGCTCTATCATCTTCACAGCGCTATTTATGTAGGCAAAATAGACAAAGACTCAGATGAGCACTACATTTGGCATGCAACAAATATAGAAGGCGGAACTGCTTTGTGGGCTCTAGAAAAGTTTCAGTATTATTACAAACCCATTTCTGTTAAGAGAGTTACGGTATGAAGTGGCAGCACCCACCAATAATTAAAATTTACGAAGCTCTCGGATCTGTTGCCGATGGCAGACTGGAACTGGATGGAAATTCCGCAAAAGTGTACTCGTCGAGCGGAAACAAATTTTATACTGTGACTTTTGACCCAAACTCGCAGTCAATCATGGTCAATGACAACGCTTCTTTTTATAAAGGCTATCTCGGATATCCTGCAATCGCGTATCTAATGCTTATAGGAGAATTGACCTATTCTCCGACAGTTGCACAGATGCTTAAGGGTATCGCTTGGAAAGATATCAACCAGAAGTTTAAAAATGATTTCGATAAAACACTAAACTATATCCTCGAATCAAAAACCTCCGAGGAAAAAATCGCCATAGAGAAAGAAGTGGAAGTCATAGATATCCAACTTAAAGCCAAGAGCTATAGTCTGCTCGGGGCTAAAATTCAACCACCTGAAGGTTACTAATATTTTAATGAGCTCAAGACGCGTCGATTTAAAAGTGTAAAATGCAGCTAATCCGCCTTGCAGGGTTTGACCAAGAACGGTTCGAGCTCGAATCGGCCAGCAGACACATTACAAGTAAAGTGTCAAGAGTACCTACGATTTTTAGAGCGACTGATACACGGTTATAAACTTTCTGCAAAAGCGAGGGTGACGTTTTAAAAGGGTTCTGACATTGACCCACGCTCCCCAATTGTGGAAAAGTAAATGGAGACGCCAAAGAAAGTTGGTGTATACTTGTATATGGCGCAACCACTTAAACTCTCCACGGGCTTTACTTTTGACGATGTACTGATTCGTCCGGCTCGAAGCTCAATTGAGCCTAGAGATGCCAAAATCTCAACTACCTTAGCGGGAGGTTTTTCTCTCGCCGTGCCATTTCTTTCGGCGGCGATGGATCGCGTCACGGAAGAACGCATGGCGATTACTTTAGGGAGAATGGGAGGACTGGGCATATTACACCGTAACTGCTCTCCCGAGTTTCAGGCTGGAATGGTAAAAAAAGTTAAAAAGGCAGGAGTACTAGTAGGTGCGGCGTGCGGTCCATTCGATGCAGCTAGAGCAGAACTGCTTGAAGAATCGGGTGTCGACGTGCTTGTTGTGGACTGTGCCCACGGGCATAATGCCAAAGTAATAAAGAGTGCTAAAGCAATAAAACACCGGCTGAAAAGAGCCAAAATGATAGTCGGAAATATAGCCACCGCTGAAGCTGCACGAGATCTTGTTTCTTTTGCTGACGCTATAAAGGTGGGCGTGGGGCCAGGTTCAATTTGTACGACCCGTATTGTTAGCGGGGTTGGTGTCCCACAGTTATCGGCCATTCTCGATGTAGCAAAAGTTGCAAACAAGTTTAAAATCCCAGTAATAGCGGATGGCGGCATCCGGACATCTGGAGATATTGCGAAAGCAATTGCCGCTGGTGCTTCAGCTGTTATGATCGGTAATTTATTTGCCGGGACTGATGAGGCGCCTGGAAAAGTCATTATCCGTGATAATAAAAAATTTAAGTCATATAGAGGGATGGGATCTAGGTCGGTTTTACGTGAACGTCATTCGTCCGATAGATATCTCATCGAGGGCAGAAAGGCTATTCCTGAGGGAGTTGAAGGTCTGGTTTCTTATTGCGGACCTATAACAGAAATCATTTCGGAGCTTATTTCAGGTGTTCAGGTGGCAATGGGATATGTTGGGGCTCGCACTATATGCGAATTTCATGAGAGAGCAGAGTTTATTTTTATCACATCCGCGTCGATTCGGGAGAGCTTGCCCCATAGCCTTATGGTCCTAAACTAATTTATGATTGTAATTCTCAACTTCGGCAGCCAGTTCGCCCATCTCATCGCTCGGCGTGTCAGGGACCTCGGTGTAAAAGCTGAGATCTTGCCGTTTAATACTCCTGCGAGTGAGATTGCAAAAATGCAGCCTGTAGGAATCATCCTTTCCGGCGGTCCGGCATCGGTTCTCGAGAGAGGAAGCCCACGCCCTGATAAAAGGATATTCGAGCTCGGTATCCCAGTTCTCGGCATCTGCTATGGGCATCAGGTTGCGGCACACATGCTCGGCGGCCATGTAGTAAAAGGAGAAGCGCGAGAGTTTGGCAAAGAGGCACTTTCTCTCTGTAATAAGACCGGTATATTCACCAGCCTCTCCGAGCGAGAGGCTGTTTGGTTTTCTCATGGTGACCAAGTAAAAAAGTTGCCCACTGGGTTCATGAGAACAGCCTCGACCGTTACGTGCCCGAACGCAGCGTTCGCAGACCAGCGCAGAAGTCTCTTCGGCATCCAGTTTCATCCAGAAGTCACTCATACAAAAAACGGCACCAAGATATTAAAGAACTTTATCTTTTTAGTTTGCAAGGCGAAGAAGAACTGGAAAATAACATCGATAGCAAAAGGCGCCGTCGCCCAGATAAAAAATGAGGTTGGAAATAAACACGTAGTCGTCGGCATTTCGGGTGGGGTCGATTCGCTTGTCGCGGCCACACTCATCCATCGGGCAATTGGTAACCATCTCCACGCCGTGTTTGTTGACACAGGGTTACTACGCGAAGGCGAGGTTGCTCAGGTTGCCGGATATCTAAGGAAGCATGGGTTTAAGAAATTGTATGTCATCGACGCCAGTCGCACCTTCCTCTCTCGCCTTAAGGAAGTGGTCGATCCAGAAGAAAAGCGGGAAATCATTGGTCACACCTTCATCGAAGTATTTGAAAAAGCTATCCGTAACCAGCTCAAGCAACACACCATAACGTATCTCGCCCAAGGCACAATCTATCCTGATCGAATTGAATCAGCTTCGACTTCTGGAGTGGCCGCAAAGATCAAAAGTCATCACAATCTTACTCTTCCGGAGAAACTCGGTTTCAAGATTCTTGAACCAATCAAGGATTTATATAAGGACGAGGTACGTCGAGTTGGCCTCTCGCTTGACCTGCCGCGCGAGCTGCTTTGGCGGCACCCATTCCCCGGGCCGGGGCTCGCTGTACGAATTGTCGGCGAAGTCACGCCGGAACGCCTTCGCATACTTCGTGCCGCAGATGCTGTTTTTTTCGAAGAACTAAAGAAAAGCGGTGAGTATGAAAAAATATGGCAGGCATTCGCCGCACTGTTGCCTGTTAAAGTTGTTGGCGTTATGGGAGACGCTCGTACCTACGAATACATTATCGCGCTGCGCGCAGTCGACTCGATTGACGGCATGAGCGCAGATTGGCATAAGATGTCAAATGATCTGCTAGAGAAAATATCTAGTGCTATCGTTGGAAAGGTAAGGGGTGCAAATCGTGTCCTTTACGACATTACTCAAAAACCGCCGGCAACGATAGAATACGAATGACCCCTCTGAGACTCGAACCAAACTGGATAATTGGCAGTGCTATAGTATCTATCATGGAATCCTTCAATAAAGCACCGCAGGCACCAACTGCAAAAGTTGAGAAAGAAAAAAGAGAAGTACATACCGAATTGGTCGAGATAGAAGGCAAAAAGATAGCAGTTTCTTGGAAAGAATTTTCACCTACCAAAGGAGCAGAGGTGCCTGCAGATACTGCCACCATATTTTTCCCTGGATGGTCAGCAGGAGGAGCCGAGACGCTCGACTATCTCACCCAGCGCTTTGCAGAGGATAGTAAAAGTAATGCTCTCTCAGTT
>JAGWIT010000046.1 GCA_028866155.1 Patescibacteria group bacterium
ATCTCATATTTGACGAAATCTATAAATGAAGCGCAATCTATTGAAAATCTACTTTAACGAGTACTGAATGCTTGCGATTTGTCCTCCGCCCACCACGGTTGTCTGTATTACGTTGCTTGAGAGCAGTGCGACAATGGCAAAAGTCGAACAGCCAAGCGCAAGAAGCATGAGGCCCGGGCGCACCAGAGACACTCTCTTTTTAGTTTTAGGCTTCGCCGCCAGCAAGATTCGCGTGGAATTTTCTTTAGATATCGTAACGGGTGTGCGGGCCATCATCGGGGTAGTCGTCATCGGCACGGCGTGCTTTTTTATAGCCGGAAAGAGCGGTTCTTCGTCGACCAAGTAGGTAAGGCCGCCAATTCTTGGTTTGGCGACTTTTATCGGGATTATTTTTATTTCTTCTTGTATCGAAGTTGTTTCGTTCATCTCCGGCATTTCTTCTTTTTGTACATGCACGGCGATTGGCTGAGGTTCCGACACAGGTTCAGGCTCAGGTTCGATTTGTGTATCTTCGTTTGTTTTTTCTTCCTCCGCTTTTTGTACAAGTTCGCCCGGATCCGCCAAAACAGGTTCGCGCGGCCCGAGATCTTTGCTCAAATAAAATGACAAGGAATCGGCATCAACGTACCATGCGCGGCCGACCTTCTGACCCTCGACCTTTCCGGCACGGACCAACTGCCCGATATAGTCTGGGTGATATTTATGTTCCTTCCCAGCACGTTTGCTCGAGATGTACCGCTTGCCCGAGATTTCTAGCTCATCCATGCACCCAGTATATCAGAAAGGTAGAGGGCGCAAAATCTGCTGTGCAAATAGCCTAGGAGCCGCCGAGGACTTTTGACCGGGAGATTTTGCGCTCTAACTAATCAGTTTTACTAACTGCTCGCGAAGCGCGGCCGGGTTGGCGGAGCCTTTTGACTCCTTCATCCCCTGCCCCACCAAGAACTGCAGTGCGGCCTCTTTGCCGGTCTTATAGTCGGCAGCGACGGTCGGGTTTGCATCAATAACTTTTTGTGCGATTGCAATAAGCGCACCCGCGTCACTTTGTTGCATGAGCCCTTTCTCTTTTGCAATGGTCTCCGGGTCGCGTTCATCGCTAAACATGAGCGCGAGGGTGTCTTTTGCACCGCGTGATGAAAGTTTGCCGCTTTGAACCATCATCATGAGCGCTCCCGTTCTCTTCGCATTGGATGGATCTTCGAGCCACGCATCGGCCACCACGCCCCTCTCTCGAGCGCCGGCAATATCACTCGCGATGTAATTGGCGACAGCAATAGAAAGTTCTCGGCTCGATCCTGACGCCGCCCTCTCAAAAAAAGCGCCCAGCATCATGTTTTGCACAAACATTTCCGCATCTTCTTTTTTAAGACCATATTCCTTTATATATACATCTCGCTTCTCCCACGGGAGCTTGCCCGAGATTTCTTTCTTAAGCTGCCCATCCGAGAATTCTTCTACTTCCGATAAAACAAGTTTGGGTAAGTCGGGGTCCGGGAAGTAACGATAATCATGCGAGGATTCTTTTTTGCGCTGCAAGAACGTCACTTGCTTTTGCTCGTCCCAGCCGCGCGTTTCTTGCACGACCTTCTCGCCTTTCTCGAGGAGCTTTTTCTGCCGTTCAAGCTCGTAGGCAATAGCCCGCTCTACCGAGCGAAACGAGTTGAGGTTTTTGACCTCTACCTTGGTTCCGAGAGCCTCCACCTCGCCCTTCTTATATTGCTCTGCCGCCGGCGCGATAGAGACATTCGCTTCTATACGAAGCTCGCCCTTCTCCATGTTGGCCTCCCCTGCCCCCAAGTAGCGCAGGAGCAATTGGAGTTCGCGCGCGAATGCGCCCGCCACCTCCGCATCGTGTATGACCGGTTCGGTAACAAGCTCCATCAGCGGCACGCCCGCGCGGTTATAGTCAACGAGAGATTTCTCACCTTCGTGCTGTGAGCGCGCGGTGTCTTCTTCAAGATGAATGCGCGTCAGCGCAATGCCGCGCAGTGAGCCGCCCTCAACAAGCGGATATTTGTATTGGCTTATCTGATAGCCCTTGGGGATGTCGGGATAAAAATAATTCTTCCGATCAAACTCCGAGAAATTGCGCGCGAGTTGGGCGCCAAGCGCCGTGCCGACAAGCAAAACTTTATGCACCGCCTCGCGGTTAATGACCGGCAGCGAGCCCGGGTGCGCCATGCAAATGGGGCAGATATTTTTATTGGGCTCCTTTTCGTCGGGGTCGTTGAGACACGCGCAAAACATCTTGGTTTTGGTCTTCAACTCGGCATGAATCTCCAGCCCGATGGTCGCCCGGTAATCGCTCATATGCTATATAGATTGGGAGTAAGCTCCCAATGAAAGAAATATAGCAGACCTCCCACTTTGTGCCTAACCACTCTCAGCTGCGTTGCGCACATGGTCGATAATTATCTGCCGCAGCTTATCCACCGACTCATCCTCCAAAATTGAGACCGAGTAGACATCGAGTCCCGGGCTGTGACTACGGACATGCTCCATAAGTTCATCAATATCCTTCTTTTCTCGCGTATCCGACTTCGTAAAGACGATAATCTCGGGTTTCTTTGCTAAAATGCCTCCTTCGAACTGCTCGATCTCCTTTCTGACGGTATGATAATCGGCAAAGACATCCGGTGACCTGCCTAGACCCGGCAAGGCTGGCTCAAGCGAGACGCAGTGTATGAGCAGGCGGGTGCGAGCTATGTGGCGCAAAAATTTTGAGCCGAGACCCTTCCCCGCCGAGGCGCCCTCGATGAGGCCCGGGATATCGGCAATGACAAAACCGTACAAAGCGCCGAGGTTGGGGTCGAGCGTGGTAAAGGCATACGGCGCAACTTTACCGGCCGCCTTTGTTAAAGCATTGAGGAGCGACGTTTTGCCGGCATTGGGCAAGCCGATGAGCCCCGCGTCGGCTATGATGCGCAACTCGACTTTAAAATCGGCGGACTCGCCCGCCTGGCCGGGCGTCGACTCTTGGGGCGTGCGATTGACGGATGATTTAAACACCGCGTTGCCTGCGCCGCCGCGGCCGCCTTTGAGTACGAGCTCGGTCTGACCTTCGACCGTCAGGTCATAGACCTCGCCGGTGTTGGTGTTGCGCACCAACGAGCCGATGGGCAGGTCGATGGTGAGGTCGTCGCCGCGGCGGCCGTTGCGGTTGGAGCTTTCGCCCGGGGCGCCATTCTGCGCCTGAAAACTTTTTTCACCGCGGTAGCGCGCGAGCAGGTTGAGGTCGCGCACCGCGCGGATGTAGATATCGCCGCCGTTGCCGCCGTTGCCGCCCGCGGGGCCAGAATATTCTTTCCCCTTCAAATGGAGCCAGCGCACGACGCCGTCGCCGCCGTTGCCCGCGCGCCCGGCAAATTCCAGTTCATCGACGAACGCCATAGATAGGACACCTTACCACATATTAGAACGCTTTGTGCATGATGAATGAAACAATCGAAAGGACGACCGACCCCACAAGCGCGGGGATGAAACCCGCCACGTGGAAGCCCGCGATAAAGGTTGAGAGCAGCCAAAACAGCAGTGCGTTGATGATGAACGAAAATAGCCCAAAGGTGATGATATTGATGGGGAGCGTCAGGATGCCGAGCACCGGCCGCACCGTGAGGCCGAGGACTCCCCAGATGACCGCCACGACGATGGCGATGTAGATGCTGTCCACCGTGATGCCGCTGCCGGGAAAGTTGGAGAGCGCGAGCAGAGCCGCGGCGAGGCCAAGTATGCGGATAATAATCTTTATCATCATGAGTAGTATAGCAAATAATTACATGTGCATGAGCAATGGGCGGTACAGCGCGTCAAAGAAGCTGAGCCCCCACGAGGTGATGAGCCCCATGTCCCCCGCGAGCATGAGCGCTCCCGTCACGAGCAGCCCCGCGCCTCCCGCGATGGAGAGTATTTTTACAAACAACGAGAGGCGGCCAAGCACCATCGACGCTTTCTGCAGAAAGAACGCCGTAAGCAGAAACGGCAGGCCGAGTCCCGCCGAAAAAATGCCAAGCAGGAGCGCGCCTTGGGCCCCCGTCGCCGAGGTTGAGGCGTACAGCAAAATAGTCCCGAGTATCGGCCCGATGCACGGGCTCCATCCAAAAGCAAAAAGCGTGCCGATGAGGAGCGAGCTCTCCCAGCGCCCCAGCACGACGAAATGCGGGATGCGGATGCTCGCGCTTGAGGAGAGCGCGGGTATCCGCACAAGCCCCAGCATCGTGAGGCCGAACACAATAAGGATGAGGCCGCCGAGACGGCCCAAGAGGTCGCGCCACGGACCGACGATGCTACCGAGAACGCCGGCAAACGTGCCCAGCAAGATGAACACGACTGAGAAGCCGACGACAAATGCGAGCGCGTTCCATATGATGCGCTTGCGCGCGCCGCGCGCCGCCACTGCCGTTTCGGGTACGCCTGCAATAAACGCAAGGTAGCCCGGCACTATGGGCAGGGTGCAGGGCGCCAAGAACATCAGGACGCCGGCAAGAAAAGCGGCCGGGGCGAGCGCCAGCGGGTCAAGCGGAGTCATCAGTGCTATTGTAACTCCTCTTCAACTTTAGTTCGAACGCTCTGCAAGAACTCGGCGTCTTTGGGGTGCGTGAGCAGAGCGAGCGCCTCATCGACGCTGACCCAGCGCGTCTGCGTTACTTCATCGTCCCGGGGACTCGCTTCTGTCTGCCCGGTGGCAAATAAAAAGAATGTGCGCTTGCGGAGTCCAAGCCCATAATCCTCTCCCACGCCGCCTTTGGCTATCGAATAGCGCTCATACGAGCCGAGCTCTCCCAGCAAGAGAAGGTCGGTGACGCCCGTCTCCTCGGCAATTTCGCGTTTGGCTGCATCAAGCTCGCTCTCGCCCTCCTCAAGGCCGCCTTTGGGAAAAGACCACGAGTCGTTGTGCTGATAGACGAGCAATAGCTTTCCCATCGGGCCAACGATTATCCCTCCTGCCGATTGCCGCAGTGTCATAAAGATATAGTATACAAAAAAGCGTGATTTTTAATTCAAATACCAAATGGCGAAGTTGAGGATAGCGGCAAAAGAGACCCACGCGACATACGGGATAAGGAGGATGGCCGCCGTGCCGCGCACGCGGGCGAAGGCTATCATCGTGGCAATGATAAGTATTAAGAGGAGTAGGATATCGGCGAGCGCGAGCGCGACATTGTGCAGACCAAAGAAAATGGGCGTCCAGACGGCGTTGGCTAAAAGCTGAACCCAATACACTCGCATTGCCGCTTTGCCTTCTTCCAACTCGCGCCACACGACATACGCGGCAATGCCCATGAGCAGATAGAGTAGAGTCCATACCGGGCCGAATAACCAATTGGGCGGGCTGAAAAAAGGTTTATTGAGCAAGTCGTACCAAGCGTCAATATTCCCCACAAAAAATGCGCCAACCAATCCTGCCGTCTCGGCTGAGAGAATAAAAAACACGAGCCAAAGAGTAGAAGCGCGCTTGGTCACAAACTAATTGTATCAGCAAAGAAAAGGCGCGACTTTCGTCGCGTTTAGAAGACAGAAACTACGCCTTTGTTGACGTCAGAAAGCAAATCGTTGTTTTTGAAGATAAAGAGCCATGCTTTACCCGAACGACGAGCTGCTTCCTGGAGCTCATGGAGTTCGTCAGGTTCTGCCATGCGAAACCGGTGGTCGGCCGTTTCGACCGCCATGGGCGAGGCATTGCGGATTGCGTTCTGAAGTGCGCTTCCAAGTATTCGTTGCAATATCTGTTCTGCCCGATCTTGATGTACTTTGGCGCGCCATACAAGGAAGCGCACCAGCAGAGCGAGTATTCCCCGCCGAACAGGAAGATTTTTCTTCTCATAGAGAGCTTTAATCCGGAGACGATCGACCTCAAGAGCACAGCGGGTGATAAAACCCGTGTCGTCATAGTACCTGACGACGGTCTTGATAGGAGCGCCGTCAGCTAAGCCTCCTATGATGGTAAGACATAACTCATTGAGCGATTCGGCACCGGCCGTATGAAAGAACTCTGCCTGAACAATATTCGGCTGTTTGGCCATGGAGGCCTCCTCTCACAATGAACCTGTCGAGCACTATGCCTTATTTCTTCCCCCCCATCAAGCGCTGTCGAGACGGGTAAAATCAATGCTTCTACCCAAAATCTTCGGCGGTAAGCTGCGATTGGCGCACTATCGAGCGAAAGGTGCCTTGCGGGATTTCTTTCTTGTGTGCGGGCACTATGACAGTCAGAGTTTTCCCGATGCTTATTTTTCGATATTTCATATGGCTTCCCTTCTGTGATACAAAACTAAAACCATTCTTTTGTAGAACGGAAATAATATGGCTCGAGGAATGCAACCTCGGCATAAGTTAGATAGAAACTATTTCTGGCTCTTCTACCGACGAAGCGGCGTCACCCGGCGCATCTTCAAAATATAACTCCAAAGCCTCGCGCAAGTTATCGAGAGCTTCCTTTTTAGTCTCCCCAAAGCTCGACACATCCACGTTCAAAGACTGGGCAACATAATGCTTCCCTTCCCTCCAAATTACATTTTTGAGTCCTGCCACATTCATGCTTGATAGTATAGCATATTGCTCCTATTTCTTCCCCGCCATCAAGCGTTGGTGCTCTTCGGTGTTTTTCAGCCCGCAGTTCTTCCACTTCTTGCCGCTGCCGCAGGGGCATGGGTCATTGCGGCCTATTTCGCGCTCGCCGTTTTGGGCAGACGCGTCGGGGATGTTCAATTTTATTAGCGGTGTTGGCGCAGGAGTAGCGGCCAAGGATGTCGCGTTTGCCGTGCCCTCTTTGGTCAGGTTTTCAATCAGTTCAAATACGCGGCTC
>JAGWIT010000047.1 GCA_028866155.1 Patescibacteria group bacterium
CGTCCATCACGACGAACAGGCCCGAAAGATAAAAGCTTGCCGACGATAGATACTGCACGCGCTGTGCCCATGTGAGCCCGCGCATGAAGAGTGGGTTCCATCTGAAGATGACGTCCAAAGCACCGCGCGCCCAGCGGAATTGTTGTTTTGAATAGGAGAGCAGCTCCTCGGTCGCGAGGCCTTCGGCGAGCACTTCGCCGTGATACACCGACTTATATCCTTGAGCGTGCATGAGGAGCCCGGTGATAAAATCCTCGGCAATGGATTCGGTGCACATGCCGCCGGCTGCCAGGAGGGCATCGCGCGAGATGACCATGTTGGTGCCGCACATCGTCGCGGCGTTGAGGCGGTTCTTGCCTTTGCAGATGGGTCCGAAAAAAAGTTCTTGCTGCTCCCAGGAGCTTTTAGTCACATAATTTTCGGCATAATTTTTGTAGAACTGCGGCGTCTGCACGAAGCCCACCTTCGCGCCGGCGAAGTAGGGAGCGGTCTTGCGCAAAAAGTCGGCATGCGGGACATGGTCTGCGTCGAAGATTGCCACGAGCGGGTTTTGCGTGAGTCTGAGCGCGTTGTTGATGTTGCCCGCCTTGGCGCCTCCGGCAATCGTGCGCGTGATGCAGTGTACGCCGAGCTTCACCGCAAGCGACTCTATCTCGCGCCAGTTGCTCTTGTTCGCGACATAGCCGTCGTTGAGCAGGTGCACTTCAAAGCTCGGATATTGCATCGCGGTGGCGGCGATGACTGTGCGCTCGACCAGCTCGACCGGTTCGCCGGCGACGGTTATGAACACGTCGGCCGGCGGCAGATACGCGCTATTTTTAGGCGCTTGGTAGCCGGTGTCCCACACCGTGTAGAGAAAGGTGAACACCTGCCACAAGTGGAAGATCTCTCCCGTGACCAAAAGCGCGAATAACACGCGGTTCCCGATGGGGAAGACGAACACCAGCACCAAAAAATATATCGCCGCGAGCGCCACGTTCAGAATGAGCAAAATCTTCGGCGAATCGGTCTTCAAAAAATCAGTCCGCATGGTTGCTATATCGTTGTAGTGGGGCACGGTGCTTTTTTTATTGGATAAAGGCGCTTGGCGGCAGTCCCTTCGTTAAGTTGGGCAGGTCGCGGTTGTAGAGCGCGATGCCGAACCACGCCCAGTTGTCGTCATAGTAGGAGAGCATTTCCTTCCACGTGTTGGTGTCGGGGTCGAAGAGGTACTGCAATTTGTTTTGATACACCTCCGCGGCATGTGCGGGATCGGCGACCATGAAGTAGCCGATGGTGCCGCCGTACATCGCCGCGTCTTCGGCTGTGTCAATCACGGTGCCGTCGTGCGCATAGGTCGAGGCGAGCTTCTGGTTTGCCTGCCACTGCTCTGTGAGGAATCTCATTTTTTGCAAAGTGCTTGCCGCCTGCGGCGTGCCGAACCACTCATAGTCGAGCGCCACGTGATAGGGGACGCGCAGCGCGTCGAAGCCGAAGTTCGTGTCGCTGGACGCGGCGGCGGCGGTCATCGCTCCGGTAGTTTTGTTTATATTGACCCAATCGGGCGGGAGCCCTGCGCTTGAAGTCCCGCCGAGCTTTGCGCTCATGCTCCCGTTTATGACCGCATACGAACTGGTCGCGAGCCTGTCCCAGGGGTGTCCGTTGTCAAACTCGGCAAAGATCCGGTACGCCGCGGGGTTGAGATAGGAGGGGTTGACGGCCGCCGTGGGTCCCGTCTCCGTTTTTTCTTTATTATCCGCGGTCATGTACGGCACCCCATTTATAGTGACGACCTCGTTGCTCCAGATGTCCGACATGATGACGCGCGCGTCACCGAGGTAGGAGTGGTCCTGCCAGCGCCCGTAGGCGAAGAGGAGCGCGAGCGCGATGTCGGTGTCGGCATCGCTCGCCGTGGTGTCGCCGCCCTGCGCGGTCAACACGCCGTACGCGCCGTTTGCTTGTTTGCCAAAGAGCCATGAGAACAGATGGTCGCCCTGGCCGGGCAGGCCCGTTTTGTGCTCGAGATTGTCCTTGGTCCATGTCCACGACTTGTCGAACGTCTGTTTATCTCCGAGCCAAATCGCGCGAAGCATCGTGTAGCTCTCGCCCTCCGAGGTGGTGATGTTGCCGCGTGCGGGGTCGAGCGTACGGTAGGTCCCTGCTTCGAGATACTCGCTTTTATAATTGAGCCATGTCGCGTTGAGTATCTGTGTTGGCGAGAAGACGATAGGCACGTTGCTCTTGCTGCCGTTGCGATACACCACGGCTGCCACGATGACGAGTGCAGCGATGATGAACAGGTAGCCGAGCAATCTCGTTCCCATAATCTGCTTTGATGCTACTTACGCCTCGGGGCGTATTCGACAGAAGCCGTTGCTTGCGATCCGAAGAGGCGGCTCATGAGCGCATACAGCCGGCCGAGGAGTACCGGGTTGACCAGCGCCAAGCCGGCAACACCAAGCGTTGCTGCGATCACAAGCAAATTTTGGGTGTCTGCGGGAGACAGATGATTGGTGAGCAGATAGATGTTCATACCGTTATTATTTTTTCTTTTCGCTTAAAGACCCAGAACTTCGAGAGCGTGAAGCTTGCCGCAAAGGTAAAGACGGTGGTCACGGCGAGCGCGATGAGGTCGTACATCCCGAAGCCGACCAGCAAGTTCATCATCGCGACGTTGATGGTGATAGAGAGCGACGTGACCGCGTAAAAGCGGACCACCTCGGCGACCGTGAGACGGCCCTGCATGCCGAACGTCCATGAGCGGTTAAGCAGGAGCGAGGAGACCGTGCCCGCGAGGAAGGAGAAGAATTTTGCCGCGACAAGATGGTGTGCGAACACGTCGGTGCCGCGCGTGAGCGCCACGTAGGCGGACGCGTCAAGCAGCGTGTTGATAACGCCGACTGACATGAACCTCAGCGCTTCTTTGTGCGTGGCGAGACCCAGCTCACCGCGGTAAAGCTCTATCATCTCGTTAAAGGCGCGCACGATGACCGAGATCCTTGCCCCGGTGGGCGAGCCGGCAGCTCTGGGCGCGTGCGTCACCGGCACTTCTTTAAACGGCACCCGCTTGCGCGAGAGGCGTATCAGCGTCTCGGCGCTTATCATCGCGCCGCTCGACTTAAGTTTTAGGCTCTGCACCTCGTCGCGCTTAAAGACCTTGAACGCGCAGTCGATGTCGCGCACGCGCAGGCCAAAGAGGAGGCGGTTGAGCTTGTTCCATCCCCATGCGTTCACCAGGCGCATAAGCGAATCCTTGCGCTGCGCGCGGTAGCCGATGACGACCGGATACTGAGGGAGGTGCACGATGAGATTTTGCAGCTCGCCGATGTCAAACTGCAGATCCGCATCGGTAAAAAAGACATAGTCCATGCGCGCCTCGCGGATGCCCGTTTGGAGCGCCATGCCGTAACCGAGGTTTGCCCCGTGGTTGACCACGCGTACTGCGGGAAACTGCCGCGCGAGCTTGTCGGCAATTTTTTGCGTATCATCCGTGCTCCCATCGTTGATGATGATAAGCTCGTACGCGCTGATATACGGCGAGTCCTCGATGACCCGGATGGTCTTGAGAACTGTCTCCTGGATGTTCTTTTCTTCGTTGTAGGTGGGGAAGAAAACGCTCAAGGATATCGGTTGCTTCATATCGATGTAGGACGCTGACGCGTCCGGCAGGTTACGCGGCAATTCATAATTTGTTCATTAAGCGGGCCGAAGAATTGGCGCGCTTCTCCACACCATAGGCGATGTATGATTAAGGTCGTCTGAAAAAATGCATGAACGCTTCTTCATCGAGCGTTGTTTGGCATTTTGTGAAATTTGTTGTACGTTAAAGCTTGTTCATTGCACATATAAAAGCCGAAGTAGCTCAGATGGTAGAGCAACTCCATGGTAAGGAGTAGGTCGCCGGTTCGATTCCGGCCTTCGGCTCCCTTAGCCCAACCTATGCAGGCTTAAATAAAGGAAATGGCAGGAAAATCGCGCGATAAGTAAAAGGGCGCTCACTGCACGACTTTTTGTATAGGGCATGTTACTATTTTCTCGACTCTTGCCGGAGTAGCTCAGTTGGTAGAGCACGTCTTTCGTAAAGACGGGGTCGTCGGTTCAATCCCGACCTCCGGCTCCAAGCTTAAGTTTTAAAAAATAAAAAAGCCGCGAATCCTCTGAGGATTCGCGGCCGATGCCGATATTATGCCGGCTGGCGCATCGACCGGATGAGATTTTTTTGCGAGTCGAGAAAATCAGTCATGTTATCAATAGCCGAAAGGGGAAAAATCTTAGTCTCGATTAATTCTGCCTCCTCATCCATTTCACGCCAGCATTTGCCTCCTAGCGACTTGAGTGCCTCGGTCGAGATTACGATCCCATAAAAATATTGGAAGTGCGTGAGCCCATCCTTATTAGTGCGCGGCCGTTCAGTCAGTTTAGTGACCTTGATATGTTCGTCGCCGACGATGCCGGTCGCGCGATCAAACGGTATCATGAGCTGAGTCTCTTCGAGGGCGCCGCGGACGACAGCACTCAACACCGGCTCGCCAATCTCAATAGTTTCGCCGGGCATCTTCCAACGGGGGCCTCTTCTTTCCGGCTGGCGGATGAGCAGAAGATCTCGTAAGTCGGTAATAGCCAGGATGACCGATCCGTCTGAATTCGGATCCATCTTGTATTGTGGGGACATAGCGCACCTCCGATGCGTGTGGAAGGATTGAACTCTTGAGGACGTTCCATAAACAATATATTACATTTACTCAAAAAGTCAAGTTTGTGCTATACTTCTTTTTATATGCAGAGCAAGGATGAAATACTCGCGCGCATTGCAGAAATCGAAGGCCTGATGCAACAGGCGGATTTTTGGAATGATAAGGACAAAGCCCGGCAGTTGATACGCGAACTGCAGGAATTAAAAAGCGAGGCCGAAGGCGGAGGCAAGTATGACGCGGGCAACGCCATCGTGAGCATCGTCGCGGGCGCGGGCGGGGATGATGCCGAAGACTTCGCGCACATGCTGTCTGAGATGTATAGAAAATATATCGAGAAGCGCGGCTGGAGTTTGCGCGTACTTCACAAAAACGAGAACGACCATGGCGGCTACCGTAATTGGTCGGCAGAGGTCGAAGGCAAGAATGCGTATAAAACGTTAAAAAACGAGTACGGCGTCCATCGGTTGGTGCGCATCTCGCCGTTTAACGCCAACCAAAAGCGCCAAACATCCTTTGTGTTAGTTGAGGTGCTGCCGGTGCTGGCAAAAGTGACCGATATTGAAATCCCCGAGGACGAACTTGAGATAACCGTCGCGCGCAGCAGCGGGCCGGGCGGGCAAAATGTAAATAAAAGAGAAACGGCGGTGCGCGTCATCCACAAGCCCACCGGCATCTCGGCACACGTCGATGGCGAGCGCACCCAGGGGTCTAATAAAGAAAAAGCGCTCGCTATAGTTAAAGCAAAACTTTTGCGCCAGCTCGAAGCTGAAAGAAAAGAAAAGATATCCGATCTCTCGGTCGGCGCGGGCAAAATCGAGTGGGGGAGCCAAATCCGCTCATACGTCCTCCATCCGTACAAACTGGTCAAAGACCACCGCACCGGCGTCGAGGTCAGAGACGCCGAAGGGGTGCTCGAAGGCAACATCGAGCCGTTTCTTGAAGCAGAAAAATAAAAACTCCGCTCCCGTTTCTTTTTTGTTTGTTCTATAGTTAGAATAGACGGAACGGATGCTGAGGAGGCAGAAATGCTGGATTTCCTGCGGAAGAACCTGCGGAAGAATATGTTGGCCATGCGATATGACACATTATACAATCGAGCCGTTTGGCTCGGTGTCAATTATCTCTGTCGACGGCTTCTAGGCCTTCCAAGTGAGGCGACATATCAGCGAATGTTGGACGTGCATGCCGAAGCGATGCAAGTATATCGGCAAATATTTGAAGATTAACTTCTTCGCGCGGGCCTTTACCGGTCCGCTTTTCTTTTATACAATATATCGGTTGTGATTTACTACGATCGCGTAAGCAAAATTTACGCTGATAACTCTGTTGCTTTGGAGGATGTGAGCTTCTCGGTCGAGCCGGGCGAGTTTGTCTCGCTGGTCGGCCACTCGGGCGCGGGCAAGACCACGCTTATAAAGATGCTCCTCGCCGAGGAGAAGCCCAGCAGCGGCTCGGTATTTTTTCAATCCATCAACGTCCACGAGGTGCCCACGAGCCGCGTGGGCGAGCTGCGCCGCAAAATCGGCACCGTATTTCAGGATTTTAAACTACTCCCGACCAAGACCGCCTACGAGAACATCGCGTTTGCCATGGAGGCCGCGGGCCGCAACGAAGAGGAGATACGCTCCGACGTGCCGCACGTGCTCGAGCTGGTGGACCTCGGCGACAAGATGCGCAATTTCCCCGATGAGCTTAGCGGCGGCGAACAGCAGCGTGTGGCGATAGCCCGCGCGATTGTGAATCAACCGGATGTGATAGTTGCCGACGAGCCGACCGGCAACCTCGACCCGGTCAACACCTTCGAGGTCGTGCAAATTTTAAAGAAGATAAACGACTTGGGCACCACCATCATCCTCACGACGCACAACAAGGGCGTCATCGACTCTCTCAAAAAGCGCGTCATCACGTTAGATAGGGGCAAAGTGATTAGAGACGATCGGGAAGGGAAGTATATTTTGTAAGCAAGCCGGGCCTTCATGAAGATTTTGCGAACTCCAAAAAGGGCGGTATACTTTTATAAATGAACTGGGTCACGGCCAAGCGGATATTTCGCGCAGGGTTCCTC
>JAGWIT010000048.1 GCA_028866155.1 Patescibacteria group bacterium
ACGACATCTATCGCCATTTCCCACTACTTCGGTATCTTATGGTGATTTTGCCGAACAAATGGGTTGAGCGGTTTATGTGTTGGTTCTCACGACATCTTATCCCCGTAACGCTCTCGAAAATTCAAGTGATTGTGGAAGGAAGAACCCATAGAGGCTATCTGCTATCGACAAGTCGTACCCCGTCGATCCTCAGGCGGATCGCCCCGAGAGAGACCCCGCGGAATCTTGATGACCTTTTCTTGCTCGCGGCACGAAAAGGAGTACAACGCGTGGGTTTGGGTGCTCTTCTTCCTTCTATGACCCGGAATGGTCAGCGTTTCGAACATGTTTTCGATCGCCCGGCCGTCTCAACTGGTCATGCGTATACTGCCTATGTCATCGTTGAGTTCCTAACCTACATTGCCGCCCGGCGACATCCTGGCCGCCAAACAGTAACTGTAGGGATTGTCGGAGCTGCCGGTTCAACTGGTAAGGCAACACTAAGGGTTCTCAAGCGTCTTTGGACCGGTCCGCAGCGTATAGAACTGCTGTTAATCGATTTACCAAAAAAGACGATGATCTTGGGTAAACTCGCGCATGAGGTTCGCGCATCTGGCGTTTTTGCAAACGTCCGAGTCGCGACTGACCTCTCTGCGCTTGCTGATGTGCAGTATGCGCTTATCGTCACAAATGCGGCTGGCGCGATTATTCGTCCTGAGCATGTGAGACCGGAGACTGTTATCATTGACGATTCGCAGCCGCGAAATACGAGCCCCGCGCTCGTTGAACATGGCTGTCATGTCGTTGATGTTTTGGCACGTGTACCAGGGCTCGACTGCCGTTTTGACTTCGGGTTTCATACTCCTGATAAAACGGTAACCTTCACCTGTCTCGCTGAAACCGTGTTGGCGACCATTGCTGGTGATTTTAAAGACCTTGCGGTTGGTGAAGTCACAGAAGAAGTGGTCGAACACATGCTCAAAATAGTCGGAGACGCGCGACTACGTGGAATCATTGGCCCACCTCCTTTTCTATCTTTTGGGATAGAAATGAGCAGGGAGGCACGTGACGCCCTGTTCACACCCCCACTAGTAGTCACACTGCCAGTGGTAGCTGCAGAATGAAAAAGACCACCGACCTTCGGGCCGGTGGTCATTTTTTATTGTTAGAATGAACCTAACTATATATGGCCGATGTCCTACTTCCAGGTTTTCGACTCGACGTCCCAACGATACTTATCGCAATGAGTATCGTGATGAATACGATCCTTGGTATTTTGATATTCAGTAAAAGGCGTGATGAATTTGCTAATAAACTCTATGTGGTCAACATTGCTTGTGTTGTGTGGTGGTCTGTAATGATTGTTATTTACCGCGATATACATACCCACTTACTCCCATGGGCTCTTTGGCTTTATACGACACCCACATTTATCGGTAGTACATTCTTGTATTTCTCATTCTTCTTTCCAGAGGAACACCCACGCATTCCATTTCACCAATTATATAAATGGGCAATCATTCTTTGTAATATAGGTGTTTTTGTTATAACCCTCATTCCCGGGAATATTATCGTAAGTATCGATGATAATCTCCCTGGTTCTGAGAAAATCATTCATTTCGGTCCTTGGTATCCACTTTATGCGCTCTATATCGGAGTATTTTTTGGACTCGGTCTCATTATTTTAGCTCGCAAACTCTTTCTTCTCCAAGATAAAACCAAAAAAAGACAGCTTGAGTATTTGCTTTGGGGCTATTTGATTGCATCTACGCTTGCAATGTTCACAAATTTGACTCTGCCTTACTTGAACATCTTCGCATTCCAATGGCTTGGGCAGGTTCTCACTGTTTTTATGGTGCTTCCTGTTACCTACGCGATTTTCAAACACCGCCTCTTTGATGTAAAGGTGATCACGGCAGAACTCATGACCGTGACGCTTTGGATGTTTTTGCTTGGTCGTTTGCTTCTTGACACAGATGCGCACGGCTTTCTCCTAGACGGGGCTTTATTTTTGGTAGTGCTTGTCATTGGTCTACTACTGATCCGCAGCGTCGATAAAGAAGTAGAACAACGCGAACGAATCGAGAAGCTCTCCACGGAAAAATCCGAATTCATGACCTTCGCTTCACATGAGATCCGCAACCCAATCACCGCAATGCGCGGGTACGCATCGCTCATGGTCGACGGCACGGCAGGCGAGATACCGCCGCAGGCAAAAGATGCCGCTGAAAAGATCCTCGTGATCGGGGATACGGTACTCGCGCTCATCTCGCAATTCTTGAATCAATCAAAACTCGAACTCGGACAAATCGCTTACAACATCAGCACCGTCGATCTCGGGAAAGCCGTAGCAAGTATGGCAGAAGGTTTTGAGCCGCACGCCAGACAAAAAGATCTGACCTTCGCTACGCACATCGATTACCAAAATCTGCAGGTACAAGCCGACGAAGCAAAGTTGCGCGAAGTCGTCGGCAACTTGATCGACAACTCGATAAAATACACGAAAGAAGGCGGGGTGACCGCGACGGTCGAAAAGCGCAATGGCATGGCACGCGTCGTTATCGCAGACACCGGCGTCGGCATTCCGCAGGAAACGATCCCGTACCTCTTCCAAAAATTCTCCCGCACCGACGCGCAGAAGATGAATCTCTTCGGGACGGGCCTCGGCCTCTACCTCGCAAAAACCTTTATCGAAGGCATGGGCGGCAAAATTTGGGCGGAATCGGAAGGGAAGGATAAGGGCTCGCGGTTTATTATTGAATTTCACGTTGCATAAAAAATCGCCGTCCAGTTGCCTGAACGGCGATCAATAGAAGTTACGAAACACATTCACAACATGGCGCGCACAGTTTCAACGAGCTTGTCGGCCGTGATCTCGATATGTTCGCCAGTCGTGAAATCCCGCACGCGGAGTAACCCGCGGGCGAGGTTTTCTGTAGTCACGACGACCGAGAACCCCCGCTTGTCCGCATATTGCATCTGACGACGCAATGGACGGTTTTCAAGGTAGAGCTCGGTCGCGATGCCCGCCGCACGCAGTTTGGCCGCGATCGGGGCCGCTACCGTTGGGTCGCTCGTGCCTTCCGATAACGTGACAAGAACAGGAGCGACGGTAGTGACCTTCGCCTGCACAATCTCGCGGCGTATGAGCCGTTTGACGAGCCGCGTAACCCCGATCGATATACCCACACCTGGAAAACAGTGATCCGAGAGGCTTCCGGCCAGGTTTTCATACCGGCCGCCTCCCGCAATGCTGCCCAAATCTGGGTACGCGTCGAGGCGCGCCTCGTAGATCGTCCCAGTGTAGTAGGCGAGGCCGCGCGCGAGTGACGGATCAAACTTCAGGATCTCGCTCGGCACGCCAAGACGGCACGATGCATTGATCACCTGTTCGAGTTCGTCGAGACCTTCGTTCACGTCGTCGCCGTACGACTTCACCCGCAGGAGCCGGAGGAGATCATCGATCGAACCGTCGGTCCTGATGAGCTCAATGAGCTCCCGCGCCGCCGATCCTGACAAGCTGCTAATCCGCTCCAACGCACTGATTGTGCGTTGGGCACCGACTTTATCCATCGCATCAACGATGTCCAGTGCTTGCTTCGATGTATTGGGAGTATCAAACCCGTACGCCGCGAGGATGCCCGAGAGCACCTTGCGATTATTGATACGGATGGTGAAATCCCCGAACGCCAGCTCCTTGAAGATGCCTGTTACGATTGCAGGCATTTCCGCATCGTGGACGAGCGAAAGTTCCTCGTCACCGATCACGTCTATGTCCGCCTGGATGAATTCGCGGTGTCGCCCATCCTTTGGGCGTTCGCCGCGCATCACCGGACCGATCGCATATCGACGGAACGGGAAGAACAGCGCGTGTCGATTCGACACCACGGCGCGCGTGAGCGGTACCGTGTGATCAAATCTGATAGCGAGATCCTTACTATCATCCCTCGCTTCTGGTGAAGGATTGAGAAGACGCAGTCCGTATGCCTGTTGAGTCACCTCTCCTTGTGTCTTTGCGAATAGAACGTCAGGTCGCTCGACGAGCGGCGTGATCATCGGCGCGTACCCGGCGAGCTCATAGTGTCGCCGGATAACATCGGTGATACGTTGGAGTACGATAGCTTCGCCCGGCAGAAAATCGTCGAATCCTGCCGGGACCGTTAGGTCTCGTTTCGTAATAATGTCGTGCATGATCTTCATCCTGCTGCTTGAGGGAGATTTTCTGCTTCTTCATAGATATCCTCCGTGAACGCATGCTCACGAAGATACCTGCACGCCTCCATTCCTGAAATGATAGGGCTCGGAGGAATGGATATCGCCATCGTCCCAGGTTTGCCGGGGAAGAACGATAGTTTATCGGCCGTACCACCCGTGCCATGTACCGGCACAATGTGTTTTGGACGTACATCCTTCCGCTCATTGAGCTTCAGAATGTGAGCAACTTCGATCATAGTTCCTGCGCCACCGCCGATGACAACAACGCTGTCGAGGGTCTTCGTGTAGACAGGGGACTCATCGCCCCACTGACTCTTATAAGCGAAGGGGTGGACGCATATTGCTAGGTCGAGCAGATCCGGCGGAAGCGTATGCTTGCCCATCGCAGCGAGCGGGAACACCCCGATTGTCGGGAAATTGCACTCCTTCGCTATCTTTGTCGCGGCCGCCGGGACACCCCACTTAGTGCCTCCGGATAAGACTGCGATGCGATATCCCCGCAGCGGAATCAGGACATGTCGAACAATCTGTTCGATATAGCTCTGTCTTGCCGCTTCGATCTGCTGTGCGACTGCCTGGCGAACATCTTCAGAGAGATCCATCTTCCGCACATGAGCGGACACATGATTCAAGAGCGGGTTCTCGTCATCCGCACCGCCTGAGAACGCGAGTACGAATTTCACACCGAAATCGCGCTTGAACGCCTCGATCAACGCCGTGATATCCCTGTCCGCACCTTCCTTCACTTCTATCAGGTTATGGTGGGGTAGTGCCGTGGGCACACCCCGATCGGTCATGTCACCCATTGGGCACTCCATTGGTTCGTGTTGTGGTTCGCTCTTCTTGTTGTCAAAGAGCAAATTCATACTGGTCCGAAGGACAGTACTTGCGACAAGCCTACGCGGTCGGAAGGGGATAGTCAATCATCACATCATTTCCCAATATACTAGCTCACATTCAAGAATTCTCTTGACAGAAGAAGAAATACATTTTGCGAGCATATTGACTTTTTGTCGAGTGTTGACGGCAGGTATGAGTGGCGTTAATATATGGCATATGTTAGTGCATGCACACAGCCATGCTGTTCATGACCTCGTGTGGAGAGGATTGGCTTAAAGTGCTAGCTTTTTAAACCAGCCCCCTCCTCACGGAGGGGGCTTTCTCGTTCGAGACGCTCAAACAGTTTTGTTCTTTGAGAGGCTGATCATCATGATTGTGACGGAAACTTGCATCGGCGTCAGCACACGCCGACTGGAAGATTACTTCTATTCTGCCAAGGCTATACCGAGTCAGGAATCTATCGGGATAGAGGTAGAAACATCTTTTCTCGATATAAAAGGATGTCCCATCACTATCGGCCAATCGCAGTCGATATTCAGGTCGCTCGTCGATGAGGGATGGACCATCTCGCAAAGAAAGGGCAACCTTCTTAGTGAATTAAGGAGTTCGCGCGGGGATAAATTGCTCTATGAAGTTGGCAGACAAAATCTCGAAATATCGACAGTACCAACCAGTATAGCTCGAGCTGTGAACGAATGTCGAGCGGTGCTTGAAAACATTTACGCAGCTGCCGCACCACATGGCGCATACCCCTCGTTTCGTCCTATTGTTGATGTGAAGGAAGACCTGCTGATCATCCCAGACGAACGAGATGCTATTTGGGATGCGCTCGACGGTCGCGAGGCGCTCAAAATGATCGCCTGGATGTCAGCGGTACAGTTCACAGTCGATATCCCGCCAGAAAAAGCTATTCAAGTGCTGAACAACTTGGCAAATTCGGTTAGTCTGTACCTAGCGGATTATCCTCAAGATTCGATCTGGCATGACTACATCAGCATGTCGAATGCTGGGTATCGTTTTGACCGATACGGCGGCCCACTTCACTTCGAGAGTATGCAGGATTATTGCACGCAGCTTGCCAAACACGACGTGGTGCAAGGTCCAAAACTTGTTCCTTATTCTGCGGTTGAGAAACTGGATATTCCACTCTACCTGCGATCTATCTGGTGGTATTTCCGCCTCAGGCGTTATGGGGACAAGTTGTGCATCGAAGTACGACCGCTTCCGCGCAGAAGTGACGATTTACTCGAGTCTCAATTAGATCTTGTTCTCAACACGCTTGCACTCTGACACTGGCTTGTTTCGGACGAGACCGGGGGAAGCAGATCGCTTCCCCGTTTTTTCGGGGCATTCATATATAAATTTGGATGCTCGGAAAAAGGTCGTCGCAGTGTATACTATAAATTACCTTCGCTTATGACTTCGGCTTTCATATTCGCCTACGGCTCGCTGATGAATCCAAAAAGTCTAGCCAAGACTCTTCCAGGCGATCGAAACGTCAAGGCGGCGACGCTTAAGGGATATCGCAGAAAAATGAATGTT
>JAGWIT010000049.1 GCA_028866155.1 Patescibacteria group bacterium
TTGGGCCGTCTGGTCACGGGGTACTCCGTTTGTGCAGCGGAGCGTCTAGCCCTGCCGTCAGACCAACTGAGAAAAAAGCGCCCACGGGTGCGGGCGCAGTTTCGAGCTATGTGGATATCGAAGTTGACCCCGATATATCTAGTTTTTTTCCATTGCGAGCTGGCGACTAATCGCTTGCCGCGCTAACAGCCGATAGCAGTGTTATGGCCACCGCCGAGGCTGCAGGAGTTGGTACCGGAGCCGGCATTTACTTGGTCATTGCCATTACCCGCAGTAATAGTGTCGTCCCCCGCGCCGGAGCTAACGGTGTTGTTGCCGCCGCCGGCGTTGATGGTGTCATTGCCGCTGCCGGTCGTTATTTTGTCGTTACCCGAGCCGGTGGTGACGGTCTGGTCGCCATTGCCGGTCTTAATGGTGTTGTTGCCGTTGCCGGTTGTGATGGTACTCATGCCATCGCCGGTGTTTATTGTGTTGTTGCCGCCGCCGGTATTGATGACGTGGTCGCCATTGCCTAGCGTGATGGTGTCGTTGCCCGCACCCTCGCAGATAATATAGTTGCCGTCGCCTCCTTTGACCTTGTCGTTGCCTCCTTTGCCGACGAACATTGAGAGAGGCGCGAGCGTAACATTGTCGTTGCCGGCCGTGCCGTTAACCAACGTGTAGCCGCTGGGCGCTTGCGTGAGGTTGCTGCACGCGTTTGCCGGCGGCGGCGGAGGCAGAGTAGTGAAGTTTAAGACTGCGCCCGGGTACCAGATGCCGCCGACCAGAGACCATGCCGCAAAATAGTATGTCGTGTTCGGCGTTATCGCAGGGAGGTTGCCCGGCACGCCGTCGGTCGTGATGGACGAAAGCGTAGCACTAAAGGCTGTGTTTGCGGCGATAGCTCCCATGTCAGGCGTGGAGTAGACGCCGGAGGGAATCGTCGGACTCGCAGTGCTGAATGGAGCCAGCGAAACCCAGAAAGAGTGGCCGGTGGCATTCGCGGTTCCATTAGCGCCGTTAAGCGTTGCGTCAGAAGAGGTCACATTCGTCGCGGGGTCGGTAGTGACAAATCCTGATACGCAGCTTTTATTCCATACGATGACATACTCGTTTGAAGCGAGATTCGTGAAGTTGGGAACAGTCAGGCTTGGCGTTGCCGCTGCCGCGTCGGCTTCTGTAGCACCGGTCGTATATCCCACCAGCGCATATGGCTGACCAGTCGTGCAGTCTGCGCCGACCACCGAGCCGCCGGTAACTTCGCTGGTTGTATAGGTTGAGCCCTGATCCATCGGCGAAGTAACCGCTTCGTACGCGTTCGCGCTATTGAAGCCGGTGGTGCCGAGCGAATAAGTTCCGCTTCCTGCCCCACCGAGATTTACCGCATTCCAGCTCGACTGCATTGGGAATGAGTCGCCAGCGGCGCTCACTGCGGTCGCCATCGCACCGTCAATAAATTTATCTATGGTAACGGTGACCGGCAGGCCGCCCGTGCAGGCGCCGTCAAGATCCGAACTGCTTAGCCATGGCGTAAAGGTCGCATGAGCGGTGACGCCGCTGCCTGTACCCGAACCAACTGGGCCCGGTCCGCTTGCATTACCCCACCAATTGCAGGTGCCGTCGATGGTGTTGGAAGTGTTAGTCCAAAGGCCGTCAGTTGTATTCCCCGCTAAACTGTTGCGATTTACCGTCATAGCAGGTTCGTTTAACCCGCTCGCCAAATGATCTTGGAGCAGAACGCCGTATTTGGTGTCAGTAATCGTGTTGTGATCTACCGAGCCGGTAGTGCCCGCCGGTGTCGCACCCCACTGGTCGGTGTTCCAGACGGAGATGCCGGT
Source organism: Patescibacteria group bacterium (assembly GCA_028866155.1). Taxonomy (GTDB): domain Bacteria; phylum Patescibacteriota; class Minisyncoccia; order Phycocordibacterales; family SBAW01; genus GWA1-54-10. The sequence continues at coordinate 1,818 of JAGWIT010000049.1, forward strand.
GTCAGTCGTTCCACTGGTTCCCGTAATGGTATTACCGGTCAAATTGAGTGCGGGTGCGCCGACTGACCAGATGCTGAACTGGTTACCGGTAAGCGTGTTGTTAGAAATTGTTATCGAGGCAGAGCCGGGAGAATAGAGCAGTATGCCTGCTGAACTGTCTGATGCCGGATTGTTTGATGTCGGATCAGCGGTGCAGTTGTCACCGGAGTCCGCGTCCGTGCAGTAGTTGTTCGTTACGGTATTGCCAGTAATTGCTCCCGTACCGCCAAAACCGATTTGTATGCCGTTTTGCGCAATATAACTAACCGGACCTTGGCCGGTAACCGTGTTGCCGCTTATCGTCACATTCGTACCCGCGCAATTGGCGACAATGCCTCCTTTTTGGTAGTTAGTAACCTGATTGCCTCTCACCGTGCCTGTAGACGCCGCAGCGGGAGTACATGAGCCGTTACCGCCTGCTGATCCGTTGCCAGCCGTCGTGTAGTAGATGCCGACGCCATGTTGGTCGCCGTTGAGCGGATTCTCGCCTATCTGGTTTATCGTGCTACTCGCTACATCCACAGCCGCTTGCTGTACGAGGACGCCAAAGTAGTTGGCGCCGTGGATATTTGCGCCCGTGACCGAGCCGGTTGTTCCCGGACCGAAGTAGACGCCGATATTGCAGCCGGTGGCGTCAACCGTGCCCGTTACCGGCGAAGCCGGATCTATGACTGCGGCGGTCATGTTGATGCCGTCGCGATAGAAGCCGGTAGGAGCGCAGACAGGCGTTACTGCAACATTGTCCAACGCGGGCCCGAAGGAGCCTGTAATTTGGCTGGCAAATGTGAGCGTCGTGTTCGCCGCGGTCGCAGTGAAGGAATACGTCTCCGGCTGCCATTTCATGTCCGCGAGAGTGTTGCCTGCAGCAGCAGTGTCATAGGTGAAGTGTTGGGAAGCCGCTCCGGTGGCACTTACTAATACATCTTTGAGAGAGGGACCGCCGGCAGGATTTCCGGACAAGTCGAACGTGACCTTATAGGCCGCTCCCACAATCGTCGGGAATGTCTGGCTGATTGATCCCGTTGAAGTGCCGTTGAGATCAAGGCTTCGCGAGCCATTCGATGCTGTCCAATAGGTGCCGATGTAATCTATGGTCCCCGAATCGACTGTCCAGTTTGTAATGTCGGTACCGTTAGGCGCAGTGAGCGTTAGGAACGAACCCGGGCTTGTCCCTGTTTCAAAACTTCCATTGCTTACATCAGCGAACGCGAACGCGGGCAGCACAAAAAACGCGGTCGCAAGGGCGGCCGAGGCGAGCATTGGTATCTTTCCTTTCATATGGATAAATTAGTAATTAATAAAATGCCCAAAAACCATTAGTAATGCATGAATACTAGCGCGCTAATATGAACGGTCAATTAACGCAAGCGCGGTATCGTGTCGAATTATGTGGAAAACGGGTGGAAAAACGGGTATAACTTGTGCATAAAAAAATAAACAACAATATTTAGAAAAGAAAAAGGGCGATCTCGCTTTCGCAAAATCGCCTTATGAGGACTTGCCCGGTTAGTCCAGCGTTCGAACAACCGGCTGAAGTGGTGCGCACCTTCCGTCCTCCGTAGTCAGCATAGCCATCGGGCAGACCGCCTGAGGTGGAGACTGGTTCATGAGGGGAATCATGAACAAAAATGGAACAACGGCAAGCGAGCTAAAGTCGCCCCCGCCGGCAACGTTGACCTCCATGTTGCCGCCCGAGGCGCTGGCAGTGGCGTTGCAGCTGCCGTTGACGCAGGCCTGCTGCTTCTGCTGCTGTTTCTGTTGCTGAGCCTGCCACTGCTGTTGCTTCTGGTGGTTCCAATTATTGTTGACATTGTGGTTCGAACCGTGGTTGCCGCCCATGTGAGTGCCGCCAGAGTAGCCGTGCGACCCCCAGCCTCCAGAGTGGGAGATACCGCCCGAGTGGAAGTTGTGCGACATTCCGCCGCCCGCATGATACATGCCGCCCCTGAAGGTATGGCCACCGCTGAAGGCGTGACCGCCAAAGCTCATATGGCCGCTAAACGAGTGGCCGCCGAAGCTACCATGACCGCCCCCGGCATATACCGGAGCAATGCCAAACATCAACGCCGCGAGCGCGGCGGGAAGAGTGATTCGTCTCAACATTGCTGCTGCTCCCTCTTGTGTGAAAGAAAGGCCCTCCCGCCAAAACCCCTTTTTAACAAGGGCTGTCTTAGCAAGCGCCGCGAACGCGCGAAATATACCAAAGAGGACATAAAAGGCAAGCAATATATAAAAAGAGGCCGGCGCATGGCGCCGGCCGGCAAAGAAACTACGCACTTATTGGGACGCAATCTTACCCTTGGCTTTCTTCGGCTGAGCCCGGGATTGTGCGCGAGGCACACCCGAGTTTTGCAGGAGCGGCCCGGCCTGCGTTACCCCAAAGAGCGGTAATGTAACACTGCTTGGGATAGGGGCGACAATGCTGGCGTCAAGCACGCTGCTGACCAGTCCAAGGAGCACGCCGAGCGGATTATGCTCCTCTATCGCATCTCTCGCACGCAAGAACCCGCCTAGAATGGGCACACAGTACGGGGCGACAGCTTGGGAGACAAGAGCAACGTTCGTTTCTGCGTTCTCCTTCGACCAGCTTCTGCGCAGTCGGCGATCTTCGCTCGCCAACTTGTACAGTTGGTAGCGGGTCTCGCGATCGGCACACCGGCCGGTCCCAATACCCATAGCAACGAAGGGTCCTCCCACGGGTACGAGTGAGACGGCGATGATTTGTGCGATACCGACGCCGACGTCGGTAGCCCTTTCGGCAGCGGGATCGTATCTCCCATACTCGAACGTATAATCGTGCGTATAATCGTGAATTTGCGTCAGAACGGTGCCGGTTCGGGCAATGCGCGCCTTGCGCAAATGAGGCGGCTTGCGAAGTTGCCCCACACGAACTTCGGGCCAATGAGGTTCTTTGGGGCTTGAGTAATCGCGGCCAACCAATGGGAGAGTATTCTCACCCTCTGGACTCCCAGACGCGGGAGCAAGCTCTTTTAGCTCGATTTTGGGATCGTTCATCGCGAGCTTGTCGCCTTTGTTCGCACGGTCAACCAAGGGGCCGCTCAGCGACCGTACGCCTGCGCCGAGATTCTCCACCCCGAGGGCGGTAAAAGCCGCGACGAACATGACATAGCGAAGCATCGTATGCCTCCTTTGATTGCGTCAGGTAAAAGAAGTCTGCCAGTTTTATAGTTGAGAGTTACGCGCCCGTCAAGCTGCCGCGCAAGGCGCTACCTTGTCAAGCAAATAGGCCCCGGGCTCCCCAGCGCCGCCTCGTTGGCCTTGGGCGCGCACACCGTGTAGCGGCCGGTCGCGTCAACAGCAACGGTGTATTGCGTGTCCGAGGCAGTGCCGCCGATGGGGTCCATGGGCAACGCCGAAGGAATATAGGTCGGCACCAAACAACTGAGATCGACCAGGCCGGCGGCCGTGCCGATGTCGGTTGAGGTCGCGGGAATAATGCTTTGCGCGGTGCTGCACACGCCGCCGAACACGCCTTCGTTGTCGGCGGTGTCCTGCCCTATGGCGTTGAGGACAGTGCTCACGGCCGACGTGCGCTCGGTATTGCGCGCCTGTGCGAACTGCCGCGCGGGGTTGATGGCGACAATAACGATGGAGGCCAAAACGGCGATGATGCCGATGACTATCAAAATCTCGATGAGCGTAAATCCTCTCTGCTTTTTAAAATATTGCATGCAGGCACTGTACCAAAGCGCGCGGAGCGCGCAAGCCTACTGCTCCTGTGACGAAATAACCGTAATATTCGGCCCGCCGGCGGCGGCCGATGGATCGCTGACTTTCGCCGTGACCACCTCATTGGCATATGAGTCTCCTTGTTTTGCGGAGAAGCTGATAACGCGCTCACTGGCGCCGGTAGATGAGACGCTCGCTATCATACAACTATCGGCGCCTATAGAGACCGCATCGCCTCCCGGCGCCGGCAGGTAATTATAATCTTGCGCAAGCCGCAACAACGCCTCCTGCACACATGCGCCCGCCAGATTTTGTGCAGCGCTCAAATGCTCCGCATCGAGCGCGTCGAAGCGCGCATAAAAGCTCGACCTATTTGTCGCGACAAGCAACGCGAGCAAAACCGCCGATATAAGTATCGCCGAAATGAGCGCGACAAAGCCGCTAGCGTGCGGTCGAGAATGTTTGCTCATATGAAAAGCCGTTAGGAGTAAGCGCGGTGAGCGTGAACGATGCCTCCTGCATGCCACCCGCGGCCGCAAGCGAAAAATCGCTCACGCGCACCGCGTTGTCGGATATAACTTCCGGCGCATTACTCCCCCACGCGAGGCGCATCGTGCCGCTGGCAACATCGAACACCGCCGGGTTTGCGGGAGTCTCTGCGCCGAGCGTCCAGTTTATTTTGGCCGCGAGATACTGCCCTTCTTCATCGACCATCGCGGCGGTTTCGTTGCGCCCGCCCGCCTCAAGCAAATTGTATGCAGCGGCGACCGCTCCTCCGATGAGCATGCAGTAGAGC
>JAGWIT010000005.1 GCA_028866155.1 Patescibacteria group bacterium
AATTTAAAATATTGATAGGTGAAAAGACCGCCGAGAACGTGAAGATGGCGATAGCGTCAGTGGTCGAAGGGGGCGAGCGCCTTGAGGCATTGGTGCGCGGTCGCGATCTTATCACGGGTTTGCCGCGCGAGGTGGTCATCACCGATCAGGACATTCGCGAGGCGATATCGCAGTCTGTGGACACGCTGGTTGAGTCAGTGCGCGAAGTGCTCGAAACCACGCCGCCTGAAATACTCTCTGACATCATGCGCTCGGGGATGGTGCTCGTGGGCGGCGGCGCTCTGCTCAAAGGCCTCGACGCGCTGCTCTCGCAGTGGCTCAAAGTGCCCGTCATTGTGGCCGACGATCCGCTCACCGCAGTGGCGCGCGGCACCGGCGTTATTCTTGAGAATCTCGATGCGCACGCGGACGTCTTCCTCGAACATGACGACGATATCGCCTAACCGCAGGGGTAAAGCGTTCTTTCCGGGAGTTTTTTTTATGCTCCTCGCACTGTTGCTGTGCGTCGGCGCGGTCGCGCTCTTTCGAAATCCGCTTGGCGGCATGTTTTGGCGCATAGCCACGCCGCTGATAGAGCTTCGCGGAGCGGCGGGGCAAGGCCTCGGCGGATTATTTGCGCAATTTTCTTCGAAGGCGTCGCTTGAGGCGCAAAACGAACAATTGCGCACCGAGCTTGCTTCGACGACCGCGGCGCTCGCCGACCGCGGCCTTCTCTATCAGGAAAATCTTTTGTTAAAAAACCAGTTCGGGCGCGATATCAGCACGCATAGTATACTCGCCGCGGTGCTGCTGCAGCCGCCCGCGACTCCATACGACCTGTTGTTGATCGATGCGGGCTCAGGCGAGGGTCTTGCGCAAGGCAATATCGTTTCTGCCGGAGGCACAACGGTTATCGGCCGCATCAGCACGGTCTATGCGCATCAATCGCAGGTGACGCTGTTTTCAGCGCCGGGGGAGAGCTATCAGGGGCTCCTGCTGTTGTCGGCGCAGGGCGGTGCAAGCGTGCCTATCTCAGTCGTAGGACAGGGCGCAGGCTCTATGATGGGCGAGGTTCCTGCCGGAACTATGGTGAGAGTCGGCGATCCGGTCGAATTGCCCGGTATTGCTGCGACCCTCAGCGCGTCGGTGTCGCGCATAGAAGCCCCCGAAGGGCAATCGTTTGAGACCGTGTATATGCAGCTTCCGGTCGACCTGTTTTCGTTGCACTATGTAGAGGTGCGGACCTTATGAAGAAGAACACCACATGGCTTTTGGCGGTTTCATTCGTGCTCGCGGCGGCGGGATTTTTACTGCCGTTTTGGCCGCTTTCGGCGGCGGGCATTTTGGTGCTCGCATGTTCCGGGCGCTTCATATTGGCGATAGCGCTGGGGCTCCTGCTCGACATCGCCTACGGAGCGCCGATCGGACGGTTTCATTTCTTATTCTTTCCCTTCATTATTCTTGCAGCGGCGGGCGGCGCGGCGCGCTACGCAGCGATGCACTATCTGCGAAAATCGCCAACGGACACGCTCTGACGTATACTGGTGCGCATGTGGCACTGGTTCATGCGCAGAAAGAAGAAAATTGCCGCAGAGATCCATCCCGACGAGATACTTATTGACTCTTCCAATGCCGCCGACTTCGATCGAGACCAGTTCGAAGGGCGCATCGAACGTCCGATTAACCGCCGCTCGCTGCTGTTCGTCGGTTCGTTCCTTTGTTTGGTTATTGCGCTTTTGGCGGTGCGCGCCGGAGACCTGCAGATAGCGCATGGGGAAGAATATGCTAAGCAAGCCGAGCTCAATCAATTGCGGCAGTCGGCCATTATCGCCGACCGCGGAGTTGTCACCGACCGCAACGGAGTGCCGCTTGCCTACAACAGCCGGGCATCGGTCACGGATGAGTTTGCCGAGCGCGTCTACGCAGCCTTTCGGGGGGTCGCGCACGTGGTCGGATACGTGAAGCCGCCCGCCAAAGACTCCTCCGGCACCTACTACCGCGATGAATTCGTCGGCGTGGACGGCGTCGAGGCGGCATATAATCAGGAGCTCAGCGGACAAAACGGTATCAACTTGACCGAGACCGACGCGCACGGCGCCATCGTCTCGCAAAGCACCGAACAGGATCCCGTGCCCGGGCAAAAGCTCGCGCTCTCGATAGATGCAAACGTGACGCAAGGGCTGTATGACGAATTAGCGAAGATAGCAGAGCAGTCGGGGTTTCAGGGGGGCGCGGGCGTCATCATGGACGTCAAAACCGGCGAGCTTTTGGCGCTCACGAGCTATCCCGAATATTCGTCACAGGCTTTGACCGACGGCAACGCGGCGGCCATCGCGGCGCTTAACCAAGATCCCGATCAGCCGTTCCTTGACCGCGCGGTCGACGGCCTATACTCGCCAGGCTCAATCGTCAAGCCTATTGTTGCGACAGCAGCGCTCACCGAGGGAGTCATCGACGAGAACAAGCAAATACTCTCGACCGGCTCAATCAGCGTGCCCAACCCCTACGACCCGGCGCATCCCTCTATATTCAAAGACTGGCGCGTCAACGGCTTGATGACCGTCAGGCAGGCTATCGCGGTTTCCTCCGATGTATTTTTTTACGAAGTGGGCGGAGGCTACCAAGACCAGCCGGGGCTTGGCATCACCAATCTCGATAAGTATTTCAGCCTATTCGGTTTTGGCGCACCGGCAGGACTCGCCGGTTTTAGTGAAGCAGCGGGGAACATCTCAAGCCCCGCATGGAAGGCGGCGAATTTTCCCGGCGACCCCACCTGGCGTTTGGGTGACACATATCACACGGCGATAGGGCAATATGGCACGCAGATAACGCCGCTTCAAGCTGCACGCGAAGCGGCGGCGATAGCGAATGGCGGGATGCTTATGACGCCAACGCTCATCGCGAGTTCGACGCCGCAGGAAAAAAACCTCGGTTTGCCCGCGCACAACCTCGAGGTGGTGCGCGAGGGGATGCGGCTCGGCGTCACCGACGGTATCGCGGGGGCGGTCAAATTCGACTTCGTGCATGTGGCGGCCAAAACCGGCACGGCGCAGGTGGGTACGCAGAATCAATATCAGAATTCATGGATGATAGGGTTTTGGCCGTACGAAAATCCGCGCTACGCCTACGCGGTCGTGCTCGAAAAAGGCCCCGCCGGCACGCTTATTGAGGCGCCGTCGGCTATGGGCGACTTTTTGCAATGGATGGAGCAGAACGACCCGCAGTATTTGCAAAACTAGCGGTTGACAATCGCTAACGATTGTATACACTACTGTTTCAATGCCCAAAGAAGAACTCATATCGCAGGAGAAGTTCGAGGAGCTCACCCGCGAGTTCGATGAGCTGCGCACCACGCGCCGCAAAGAAGTTGCGGAGCAGCTCGAGTATGCCCGCTCATTGGGCGACCTCTCGGAGAACGCCGAGTACCAGGAGGCGCGTGAGATGCAGGCGGCCGTCGAGGAGCGCATTCAAAAGCTCGAAGCGATACTCAAGAACGCTAAAATAATCCGCGGCGCCAAAAGCGACATCATAGGCATGGGCTCGAGCGTGCAGGTCGCAAAAGTCGGCGGAGATGAGAAGCACAGCTACACCATTGTCGGGGCCGAAGAGGCCGACGTCATCTCGGGCAAAATCTCCTACCACTCACCGCTCGGGCACGCGCTGTTAGGCAAAAAGAAAGGGGACGAATTCTCCTTTCACACCCCCAAAGGCCAGCAAAAATATAAAATTTTGAAGGTGGAGTAGTATATACTTCATCTATGTTTTGGGCAGACCGGATATGCGAAGAGGTCATCAAGCGCTTTGATACATCAAAGCGGGGGAATGCTCCGCTCATTATCCGAGATGAAAAGACCGTCTCGGGCCGCGTACACGTGGGTTCTATGCGCGGGGTGGCCATCCATGGCACCGTGTCGGAAGATTTAGGGGAGAAGGGAGTCAAAAATACTTTTCTCTATGAATTAAACGACTTCGATCCGATGGACGACATTCCGACCTATTTGCCTCGCGAGCAGTTCGAAATGTATTTGGGCATGTCGCTCAAAGATATCCCTGCTCCTTCAGGTTCGAAGGCAAAGAATTTTGCGGAGCATTTCGGCAACGAATTTCGAGAGGTGATAGGAGGAAGCGGTTTTACTCCGATATTCTATTGGGCAAGCGAATTATATTTAAGTGGCAAGATGGACGGCGTCATCCGCGAGGCGCTTCTCGGCGCCGAAACGATCCGCCGCATACAAAAAGAGGTTTCGGGTGCCGAACGGAAGCCGGGCTGGCTGCCTATTTCAGTCATTTGTCCGCAATGCGGTAAGATGACCACGACTGAAGCAACCGACTTCGACGGGCAGACGGTGCAGATCAACTGCTACGAAACAAAAGTGGCGTATACCAAGGGTTGCGGCTTTTCCGGCCGCGTATCGCCGTTTGGCGGCAAGGCAAAGCTGTATTGGAAGGCCGACTGGCCCGCAAAGTGGAAGGTCAATGGCGTCAACGTTGAGGGCGGCGGCAAAGACCACTCGACCAAGGGCGGCTCGCGCGACGTAGCCAACCACATTGCCCGCGAGGTGTTCAGCTATGAACCGCCGTTTGATATCCCGTATGAATTCTTTTTGGTCGGAGGCAAGAAAATGTCCTCGTCAAAAGGGAAGGGCAGCTCGGCTAAAGAGATAGCTGATCTTTTGCCGACAAAAATATTCCGCCTTGCGCTGCTGCAAAAGGATATCAATCAGGCATTCAACTTCGATCCCGAGGGCGACACTATCCCCGTGCTCTATGATTTGTATGATAAATTGGCCGCGGGAGCTGCGGCGGGGGTCGAGGATGATTACGCACGATTGTTTAAGTTCATTCATCTTCACGGACACTTGCCGCCACGCGATATATTTTATCCGCGCTTCTCACAAATAGCGTTTATCGCCCAAATGCCGCACCTCGACTTGGAGCATGAGGCGGAGAAATTGAAAGGCGCGCCACTTAATGATGCTGACAAAAAAGAACTATCCGAGCGCGCTGAGTATGCGAAGCGATGGATTGAGTCGTATGCGCCGGAGAAATTCGTTTTTAAACTCCAAACAGAGCTGCCTACTGCCGTTCGGGATTTGAGCGATGCGCAAAAAAAAGCAATCCACATACTCGCTCGCTACTTGGAGCAAAGTTCCAAAATGCCAACCGGTGAGGAATTGCATCAAAAGCTCCATTCGTTGAAGGACGAAGTACCTATAGAGCCTGCTGAACTTTTCAGCAGCATCTACCTTGCGTTTTTGGGGAAGTCCTACGGCCCAAAAGCCGGATGGTTTCTCTCGGTCTTGCCGCGTAATTTTGTACTCAAGCGATTAAAAGAAGCCTCACGGTGAGGCTGCTATGAAGAAGCCCCGCGCGGATACGGCGGGGCTTTTAAGAACGATTCGCTGCCCGCGTTAGATGAGCGGCTTTGACTGTGACAGCTGTCGTCGTGGCGCTCGAAGGAAGCGCAACCAGGACAATGGCCACCGTGTGTATCGAGGAGGGGTCGTCGGGCACTGGATCTTATAAAGCTCCTCGCACCGTTTGCTGCAGAATTTTTTTCTCGCATATTCGACAGAACCTAGGCTGAGGCGCCTCCGGCATCCGGGCCGTGCGCACCGCGTTACATGCTTTCGTCGAAACATCGTTAGACCTCTTTCTTCCCGGGTTAAGAACGTAACTGTGCACTTTATATCAGACGCACGAAGAAAAGCAACCTTACACAAGTGGAAAAAGTTAAAGGGCGCCCGAAGTTCGAGCGCCCTTCAGCTAGTGGTAGAGGGGTGCAACGAGCAGGCCGACGAACACAATCGAAAAGATTGCGCTGACGACCAAAAGAATTTTTCTCCTCCGCGCATTCTTTGCCTGTGCGGCAAAGTACGGACGCGGGTCGGGAAGAGCCGGATGAATCATTATCGCATCTCCTTCTTTTGTTTGCCTCCTGCTATCCGAAATAATAATAAACTAATATATTGTATTTGTCAATCAATAGTAAACGCTCCTATATAAGGCTTTTTTGGTAGAGAGAAAAGGAGGAAGCAGTTCACCTGCAATTCAGGAGGATTTGTGGATAAATAGACACTATGAGTGGGGCAAAGTAGTATAAACTTATCTTCTAGTGGGATGAAGTGGGACATTACTAAAATCTATGCTGATCGGCGAATACTTACACACATTGGACAGCAAAAAACGGCTCTCGCTCCCCGCAAAATTTCGTAAAGAAGTGGGGAAGCGGGTGGTGGTGACGCGCGGCCTTGATGCCTGCCTCTTTATGTTCCCCGAGAAGACGTGGAAAAGTATTGCCGAAAAGCTCGAGAAGCTCCCGTTCGGCCAATCGGACACGCGAGGCATGAGCCGCTTCTTGCTCGCAGGCGCGGTCGAGACCGAGGTCGACGGCGCCGGGAGGATACTTATCCCCGACTATCTCAAAGACTTCGCCGACTTGCGCTCGCGCGTCGTGCTGGCGGGAGTTTCGGATCGGGTCGAGATCTGGAACGAGAAGACCTGGGAGGAGTATAAGCGCCGGATTGAAAAAGGCGCCGACCAGATGGCGCAGACGCTCGGCGAGCTCGGCATTTTGTAGCTATGGAACCGCTGACACTCATCATGACTTCTGCACTCGCTTCTGATCGTGCGTCGCGTCGCTCCCATCGAGAGGAGGGTGATGGGGCTCATGACCAGAAGCCAGCGCACAAGAGCGTGATGATTAAAGAAGTTCTGGCCGCACTCGCGGTGAAGGATGGCGACGTAGTAGTTGATGCCACCTATGGAGTCGGAGGGCACAGCAAGGCGCTTAAAACGGCTGCCAAAATAAAATTGATAGCGATAGATGCCGATCCACGGGACAAAGACGTTATCAAAGGGAACTTTGCCGACCTCGAGAACCTACTCGCCAAAGCCGGAATACAAAAAATAGATAAAATCCTTTTTGACCTAGGATGGAACCTCGAGCAGCTTGGTGCGGGGAAGGGGTTTTCCTTTTTAGCGGATGAGCCGCTCAACATGAGCTATGGCACAAAACCCGCCTCGGGGTTCACGGCACAGGAGATACTCAACACCTGGGACGAAAAAGTGCTCGCCGACGTGTTCTTCGGCTACGGCGAGGAGCGCTACGCTCGGCGCATCGCTAAAGCGATACTTGAGCGGCGCAAGATAAAACCAATCGACACGACCATAGAGCTTGTTGAAATAATCAAAGATGCCGTGCCGCCGGCCTACCGCCATGGGCGCATCCATCCCGCGACGCGCACGTTTCAAGCCTTGCGCATTGCGGTCAACGACGAGCTCGGCGTCCTGCAAAAAGGGTTAGAGAGCGCATGGCGCCTGCTCGGGTCCGGCGGAAGGATCGTGGTCATTACTTTTCATAGCATTGAAGACCGGCTGGTCAAGCGTTTTTTTGCGCAATTGAATAAAGACGGCGGCGGCCGGCTTATATATAAAAAACCGCTCGCCGCGAGCCGCGAAGAAATTATCCATAATCCCTCCGCGCGCAGCGCAAAATTGCGCGCGATAGAAAAAATATGACACAAGCTATCAATACGGCACTTCGGTATCAGCAGTTGCTCTCCCGCGCCGCGGTCGCGCTCGCCTGCATCTGCGCGGTCTCCGCGTTCTTGTACGGCGTATTTTTGCTTGAAGCGGTCGCGCACACGGCCGCGCTCCAGAGCGCCGAAGCCCAGGTTATCGCCCTCAACGCCAAGCTCGGCGATCTCGAGAGTCAATACCTCGCGCAGACCGCATCGCTGACGCCCGAGCGTGCCGCAGCTCTTGGGTTTGTCGTGCCGGCGGATATCACGACCGTTTTTGTTACCGCGGCGTCAAAATCTCTCTCACTGGCCCATTAGTGCGGTAGAATAAAGCTATGAATGCGCGTTTTATCGCACGCGTGCGGATAGTCGCGGCCGTGCTCAGCGCCATCGCGGCCATAATCATCGGGAGGCTCTATGTCCTGCAGATACTTGACGGCAAAGCGTATGCCGGGCGCGCCGACGCGCAGTTTGTCGCTCCGCAGGAACAGCTTACCGACCGCGACTCAATCTATTTTAGCGACAAGAACGGCACTCAGATAATCGCGGCAACGCTCAAGGATGGCTTCACACTCGCGGTCAATCCGACCAAGGTAATCAGTGCCGAGGCGCTGTATCAGACCATCAATCCTTTGGTGCCGCTCAATCACGACGACTTTTTAGCCAAAGCGACCAAGCAAGGAACGCAGTATCAGGTCATCGCAGACCATCTCGACACGTCAATCGGACAAAAGCTCCAAGCCGAAGAGCTGCCCGGCGTGGTGCTTGCCGACGATCGCTGGCGCGTATATCCGGGAGACTCGCTGGCCGCGCAGGATATCGGTTTTGTGGCCTACAACGGCAACACACAGGAGGGGCGCTACGGCCTCGAAAGCTATTATGAAAACACGCTCGCGCGGACCGACGGCGACCTCTACTCGAACTTTTTCGTACAGTTGTTCGGCGGCGTCGAGCATGTGTTGCAAGGGCAGGTTCAGACGGGCGATATTATCACGACCATCGAACCGTCGGTTGAGGCCGAACTCGAGCGCACGCTCGTCGATTATGACAACACGTGGCACCCGGCGCTCGCCGGCGGCATCATCATGAACCCGCAAAACGGCGAGATCTACGCGATGGCCATGTCGCCGACGTTCGACCTTAATAATTTCGGCCAGGTGGCCGACCCGGCTACGTTTGGGAACGCGATGGTGCAGAACGTCTATGAAATGGGATCCATCATCAAGCCGCTCACGATGGCCGCCGGCATCGACTCGGGTGCCATTACCGCGACCACGACCTACAACGACACCGGCTGCATCACCGTCGACGCCAAGAAGATTTGCAATTTTGACCTCAAGGCGCGCGGCGTCATCCCAATGCAGCAGATACTCAGCCAGTCGCTCAACGTGGGGGCCTCATTCATTGCCACCAAGATGGGACCGCCGGTTATGCGCGACTATTTTGAGAACCATTATGATCTTGGAGAGTCCACCGGCATCGACCTGCCCGCCGAGCAATCCGGACTTCTCAAAAATCTCAGCGGTACCCAGCAGGTTGAATTTGACACCGCATCCTTCGGCCAAGGTATTGCCATTACGCCGGTCGAGACCATCCGCGCGCTGGCAACGCTTGCCAACGGCGGCTACCTCGTGACGCCGCATTTGGTAAGAGCTATCCACTATGACACCGGGCTCACCAAAACGCTAAACTGGCAAAAGACGGGCCCCATATTGAAGCCTTCGACCGCCCAGACCGTGACGCAGATGCTCACGACTGTGGTCGACACCGCGTTTACCAAAGGTATGAGCTTTGAGCACTACAGCGTGGCGGCCAAGACCGGGACCGCCCAAATTGCCAACCCCGCGGGCGGCGGCTACTATACCGACAGGTATCTGCATAGTTATTTTGGCTACTTCCCGTCGTATGATCCGAAGTTCATTATCTTCCTCTTCGCCTATGAGCCGGTGGGCGCACCATATTCGTCCGAGACCTGGGGAACATATTTCCACGATACGGTGCAGTTCCTTATCAACTATTATGATGTGCCGCCCGACCGCTAGCCGTTCGTTCGTATAAAAGATGAAAGATTTTTTTAAAAAACTGCTCATTGTGGTATTAACGCTCGAGGCGCGGCTCATTGTGCGGCGCTATAAGCCAAAAATTGTTGCGATCACCGGCAGCGTCGGCAAGACCTCGACCAAAGATGCTATTTATGCGGTTCTCTCGCAAGGAGCGCATGTGCGCAAGTCGCACAAAAGTTTTAATTCAGAAATTGGCCTGCCGCTCACTATTATCGGCGTTCCAAACGCATGGAACAACCCGCTGCGCTGGCTGCAAAACTTGCTTGACGGACTTTTTCTCCTGGTATGGCGCGCCCATTATCCGCAGTGGCTTGTGCTTGAGGTGGGAGCCGACCGCCCGGGCGACATCCGTTCGGTCGCAAAATGGATGCCCGTTACCGTTGCGGTCATCACGCGCCTGCCCGAAGTAATGGCACACGTGGAGTTTTTTGATTCACCACAGGCGGTTGTCGAAGAGAAGGGTGCTCTCATCGATGCACTCGTGCCAGACGGTACTCTTGTATTGTATGCCGACGACGAGCGCGCGGCGACGTTCGCACAGCGCCTCGACCGTGGTCACTCTATGGCCGAGGGCGCCGGTGATAAAAAAATAATCACGTTCGGACTATCGCCGCAGGCGGATGTGCGCGCAGAGAACCTTCGCATACTCTTCATTGAAGGCAAATCGCATATACCACTCGGCATGAGCGCGGAGCTGGTGCTTGATGGTGCCAGGGCGCCCATCGAACTGATTGGCACCGTGGGCGGACACACGCTCCTGCCGGCGCTCGCGGCGGCCGCCGTGGGCAAAGCGCTCGACAAAAGCATTGCCGACATTGCCCAAGCGCTTGCCCGATATGAGCCGCCGGCCGGGCGGATGCATTTGGTGGACGGGGTAAAAGACACGGTCATCATCGATGATACCTACAATTCATCGCCGGCGGCGGCTGTCGCGGCGCTCGATACGCTGGCGTTCATAAACCCGAGCGGGAGAAAAATCGCCGTGCTCGGCGACATGCTCGAACTCGGGCGCCACTCCGCCGAAGAGCACAGAAAGATCGGCGCCTATGCCGCCCGCGCCGCCGACCTGCTGATGACGGTCGGCTTTCGCGCGCGGGGCATCGCCGAAGGAGCGCTCGATGCCGGGATGGATGAAAATAAAATCTTGCAATTCGAGGATGCGTATAAAGCGGGGGAGGAGCTCTCAGCGCTGACGTCGGCGGGCGATTGCGTCCTGGTAAAAGGCTCGCAGAGCATGCGCATGGAGCACACCGTGCGGGCACTCATGGCCGAGCCTGAGCGCGCCGCCGAGCTCTTAGTGCGGCAGGACGAAGAGTGGCGCAGGCGCTGAAAATATTGTACTTTGTTTAGACGGCCTCATCGTCTAATGGTTAGGACAGCGCCCTCTCACGGCGCAAATCGGGGTTCGAATCCCCGTGGGGTCACCAAAGCGTCGTCATGTTGGTCACGTATCCTTTTTCTACATAATCAAACGGCAAGGCGCCGTAGCCTTTGTCGCCCCATTTTTCACCCCCACGAATTCTTGAAATAAAAGCACCGCTCAGTGGGCGAATAGTCGTACACTGCGATGCAGTGTGTACCTATTTTCTTTTCCCCATTGCGCGGCAGCTCAACGCGCCCATTCGGTGCCTGATAAATGTCCTCAAAGCATTCGAACGTGATGATAAGCGCCTCGCGCGAATCAAGGATTTTGGTGCACCGTTCGACGGTTATCTCCGGCATCTCTCCATTTGATAGGATAGTGTCTATAGAAATGATGAAGACCATACTAAAGCCCGATTTTTTTGACCGGCCGGCGCTCGTGGTGGCCAGGGATCTGCTGGGCAAATATTTGGTGCGAGAATTGCCTGACCCTTCGACAAAGCCTGGGATAAAAGCTGTCGCTTTTATGATAACCGAAACCGAAGCCTATTTTGGATTTAAAGACCAAGGCTCGCATGCCCATCGCGGCAAGACGCCGCGCAACACGCCGATGTTTGGCGAGGCTGGCACGATATATGTCTACTTTACCTACGGCATGCACTGGATGCTCAACGTGGTGTGTGGCAAAAAAGATTTCCCGGCGGCAGTGCTAATCCGCAGCGCGGGCGGGGTGGTTGGCCCTGCCCGCCTCACCAAAGCGCTTAGTATAGAAAAAAGCCTCAATTCAAAAAAATTAGGCAAAGCAAGCGGGGTATGGATTGAGGATAGGGGAGTAAAAATTTCTCCCAAGAAAATAAAAAAGACTCCCCGCATCGGCATATCGAATAGGGGAGTCTGGACTAATAAGCGGTGGCGGTTTGTTTTAGAAAATAAAACGGGCGAGAACCGAAATCCTCACCCGTAACTCACGCCGCATCCGCTTCTGCTCTAAGCCTGCGATTGCGGCGGTACTCCACGTGGCCTTTGCGTATCGCGAGCATCGCTTCAGCCGCCCGATGCCAAGCGAGATCCCGAAGTGTTGTCGGAATGTCGGTCAGCTTTCCGCAACTGGCATTGGCCGAAAACGTCCGGACTTCATCCTTCCGTTTTTGGAGTAAGAAGTTAAGAATGAATGTTCTCGCTTGCAGCCTCGCTTGATAGCGGTTGACTGCAAGCACCCGAACTTCTCCGGGATGCTCGCTCTCGCGCGATCGAAGCAGGTCATCTGGTAGAAGATGCTCGCGCAACTTTTCGTCCGATGGATTGGTTTCGATACGCAGTTCAGTCATCGTGTTCGCCAAGTATTCGGCGATACAGGCGCCGATGCCCCGGCGTGGCCTCGCTATCATATCGCTGGCCGCTGCGGAGGACGTGCCGTCTTGCCACGCCACGCTCAAGCGTCTCGCGTTCCTCATCGCGAAACTTTTTCTTCTCTTCTTCGGTGAGCGGCAAACCGCTCACAAAATGTTCCCGAGCCATTTTGGCCTCCTCATTTTATTTGAGTTTGAATAGGAGGAAGGCCACTCAATACAAAAGACCCTCCATCAGCAATGGTACACAAAAATAACTTAAAGTCAAGTGAAGAGGGTAGCTATTGAAACATCGAGTCGACAACGGCCTTAACCGCCGTGCCGTCGGCTTTGCCTTTGAGGTCTTTCATGAGCATGCCCATGAGCTGGTTGGCTTTTGATTTTTCAGTTATGCCAAGCTCCACGGCCTTGGCTTTGGCCGCGGCAACAATCTCATCTTGAGACATCTGTTTGGGGAGCATGGTTTCAAGCACGGCAAGCTCCTCCTTCTCGCTTGCCGCAAGCTCAGGACGGCCGCCTTTCTCGAATTGCTCGATGGAGTCCTTGCGCT
Organism: Patescibacteria group bacterium; assembly: GCA_028866155.1. GTDB lineage: Bacteria > Patescibacteriota > Minisyncoccia > Phycocordibacterales > SBAW01 > GWA1-54-10. Next base: position 12,827 of record JAGWIT010000005.1, read on the forward strand.
GTTTGGCGGCGCGGGTGATGAGCGTCAGCATCTCGTCCTCGCTCAACTGTCCGTCGGGGCCGCGGCCTTTGGCAACAAGCTCGTTGGTGCAGGCGGCGATGAGCCCGCGCACGACGCTGAGCTTGACCGCCTCCTTATTTTTCATCGCCATCTTCATGGCCTCACGCAAATCTTGTTGTGTCATATAGCCAGTATACGTGATAAAATCGCCGTATGGAATGGCTGATAGTTTTACTTATCGTCCTCGTAGTGGGAAATATGGGGATGGTTTTTGTGCTGTGGCGCAAGAGCCAGGAGCCGCTCCCGCCGCCGCCTGCGCCCGACATGCAGGGTTTTGTGCTTCTTCAAAATCAATTGCAGAGCATGACGCAAGCTGTCGACCAAAAATTGCTCGAGGTAGTACGCGGCGTTTCGGCGACGCAGGAGTCGACCAAGCAGGTCTTCACTATTGCCGAACAGCTTAACAATCTGGAGAAAGTGCTTAAAAATCAGAAGCAGCGCGGCAATTTGGGCGAAGCATCGCTCGAACTCGTGATGAGCAATATTTTGCCGCCTGGCGCATATGCTATGCAATATGAATTCCCGGGAGGAGAGACGGTCGACGCTATCATCCGCACCAAAGAGGGGTTTATTCCTGTTGATGCAAAGTTCCCGCTCGAAAACTACACCCGCTTGCATGCTGAAAAAGACGAGGTGCGGCGCGTCGAATATGAAGAGGCGTTCAAGCGCGATCTCAAGCGGCGCATCGATGAGACAAGCAAATATGTGCGCCCCAAAGACGGAACACTGCCGTTTGCTTTTATGTACATCCCCGCAGAAAGCATTTACTATGATTTGCTTAACGATGGCGTCGGTGCGGTCAATACTCGCAGCTTGCTCGACTATGCGCAAAACGAGCGCAAGGTAATTATTGTATCTCCGACCACTTTTGCCGCCTATTTGCAGTCGGTGCTGTACGGCTTCAAGGCATTCAAAATCGAAGAGCAGGCAAAAGACATTGCTAAAAATGTCGAGGCGCTCGGCAGGCACATCAACGCCTATCAGGATTATTATAAAAAGCTTGGCGCTGCCCTCTCGACCACCGTTAATCATTTTAATGCGGGCACTAAAGAATTGGGCAAAATAGAAAAGGACGTCCTGCGGATAGACGCCTCGGCCGAGATAGCGATAGACGTTGCAAGCGTCGACAGGCCGCTTTTGGAAGGTAAGGAATAGATGCTCCCGCTATTTCTGTGCTACAGTATGTGATGGGAGTATGAACGTCAGAGGAGTGTTGTGATGAGTACCATCGTTCTCGTGGTAGCCGCTCTATTCGTTGGGGCGCTACTGCTCGGCCGCTTCGCGGTATCTATGCTTCTCTCGGTGCTAATCGGCGTAGTTCTCGTTATTGTCCTTTTTGCCGCAGAAGCCTACGTACACAACCGCTCGATCTGGCCGCATGTTCTAACGGGTGTGTACATTCTTTGTGCGCTCCAAATCGGATACCTCATTGGTGCCAGCTTGAGGCAATTTTTCAACCGCGGTCTCAGACTTGAGCCGCTTGCAGTGAATAAGCCGGCTCAGTAAAAAAGATCGTGTAAGAACATCCCTATCGCCCCTCTTCGGATGGGCGGTTTCCTTGCATGTTTTGAGTTTATAAGCTAGTATATTTCGATGCCCTAAAGGGCCGATTTTTATGAAGGAATTTGCGATAATCGAGACCGGCGGCAAACAATACCTCGTTTCAGAAGGGGATACTATTCGTATTGAAAAATTGAAAGGCGACCCGTCTCGCCAAGGCGGAGCCGAGGCGGGTCACAAAGTGGGCGGCCCCGTGGTATTTGACAATGTCCTGGTGGTGGATAATGGGCACGACACGACCATAGGCATGCCGTTTATCGCGGGCGCCAAGGTCTCAGGCGAGATAAAAAAGATAGACCGCGCCAAAAAAGTGACAGTCATCAAATACAAAGCCAAGAGCAATTATTTTAAAAAACGCGGCCATCGCCAACCGTTTTTTGAGGTCAAAATAACCAAACTCGCGTAAAAACCCCCTCGAATGAGGGTTTCTTTTTGCACTATTAAGTAGTGGCGAGGTCTAGTTTCGGGAATTGAGCGCGTTCGCAATCGTTTCCGGGTCGGCATATTCCAATTCAGAACCGGTTGAGAGGCCTCTGCCGAGTGAGGATAATTTTAAGCTAAAACCTTCGGCAATGGAGCGGAGTTTTTCCTGCAACAGCAGTCGCGTGTGATCGCCCTCGGTGGTTGCCGAGAGTCCAAAAATCACTTCTTTAAGTATGTTTTGCGAGGCGTCCTCTTCAACGCGCTTCACCAGCTCGCGCAGGCGCACAAATTTTTGCGGCTCTTCGGCCGCGAGCGGTATCGTTCCGCCAAGCACGAAGTAAAGTCCGCGAAATCCGCTGCGCTCGACGGTGTCGATGTCCGCGTCCTTCTCGACCACAAAGAGTAGCGCATTGTCGCGGTTGCGGCTGCCGCAAATCGTGCAAAGGTCAGACCTTCGCTGGTCGCGAGCGAACCAGCGAAAGCATTTTTTGCACTGGCTGCTTGAGGCTCCGAGCAAGCGCATATTTTCGGCGAGCTCAGCCCGCACCGACGGCGGCGCCGAGAGGAGGTACTGCACAAAGCGCCGCGCCTGTCTCGGGCCAATGCCCGGGAAGCGCTCGAACGCGTCGGTGAGCTTGTCTATAGGGTTCATCAGAAGTCAGGTGTCGCCGAGCTTTCAAACGCGCCGAAATCGGTCTTCTCGAGCGTCACAAAGGTGGTGCGCTTTTCATCGAAGTAGAGTTCGACTTTACCGACGGGGCCGTTGCGGTGCTTTTCTATCAATATTTCGGCGATATTAGGACGGTCGGACGTTTCGTTCATCTTGTCGTCTCGATGGATAAACATAACGACGTCAGCATCTTGCTCTATTGAGCCGGAGTCGCGCAGATCCGAGAGGCGCGGCTTGCCGCGGCGCTGCTCAACCGCGCGGGAGAGTTGGGAGAGCGCCAACACCGGCACATCGAGCTCGCGCGCGAGAATCTTCAGCGAGCGAGAGATTTCGGTCACCTGCTGAACCAGCGAATCGGACGCTTTGGCTCCGGTGGGCACCATGAGCTGGAGGTAGTCGACAACGAGGAGACCGAGGCCGTTCTCGCGCTTCAACCGCCGCGCCACCGAGCGCATCATCAAAATATTATTACCCGGCTTATCGTCGATGAAGATGGGCGCGCGCGAGAGACGGTCATACGCGTCGCGTATGCGCTCGAAGTCGTCTTTGTCGGTGATGCGGCCGGTGCGCAGGTTCCACGAATTGACCTTTGCTTCGGCCGAGACCATGCGGTCGACCAATTGCTGTGCAGACATTTCGAGCGAAAATATCCCGACCGTCGTGCCATGCTGTATCGCGGTTTGCCGCGCGATGTCGAGTGCCAGCGACGTTTTGCCCATGCTAGGCCTTGCGGCAAGGATAACTAGGTCGCTTTTTTGGAGGCCGGCGAGCATCGAGTCGAGGTCGCGAAATCCGGTGCGCACACCGCGCAACTCGTCCTTATTTTCCTGCAAATGTTCGAGCCGCGCCCATGCTTCGGTGAGCGTCTCGCGCAGCGGAGTAAATTTGGACAGTGTTGGCGTCGAGGTGACCTCGTATATCCGCTTTTCGGCTTTGTCGAGGGTTTCTTCTATCTCCTCGCTTTCGTCAAAACCGAGTTCGGCGACATATTCGCCGGCGTCGATGAGCGAGCGCAGCATGTATTTTTTTTGCACCAGCTGGGCATAGTGGCGTGCGTTGCTCGCGGCGGGAACATCCGAGACAAGCTCTGCCAGGTACGACACACCGCCGATCTGCTCCAGCTCGCCTTGGTCGCCCAGCTTGGCGCGCACGCTCTCAATATCTATAGGGTCGCTTTTGCCGAACAGCGCGAGCATGACGCGATAGATGATGCGATGCTTCTCGCTATAAAAAGCATCTGCGGTTAAAACGTCGATCGACTCCGATATTCCTTCGGGACGAATCATGAGGGCCCCCAACAGGGCGCGTTCAGACTCAACGGTCTGTGGCGGCATGCGGAGCGGATCATTTTTTCTTGTCCTGAGCGGAGTCGAAGGATTGCGGGCCATCCCTACAGAGTAGCGCTTTTGTGAGGCAAGCAACAGATGGAAAAACGGCAGTTTTTGTGTTGATAAGGGGGATAAAGAGGGGATAGCCTATTTTTTAATAATAGTGGGACCTTCGGGCGTATCTATGGCCTCAAAACCGGCCTTTTCTATCGCCGAGCGCAGTTCATCAGCCTTAGCAAAATCCTTTTTTTGGCGGGCGTCTTCTCTTTGGTTGACCAGCGCTTGTATCTCTTCGGGCAATGAAGATTGCTCAACGACGGCTATGTGGCGGCTCGCGGCCGACTCACTAAAGCCGAGGCCTAAAATTTTGTCGGCCTCAACAAGCGATGCTTTTTTTGCGGCAGGCGAGATAGAATCGTCTTTGACCAGCTCCCACACCCGCGCCAAGGCTTTGGGCGTATCAAGGTCATTGGCTATTGCCGCATAGAAATCAGATAGAAAATCTGAACCGGAAGCGAAAGAATCTGTTTCTTGAAATGGACGCCGACCCGAAGGGGAGGATGAATGAAGAGAAACAGATTTTTCGCCCAACTCAAGGTAAGCACGCGTGAGCCGCGAGAGTGCCGTGTTGGCACCCTCGAGCGCGTCCCAGGTGAAGTTCATCGGCGTGCGATAGTGGCCGGTGAGGAACCAATAGCGTAAGCTCCGCGGATTGAGCCCGCGGTCGACGATATTGTGGAGGTAGACCGTATTGCCGAGCGACTTGGATATTTTTTTGCCCTCAATGGTAATGTGCGCGTTGTGGAGCCAGTAGCGCACGAATGGTTTTTTGCCGCTCGCGGCCTCGGCCTGCGCCAGCTCGTTGTTGTGATGCACCGGGATGTGCTCGATGCCGCCGGTGTGGATGTCTATTTGCTTGCCGAGGAGGGCGAATATCATCGCGGTGCACTCGATGTGCCAGCCGGGGAAGCCCTTGCCCCACGGCGAGTCCCAACCGAGCGAATCATTAAACTTCCACAGCGCAAAGTCGGCAGGGTTCTTTTTTTCTGCATTTGCCGCAATGCGCGCCTCTGTAGTGCCGCCACTGATGCCGCCGAGCTTGCCATAGCCGGGGAACTTGGCGGTATCAAAATACACACCGTCTCGGGCTTTATAGGCGTAGCTTTTTTCTTCGAGCGTCTTGATGAGCGCTATCATGTCGCCAACGTAGTCGCTCGCACGCGGGTAGATGACGCGCTTGGTGTTAACGCCGAGATCCTCGATGTCATGCAAAAAAATATCCGTATACTTCTCGGCAAGCTTGCGCATATTCTCCATCGACATCGCGAGCCCCTCGCGCTTCAGCCCCAGCGTCATTTTGTCGTCGCCCTCGTCGGCGTCGGACTGCAGATGGCCGAAGTCGGTGATGTTGGTCACCTGCTTTACTTTATAGTTCCACGCTTCAAGACTCCGGCGCAATACATTAAACACCACTTGCCCGAAGAGATTGCCGATGTGCTGCTCGTCGTAAGGGGTAGGCCCGCAGTTGTACATTTTTACAACGCCGTTGATAGGCTCAAAAACCTCTGTCTTGCCCGACAGCGTGTTGTGCAGTTGCAAAGCAGGCAAGCTGTGCGGGTTCTTTTTTTTAAATAAAGAAAACATCGTTACAGCCAGCCTTTGCGGATGAAGTACGCCACGAATCCGATGCCGACCACCATCATCATACCGATGACTATCCAAAAGTCACCCGCGTTGCAGATGAGCGGTGTATAGCGCGTATTCATGCCGAAGATGCCGGTAATGAGGGTCAGCGGCAGGGTGATGAACGCCAGCACAGTGAAGGTCTTCATTATTTCATTTTGCTTGGTCGAGAGGAGCGAGTTGTTGGTTTCGCGCAGCTCTATCAATGATTCGCGCAGGTGCTCGAGCATGCCCCGCACGCGCTCAAAGGCACCCTCGATGCCGCGAACGTAGTAGGCGTATTCGGGGCCGAAGAGTTTGGTGGCGGGCTGCAAAAGCGAAACGAGCATCTCTTGGTGCGGCAGCAGCAATTGGCGAAAGTCGTGTATCGTGCGCCCTGTTTGAGATATCTCGACGACCATTTTGCGCTCATCGCCGGTAAAGATGTGCTCTTCAATATTTTCTAAACGGCGATCGAGAACTTCCAATTCATACCTGAGTGCCTGGTAGAGATTTTGCGCCATGGTGGCAAAAAGGTGGCCGCCGTGCGTCATGGAGAGGTCATGCCGCAGCAGGGAATTAACTTCGAAGGCTTTTGCAAAAGTGTGCAGCGGGTCGACCGCGCCGTAGCGCGCGGTTATCAAAAAATGCCTGCCGATGATGAAGTCGACCTCCTGCTCGGGGCGCGAACCGTGGCTCGCGAGCATGGGGAAGTGGAGAATGACGTATATCATCTCGCCGCGGCGCTCGACCTTCGGTTTGAACGACGGCACCAAGAGTTCTTCGGCAATGAGCGGGTCGATATCAAACTCCCGCATCAAAGCGCGCACCTCGCCCGGCGTCGGAGTCACGAGATCTATCCATGTCAAATCGCGCTGCACGTACCGCGTCAGCATGCGTAAACTATAACATGCTATACTGTCGTTTATATGCATACCGCACGGGGAAGGGCCTTGCTTGTATTTATAGGGTTAGGAGTGGCGTTCGCGGGAGGATTGTATTTGGGCGTCCAAGGGTATCGCGCGGACATCGCTTCTGCACAGAGCGGCACCACAACGCCATCCATCACCATTAATCTGAGCGGCAACGGCAATACGCAGCCAGCCAATGTTGACCTGTCCCAGTTTTGGCAGGCGTGGAATCTCCTTTCACAAAATTTTGTCGAGACGCATGCCTCAGGCACTATCCCCACCGACCAGCAAAAATTGTACGGCGCGATATCCGGACTTGCCGACAGCTATGGCGACCCGTACACGGTGTTCTTCCCGCCCCAGCAGGCCGCCGTTTTCACGTCCGAGGTCAACGGCTCTTTTAGCGGCGTGGGGATGCAGATGGATCAGGATGCAAATGGCAACCTCATCGTCGTAGCGCCGCTTAAGGACTCTCCGGCACAAAAAGCCGGCATACTCGCGGGCGATATGATCCTCAGCATCGATGCAACTTCGACCGCCGGCATGTCGGTCGATGAGGCGGTAGCGCTCATCCGCGGGCCGCAGGGCACGACTGTTTCGCTTAGTGTGGTGCATCAAGGACAACAAAAGCCGGTCACGATAAATATCGTGCGCGATACCATCAATATCCCCGAGATAAACACTATCGCGCGTGGCGATGGCATCTTCGTCATACAGCTCTACACCTTTTCGCAGAATTCCGGCGATCTCTTTCGCGATGCGCTAAGGCAGTTCTTTCAGTCGGGAGACACCAAGCTCGTGCTTGACCTGCGCGGCAACCCCGGCGGCTACCTCGACCAGGCGGTCGACATAGCGAGCTACTTCCTGCCGGTCGGCGACACGGTGGTGACCGAAGACTTCGAGGGCAAGCAGACCAATATTGTCGACCGCTCGCTTGGTTACAATGTCTTCGCCAATAAAAAACTCTCGATGGCGATACTCATCGACCAAGGCTCCGCTTCGGCGTCAGAAATCCTTTCGGGTGCTCTGCAACAGCACGGTGTTGCCAAATTGGTGGGCACAAGAAGCTTCGGCAAAGGCTCGGTGCAAGAGCTGATGGACCTCGGCGGGGGAGCAGAGCTCAAGATTACAATAGCGCGCTGGCTCACGCCCAACGGAACCTCAATATCAAACGGCGGCCTCACGCCCGATATCAACGCCACTACCACAGTCGACGACATAAAAGCGGGCAAAGACCCGACCATGGACGCGGCCAGCGCCTGGCTCACATCGCAGTAAAAGTCTGGTATAGTGCGCTCCTATGAAGATTATCTTGCTCAAAGACATTCGTGGGGTGGGGTTGCACGGGGAGGTTAAGAATGTTGCGGATGGGTATGCCATCAACAAGCTTTTTCCTCAAAAATTGGCCGAGCCGGCTACGCCGGAGAAGATTAAGCGGGTGGAAGCAGAAAAGGCGGCCCGTGAGGAGGCTGTCAAATTAGTAGAGACACAGCTTGATAATAAAATCTTACAATTGCGCGGCAAAAAGGTCGTGCTCCAGTCGCGCGCGACCGAAAAGGGCGGGTTGTTCAAAACCATCGCGGCTAAAGATATCGCACGCGCGATTTTGGCCGAGCACTCGCTCGAAATTCCCGAAGAGTCGATTAATTTTCCAGAGCCGCTAAAAACAGTGGGGGAGCATAAGGTACTGTTAACCAGCAAAAATCAAAAGGCCGAGCTCACGGTCACTATTGTCGCGGCTTGAAAAGAGCCATTTTCTAGGGTATAGTGCACACATAGCGCGGGAGCATTGCCTGCCAGCAAAGCCCGCCTTTTTCAATTCTATTTTATGGAAATCCGCAACATTGCTATTATCGCGCACGTCGACCACGGCAAGACCACCTTGACCGACGCTTTGCTGCGCCAAACGGGGGTGGCTGAAGAGGGTGTTTCAATGGACTCCAATGCTCTGGAGCTTGAGCGCGGCATCACCATCTACTCAAAAAACGCCGCCATTTTCTACAAAGACACTAAAATAAATCTTGTCGACACGCCGGGTCACGCCGACTTCGGCTCCGAGGTTGAGCGTGTGCTCCGCTCTATCGACTCGGTGCTCTTGGTGGTCGATGCGCAAGAAGGCCCCATGCCGCAGACGCGCTTTGTGCTGAAGAAGTCGCTTGAGTTGGGGCTGAGGCCCATGGTCGTCATCAACAAAATAGACAAGCCAGCCGCCGACCCCTCCCGCGCCGAGGAGCAGGTGCTCGAGCTTTTTTTGGAGCTCGGCGCCAACGACGAGCAGGCCAACTTCCCGGTCATCTACTCAATCGGCCGGCAGGGGATTGCCAAGAAAAATTTGGCGGATGAGTCTAAAGACTTCACGCCGCTTCTCGATATGATACTCGCGCACGTGCCGGCCGCAGGTGTCGGCAAAGAGGTTCTGCCCCTGCGCGCACAGCCGTTTAACCTCGGCTACGACAATTTTTTGGGCCGGCTCGCCATTGTGCGCGTCTATGAAGGCACGCTCAAGACAGGCCAGCCAGTGTTTGTTAAAAAGCCTTCGGGCGAAACCCGCCCGGGCAAGGTGATTAAAATATTTACCTTTAAAGGATTGCAAAAAGAAGAGGCTCCGCAGGTGAGCGCGGGGGACATCGCGCTCATTGCCGGCCTCCCTGACATATTTATCGGCGAGACCATCGCCGACTCGGCCAGCACGGAGCCCTTGCCCGCTATTGCCATCGACGAGCCGACCATCACGCTCAATTTTTTGGTCAACAACTCGCCGTTTGCCGGCCGCGAGGGCAAGTTTGTCACCACGCGGCAAATCCGCGAGCGCCTTGAGCGCGAGCTTGAGGTCAACGTGGGCCTAAAAATTGAGTTTGGCGAGGATTTGTTTAAAGTGTCCGGCCGCGGCGAGCTCCACATTGCCATATTGCTCGAGAACATGCGCCGCGAAGGCTATGAACTGCAGGTTTCCCAGCCGCAGGTCATCTTCCGCGAAGAAAACGCTCAAAAACTTGAGCCCTATGAAGAAGCGGTCATCGACACGCCGACGGAGTTTCAAGGCGCCATCATCGAGCGCCTCGGTACGCGCAAATTTATCATGAAAGACATGCGCGTCCATAGCGACACGGTGCGCTTGGTGTTTGAGGGCCCGACGCGCGGGCTTTTGGGCTATCGCAACCAGTTTGTGCTCGACACCAAGGGCGAGGGGATTCTCTCCTCGCGCTTCATCGACTTTCGGCCCTATGCCGGCGAGATACAAAAGCGCGCCGTCGGCTCGATGATATCGATGGCCGCGGGCAAAGCGCTCGGCTTCTCCCTCTATAACCTGCAGGACCGCGGTGTGCTCTATATTTCGCCGAGCACCGAAGTCTATGAGGGTATGGTCATCGGCAACACCTCAAAAGGCGAGGAGATGACCGTGAACCCGACCAAAGGCAAACAGCTCACCAACATGCGCGCCTCAGGTTCTGATGAGGCGATAACTTTGGTGCCGCCCTACACGCTCACCATTGAGCGCGGGCTCGAGGTGATGAGCGATGACGAATATTTGGAGATTACACCCAAGAGCGTGCGCCTGCGTAAAAAATATTTGACCGAATTAGAGCGCCGCAAGGGAGGAAAGTAGAACATAGGCAAATAAAAAAACCTTCTGTGCAGGAGTGAGGTATATCTCTCCGGAGCAGAAGGTTTTTTAGTTTGCTACTTGGTTACGTCGACGCGGGATTTTACCGACTTGCGCCCGTCAAAATTTGTTTTGCGGACATTGTGGAACGAGACAATCCCGTCGTGGAGGGCAAAAAGCGTGTGGTCTTTGCCCAAGCCGACATTCTTGCCGGGGAGCATGCGCGTGCCGCGCTGGCGGACGATAATATCCCCTGAATGGGCTGTTTCTCCACCATACAATTTAATGCCGAGGTATTTCGGCTTAGAATCGGTGAGGTTTTTAGCTGTGCCACCCGCCTTTTTTGATGCCATATCGTTTCTCTGTTAGAGTGCTGGCATGATAGCAAAGCATGGCCAAAAAGGCAAGCGCATTTTCGATATATTACTCTTGCCGTTTATTATTATCCTCGTCGCCGTTGGAGCCTTCGGGCTGGGCCGGCTTTCCGTTTTGCAGGCGCAAAAATCTCATTTGATTGTCTATCCGCCCGCGGCAAACACCAGCGCCACAAGTACGCTAAAACTATAGTATATACTGTGGTTTATGCTAATTGTGGACGTAGAGGCAAGCGGTCTGGATTACGAAAAATGCTCAATAATCGCTGTCGGCGCGATCGATTTTGATAATCCTTCCAGGCAGTTGTATGAAGAATGCCGCATTTGGGACGGCGCGCATATGGAGGATGACGCCATCGCGGTGCACGGACTTAGCCGTGAGCAGATGATCGACCCGGCCAAACGAACCGAGGCTGAGTTGGTGCATACTTTTATCGCTTTTAGCGAGCCGATGGATGACCGGACTCTCGCCGGCCAAAATGTTTCTTTTGACAGGGATTTTTTGCAAGCCGCGGCCCGCAGGGCAGGGCATACCGAGTGGCCCTTCGCGCACCGCACCATCGACACGCACACGCTTTGCTGGATGCACATGGTCAAAAGGGGACTGATTCCCCCGATAGACCCAGAGCACAAGCGCTCGGCGCTCAACCTTGACGCGGTGTTAAATTACTGCGGCATCCCCGAAGAGCCAAAACCCCACAACGCCTTAACCGGGGCAAAATCGCATGCCGAAGTCATTTCGCGCCTGCTATACGACAAAAAATTGTTACCCGAGTTCGAGCAGTTTTCTATACCTTGGATTTAAAAAAGAAAAGCCCCTGATTGCTCAGAGGACTTGTAGTTACTCTGCGGCGAGCAGCCATTGCTTCTGCCTTTGCACATGCCGTCTGACACGCGCATTTACCCACAGCGCCATCTGCACCCGGCACAACTCCGAAGCAGCAAGTTGGAGCACTCGCAAGGGGAGTCGCCCCTTTTGCGCATACTCAATTACGTCGTGCTTGATAGCATAGCCGCCGTCTTGCATCCATCGCTCTTTCCCATCCACCTTCTTCTTTTTGAGGCTCTTCCAGTCAGGGCTATATCCTTTACTATTACTATTTCCATTGGTGGAGTTTTGATCACGATGGATTATTATTAGAGTGCGATACTGCCAGGTGCGCGGATACATTTCAGCCACGGCGCCGTGATAGATAGAGAGTATCTCCATCATGTCGGCGGTGCTAAAGCGCCTCCTTGCATAGACCTGCTTCGGCAAAAACTTCGGAGACGAAGGTATGCGCATCGAGCTCCCCTTTGGGCACAAATAAAGCCGCGCGGTCCGCGGCGAACTTCTAAAGCCTAAGTATGTGTGATAGAGACAAAGCGGTCAATATGCGATATGTTAATAAGGTTACGTAAAAAACGGGCCGTAGTATACCGGTAGTACGCGTCCATGGGGTGGATGTAGACCGGGTTCAATTCCCGGCGGCCCGACCAAAAAAATCAATTATTCTTTAAATTACCTTGTAAAATAAGGCTTTTTTGGTGACTACCAAGGAGCTCTTTTTTTGTCAAGCTGACTGCTTGACCCTCTTGACAAATTTATGCTATCATATTCTTATCTCCGAGCAGTCGAGCCCGGAGTTTTTATTTGCCTGCGAAGCGGGCTAATAAAAAAACAAATATAAGCAGATGTGTGCTCGCGTATTTAATTCTAACTTCATGTCACTATATTCATGTCTTTCTCTGCCAGTATCGCTTTGGCGGTAGCTTTAGTCACAAGCAGCAATCCGTCAGCGGCCGTAACCTTAAACCCGATGCCGCAGGCGCAGACCGTTCAGCAGTACGTTGAAAATTACTTTGCCGATGAGCCTATCATGATCAAGATTGCCGAGTGCGAGTCGCACTTTCAGCAACTCTCAAGCGATGGCTCGATCTATCGTGGCAAAATTGATAATGAGGATATAGGCGTCATGCAGATAAACGAGCATTATCAGGGCTCTATTGCACAAAAGCTTAATATCGACATCTACAGCCTTCAGGGTAATCTCACGTACGCGCGGTACTTGTATGAAAAACAAGGCACCCAGCCTTGGAGCTCATCGAAGCCCTGTTGGGGCAAGACTGCCCAAATTTTGGCTGATGCCGCAAAGTAATTAAAATCAAATTAAAAAAGAAAGACCATCCCAACTATCGGGATGGTCTTTCTTTTGCCGAAATATACAAGAGCCCGCCGACCACGGCCATGTTCTCTAAAAAAAGCTGGATATACAGGTTGTTTGAGAAATCCGAGTACAGGAACGCGGCGGCGATGGTGAATATTACCAGAATGAGTGCCGCTTGGCGCATCTTAAAACCGACCACGAGCGCGATGCCGCCCAGAACTTCAATAGTTATCAAAAGGCCGGCAATGAGGAGAGGTTCCGGCAGACCCCTCGTCTGCACCAAAAGCGCCGTCGAAGGGAAGTTGAGCGTCTCCGCAATCCCGTTCCATAAGAAAAAACCACCCACCAGTATGCGCCCGATAATTGGTGCGAAAACATCAGACCATGGCCTCATCCCAATAGTATAACCCGAGAAGAGCGTCGACTTGCCTTAGCGCAAGCGTCGCAAAAGGTATATTGTGCGACGTATAGCCTAGAGCGAAGTTGCACTTGCCTGCCTTGGTACCGGCCACCAATTTTGTGTGCTCCCTACCCTCCTGTGGCTGGCTCTCAGAAATTCCTAGAAGAGTTTTTGTTCCTGTTCTTTTCTCTCCTTATCTTCTTTTAACCCCTTCCCAATTTTTCAATTTTTAATGGGGAAGTAGCTTCTTCCATACTTCCCTATTTCCTATTGACCGCCCTAGTATATCTATGTTATAATTGCAGTGGCTGAAAATAGATGGAGAAGTATGATGAGCCGCCGGAAGGATATTGCGGCACTCGTGCCGCTCGAAGCCCAACTGTTCGACCTGAGCGAAAAAGATGCTCGTCGGGAGCTTGAAAAGCTCTCCGCCCGAGAACTTCGTCGTCGCAGGTCGATGATCGAGTGTGTGCGCCATCCGATGCGGGACCCAAAGTTCCGCGAGTTGATGGCTGGATGGGATGAGCTCAATAAGAAGGCGGGCAAAATGCTTGCCGAAGCTCGAGCTCGGAACCTTCCTGAACATCCCACGCTCCAGTAGCTACGTCGCCGCCCACTCTTCGGAGATGGGCAGTTTTCTTTTGATACGTTCAATGTGCGACACGCCACAAAAAAACTACTAGCTGAATACATTTAATTCTTTAGCCCTATTCCCTTTTTGAAAAGCCAGAGGATGGTGACAATGAAGACCACGGTGAGTCCGATGAGTATCGAGAGTGCCAAGGTGAGGCTCACGTCGGAAACTCCGAGGAAGCCGTAGCGAAAAAGATTGACCATATAAAGGATAGGATTAATAAGTGAGATTTTTTGCCAAAATGGCGGGAAGCGTGATATCGAGTAGAACACGCCACCAAGAAATGTCAGCGGAGTAAGAATAAACGTCGGGACGATGGAGATAGAGTCGAAGGTGTTGGCGAACATCGCGTTGAGGAATCCGCCCAGCGAGAACAGTACGCACGTGAGGATAAACGCCGCAAGCACTACCGCGATATTATAGATGGTCAAGTGCATGAAAAAGAGCGCGGTCAGAAGCACCAAGACGCCGATGATAAAGCCGCGCACGATGCCTGCGGTGACATATCCGGCGACAATCACCCACTCGGGCATGGGCGACACCAGCATTTCTTGAAGATTGTTTTGAAACTTCGCCATAAACAGTGCGGTCGAAGTGTTACTGTAGGCGTTCATGATGACCTGCATCATTACGAGTCCGGGGACGATGAACTGGATGTAACTGAGGCCGTGGATGGGCGGCAGTTGCGAGCCGATGAACGTGCCGAAGACCAAAAAATAAAGAGCGGTCGTGATGACCGACGGCAAGAAGGTCTGCTGCCACAGGCGCACGATGCGCACC
>JAGWIT010000050.1 GCA_028866155.1 Patescibacteria group bacterium
TCGTGGCCGAGCCACAACTAGATTATCCGCAGCACGAAAGGTTTTTTCGTGAGACCATATGTTTTTAAAGAGACTTGAAGTCTAAGCCCCCGCTGATGGCCACTCACAAAAAAAGCGTACCATGTAGTGGTACGCTCTCAGTATAGGAAGCCCCCGCGAGCGGCGGGGCGGCGCGTAGATTATGGAGTCGCCACCTTCACAAAACGGAGACGAGACCCAGCACAAGAAGAGCGACAATGGCAAAAATGATTTTGCCTTTGCCCGAAAGTTTGCTCAGAGATACGGGCTTTGTCCGTTGCGCTTCGCGCCGGCGCTCGTTCTTCATCGCAAAACTTCCGGGGTCGCCGAAGAATCGCGTGGACATAGTTTCCTCCCCTGACAGCGTTCAACCGGGTTTATCCTACAACGCATAGCTGCAGTTGGCTAGCGCGTTATGCTGCTGTCGATGTCGGCATACGCTTTAGTGATATTTATCTGCGCTTGTTGGTATATGCCGTCTTGATCGTAGGATTTGTGCTGTTGGTCGTCGTTGTCTTTGGAGTCATCGCGGTCGCGGCCAAACTTATAGAGGTCTCTGCAGTCGGCGAAGAGATGCGAGAACGTCCCTTTGTTGGGGATAAATTTGTGATTGAATGCGTCAATGATTTCTTCTTCGCAGTTGCCTATGGCCGGCACGATACGGAAGTTGACCGTCTGCGACGCCGTATTGCCGAAGGCGTCGGTCGCCACCACGGTGGTCGACGCATTGCCCAGCGGCGCGGTTAAGAGCGGCAGGGGCTTGCTTGGGTCAACCGGCTTGCCGTCGAAGTAATAGAGCGTGCGGGCTATCGCCGATTGATCGGTAATCGTTGCCGCCAGCATCACGGTGTCAGAGCGCGAGTAGAGTCTGCCCGAGACCGGGCTGGTGATAGTGATGGTGGGTGGCGCGGTGTCCGGCGCCGGAGGAGCGGTGATAGTGAACACGATGTTGGTCGTGGTCGCGTTGCCGAAATTGTCAGTCGCCGAGACGCTGAACGTAGCGCTCCCCGCGGGCACGGTCGAGAGCGGCAGCGCCTGGGTTGGGTCGACGGGGATATTGTCAAGCGTGTATGAGGAGGTTGCGATACCCGATGCATCGGTGACGCTCACCGAAGGCACCACCGTGTCGGTACTGAGGTAGGTGTTGCCGGCGACAGGGTTTGTTACGGTAATCGTCGGCGGCGTGATGTCCGACGATTTAATCGTGAAGGTGACGGTAGATGATGCGGCGTTGCCGTAGGCGTCGGTTGCCGACACCGATACGGTCGCGGTGCCGAGCGGCGCGCCGAGGAGCGGCAGGGGTTTGCTTGGGTCTATCGTTGCGCCATTAAAGGTGTACGAAGTCGCCGCTATTGGCGAGGCGTCGGCCACCGAAGCGGTAAGCAGGACCGTATCGGTGTCAAAATAGGTGGCACCGTTTTGCGGGCTGGTGATGGTGATGGTGGGTGGTGTGAGGTCGGGCGGCAAAATAGTGAAAGTGCTTGTCGCGTATCCGGTGTTGCCGAATGGGTCGGTCGATGATGCGACCAATACCGCAGTGCCGAGCGGCTGGCTCATGAGCGGCAGCGGCGCGTTGGGGTCAACAGCCCCGCCGTTCAGTGTGTACGTTGTCGAAGCAATTCCCGAGGTGTCGGTCGCGGTGGCCGAGATGAACACCGTGTCGTTTTGCAGATATGAGCTGCCGTCCGCGGGTGTCGCTATAACAACGACGGGCGGTTGCGTATCGCTCGGTGCCGCAATATGCAGCGTGCCAGCGACAAACGTATCGAATGCATATTTGCCTGAAGACAGCGTGCCGCGCGTGCAGGTGATGGGGTAGTCGCCCGCGACGCTTGAGCCGGCGGCGGTCGTGGTGCAGCTGGCAGCCCCCGTGATACCGCTGGTGGTTAGAGTGTCGCCGCCTATGAATCCGGAGATGGTTGCCGTGAGCGCCGGCAGAGCATCGCCGACACTAATGCTTTTATTGTCGGCGGTGACTGTCACGGGCGCGCCCCAGTGCCAATTGACGATGCTGTAATCGGCGGGCGCGGCGCCGGCGCCGGTAGTGAAGTAAGTGTTGGCGGCATTGGGATCGCCGCCGCCGACCGACACGGCAAAAAAGGCATCGCCCGGCTGGGGAGTACCGAACTGGGTCCCTGACATGTCGAACAATTCGAACGAACTAGAATCGACCCCGAAGTCGTTGAAGAGGAGCGAAGCATGGCCCGGCGTGCCTTGGTAAATAGCCATGAACTTCGGCGTGCTGGTCTGCGGTATGGCAAAGATGCAGGTGCCGTTCTCTGTCGGGATGTAGGCCTGCCCCTCGGCGAACGCGGCGGTGTACGGGTCGCACGAAAAGCTAAACGGCTGGGGGCTGGTGACATCGCTCAAATCGGGATTCAATTGCGCTGCCAAAGCGAACGGCGCACTGCCAAGAAATAATGCGGCACCGAGCAAAAGGTATGCGGTTTTTCTCATATGCCCTTAGGCTAGCACAGGAGAAAATGCGCCGCTACTGTGGACACAACCGCTTGCCGAAAAATTTGTACCCTATACTTATAGGGCAGTCACTTATCATTAGTAGGATTTTATTTTCTATGCGTCGTCATACATTGCAGGAGTGGGCAAAGTTCGCAGCCGGCGTTATTGCCGCCGATTTCTTCTTTCTTCTCTGGTTCTCGCAGGTGGGCGCGTTCCCGGTCGACTTCTACGGCATGTCGCTCACGGCCGACATGGTCCTGCCGTCGCTGATATTCGACATTGCGGTGTTTCTTATTCTTGTCCACTACGGCTGGAACCTCGGCAAGATACCGCACCTGCGCGAACGCTCCTACCTCATGGTAGCGGGCATCATCTTCACCATCGTGGCGCTGGCGCACCTCTGGCGGCTCTTTAGCAGCGCCTCCCTCGTCATCGTCGGTTGGGAAGTGCCGCTGTGGCTGTCGTGGTTCGGCGTCATGATAACGGCCTACCTTGCGTACACGAGCTTTTACTTCGCGATGCGCCTCCGTAAGAACTAATTAGTCTGGGTTGCACAGACAACGAAAAATCCCCCCTATATTCGTGGGGGGATTTTTCATTAGGCCCGGAAACCATTTATACGGCGCTGGTGCTTTGCTGAGCGCCGCTCCAAAATCCAAGGACGGCTATCACGATCCCGGTGACCGCGAGCGTCCACACGAGCGAAGCGCCCGTAAGCCCGATGAACGGCACCACGATTATCCAGAGACCCAGAATACCATTTACCCAGTCTTGCCACATAAGCATTTCGTTAAAGATATAATGCCATCAGTGTGGCACATAGCGCCTGAATTTCTTCTGAACCAGAATATCCCCCGGTTAAAACAGCGAAGGGAGGCCAAAGGCCAGCGCGAGCGTTATCCCAAAAAAGAGCAAAAAAGTGAGAAATCCGGTTTGGAGCGCCTGCTTGGTGGGCTCAGCTTTTGTCTTATAGTGCCGAACCATTTCTTTGTAGGTAATAAAAAAAGCTACTAGCCCCGCGAGAGTCGAGAACACCGAGCCCCAAGTAAACAGGAAGGTAAAGAGCATGACTTTAGTATACTCTTTTAAAACAAAAATCCGGCCATAAGCCGGATTGCTGTTTTTTATGTGGAGACACGTTAGAGGGAATGGAACTTATGGAAAAGAAAAAGCCCCGGCCGAAGTCGGAGCTCTTTAATCGTGCAGTTAGGCGCTAGCAGGAGATGGAACGAGAAAATTCTCTCGCCCTGGTAACGAACGGATTTCTTGCACCCACTGCCTCATCGTCTCCATCTGCAGCGTCGAGCAGAATGCAGCCCAAATGATATGTGGTTTTTCAAACCCAAGAGCGACACCAACTCGATTGGACTGAGCCAGGGCGACCTTTAGCTGCGCATCGGGCATTGCGTCGCCGAGACGAAGTGCGAGAGACAGATTGGGGAATGCCCTGTCCTCATAGGGTCCAGCAAACATTTCGCTGAATTTAGTCAGGCTGGCATAGTCCTGTAACTCCTTCAAAGTAAGGTGTTTGAAGCTGTCTTTCAGCATTTGTTCCTGGCTTCCCCAGAAGCAAATGGCATAGAAGAAATTGAATGCCTCCACGCCTTTCTTCTTTCCATGGATATACTGATCGAGCAGGCAAAGTGCCTGGTCGCCATTCAGTTCCCACGCTTTGACCGGCCAATACTTTTCGGGAAGGCGAGCATTCATTACCTGGAAGACACGAAGGGCGATCGCTTTCATCAGGTCGACTGGAAGAGGAACTTCCTGATAGAGCATTGCACGAGCGCGCAAGAGCGTTGATTTGCTTTTCACCATAGCCTCCAAGGCAGGGGTTTTGAGAGAGCGAACTGAAAATATGTTACCTTGAATATTGAAAATGTCAATTCTCACTGAGATTCTTTTGACAGAAGACTGGAATGGTTGGAACCGCAAAAACCTCAATAAATGAGGCGTATATTGGCTATTTTAACTTACTTGTATCTGTGGAGATGGGCGGAGTTGAACCGCCGTGCAATGAAGAATTGAAAGCGCGTCTACGACGTGTAGTTCATTTTAGAGGTCTTAGGCGCCGAGAGTAGGGAATGAACAAAATCTCTTGATGCCGCAGATTCCAAGTTTCTGTTTTGCGGAGAATCGCTTCGCAAAACTATATCCTGAAATATAACACCCGGCCTCTCCCCTCAGGAGAAGGAGAGCGGGCGCGACCGCTTAGGCGTTAGCGAAAGCGAGATCGTTCGCCGAAAAATACGGCGATGCAACTGACTTGCCAGTTGTGGTTTGGAATTTTTTAAGCAGATTTCCACTGCTACCTCGCAGCTCTTTCAACGGGCTCCATTGTCTAGGCCTGGCATCCCCTCCGAGAACACGTACGATGACCTATACACAACCAGTACCATGGGCTCGGAGCGAATGCCAGATTTTTTTAATTTTTATTTTTCAAAGTTCTCTCCATCTCGCGCTTGGTGTCGCGCTCTTTTAAATGCTCTCGCTTGTCATATTTCTTACGCCCCCGCGCCACCGCCACGCGCACCTTCAACTTGCTGTTTTTATTGTACACTGCTAAAGGCACTATTGTCAACCCTTTTTGGCCGTCGGCCGCCGCCAATTGGCCCAGCTCCTTCTTGGTCAAAAGCAATCGCCGGCTGCGCTCCGGGTCGTACTCCTTGGGCATGTTCTGCGGCTGGTAGGGCGGGACGCTCATGCCTACTATATATGCCTCGCCGCCCCTGATGATGATATGAGAGCCCTCAAGCTTGCCGTGCCGCGCACGCAGGGATTTAACCTCATGACCGAGCAATTCGATGCCCGCCTCGAATTCCTCGAGTATTTCATAATCGAACCGCGCCTTTTTATGCTCTACCAGATTCATGTCGACACTGTAGCATTTATTTTGCCTAAATTCACAAAAAATGCTATTATATTTTTATATTTATGGCAGACTCAACTAATAATAAGCAGCAGGGAGGAGGCAAAAAGCCGCCGCGCCGCGGGAGGATGCCGCAGCTCCCCAAGATGCCGCAGGGCGACAGCTTTTGGGTCAATCTCGCGACCAGCATCGTCCTCCTTTTATTGCTCGCGGGCGCGTACACCTACTTTGTAGGCACGAACAAGCCGCAGGTGCAGAGCATCCCCATCTCGCAGGTTGCGCAAGACATCGAGGCCGGCA
>JAGWIT010000051.1 GCA_028866155.1 Patescibacteria group bacterium
CTCGACTTTTGGCGCAACGGTTTCGTATCCTTTGCATCGGTCCTGATGATGGTGTTTACGCTCTTTATCATCGGGCTCGCCATTTTTACCGGCGTTATCCTCAACACGACCCTCCAGCAATTCCGCGACAAGGCGGACATGAACGTCTATTTCACCACCGACGCGACCGAAGACCAGATACTCACGTTGCAAAAGACGGTCGCCGCGCTCCCCGAAGTCGCCTCGACCCAGTACGTCTCTGCCGATGATGCGCTCGCCAACTTCCGCGAGCTCCACCAAAACGATCAGCTGACGCTCCAGGCGCTTGACCAGCTCGGCGGCAACCCGCTCGGCGCGGTCCTCAACGTCAAAGCGAAGGACATCTCGCAGTATGGCGTCATTGCCAACTTTCTCCAGCAGCAGGAGGCGCTCCAGACCGGCCAGCCGCAGATAATCGACAAGATAAATTATTTTGACGCCGACCAGCAAAATGCGATAAACCGCCTCGCGCAAATCACCGACTCCTCAAAATGGATAGGTGTCGCCATTATTTTAATTTTCGTCGCCATCACCATCGCCATTTCTTTTAACACCTTGCGCTTGGCTATCTATACCTCGCGCGAAGAGATATCCGTGATGCGGCTCGTGGGCGCGGGGCAGGGCTACATCCGCGCGCCATTTTTGGTCGAGGGCATTCTCTACGGACTCATCGCCGGCATGATCACGATGCTCCTGTTTTACCCACTCACGTGGTGGCTGGGGAGCTCGACCCAAAACTTTTTCGGCGGCATCAACGTCTTTTCGTATTACCTCACCAATTTTCCGCTTCTCTTTCTTATCATCGTCGGCTCGGGTGTTTTGCTGGGTGCGATAGCGAGCTACTTGGCGGTTCGCAGGTACTTAAAGATTTAACTTTAAGTTCATTATAAACCAGATAAGGATCCGTGTTATAGTCTTACATTAAGAGAAATATGGCGGTCAAGCAGAAGCGAAAGACGAAGACACGGGCTCCCAAATATGTCTTCGTCGTCGGTGGCGTCATGTCGGGCATCGGCAAGGGCGTCGCGACCTCGGCCATCGGGCGCATACTAAAGAGCAAGGGCTTCAAAGTGACGGCGCTCAAAATCGATCCGTACATCAATGTCGATGCCGGCACCATGAACCCGACCGAGCACGGCGAGGTGTTTGTGCTCGACGACGGCTACGAGACCGACCAGGATATGGGCAACTATGAGCGCTTCTTGGGCGAGACATTGCCAAGCGTCAATTATATGACCACCGGCCGCGTCTACTTAGAGATCATCCGCCGCGAGCGCAACTTGGAGTTCAAGGGCAAAAACGTCGAGGTCGTGCCGCACGTGCCTCTGGAGGTCCTGCGCCGCATCAAAGAGGCGCAGAAAAAAGCGAAGGCCGACATCACTCTGGTTGAGGTGGGCGGCACTATCGGCGAATATCAGAACATAATCTTTCTTGAAGCGGTGCGGCAGCTCCGGCACGAGTGCCCGGATGACGTCGCGGTGGTGATGCTCTCCTATGTGCCGGTGCCCAATAACATCGGCGAGATGAAGACCAAACCGACCCAGTATGCCAGCCGCGAGCTCAACTCGGCGGGCCTGCAGGCCGACGTCATCTTGGCTCGCGCTATCGTACCTCTGGACCAAAAGCGCAAAGAAAAAATCGCGACGTTCTGCAATGTCGCGCCCAAGCGCGTCATCTCGGCGCCCGATGTAGAGAGCATCTACGATGTGCCGCTCAATTATGAAAAGGACGGCCTCGGCGATATTTTGACCGAGGTGCTCGGCCTGCCGGCGCGCAAAACAAAGCTTGACGACTGGAAGGAGTTCGTCCGCAAGTCAAAGAATGGCAATCGCACCGTTGAGCTGGCGGTCGTCGGCAAATATTTTGACTCGGGGAGCTTTGTGCTCTCGGACGTCTATATCTCCGTGCTCGAAGCGCTCAAGGCCGCGAGCTATCATCAAAACTTCAAGCCGCGCATCACCTATTTAAATTCAAAAGATTTCGAGTCCGGCAAATTGTCTTTGGACGAGCTCAGCAACTATCAGGGCGTGCTCATCCCCGGCGGCTTCGGCGAGACGGGCATCGAGGGCAAGATAAAGGTCATACAATACGTGCGCGAAAATAATATTCCGTACTTTGGGCTGTGCTACGGCATGCAGTTGATGGTCATCGAATTTGCGCGCAATGTCGCCAAGCTCAAAGGCGCTCACACGACCGAAATTGATAACGATTCGCCGCATCCGGTCGTTGCCATCATGGAGGCGCAAAAAGAAAAAATACAAAAACAAGATTACGGCGGCACCATGCGCCTCGGCGCCTACCCCTGCAAGCTCAAAGAGGGGAGCATCGCGCGCGCGGCCTATGGTGTGCCCAAGATTTTCGAACGGCATCGGCACCGTTTTGAGGTCAATCCAAACTATATCGATACATTAGAAGATGCGGGTCTTGTATTCTCCGGCCAATCGCCCGACGGCGTGCTCATGGAGATTGCCGAACTCTCCCGCGAGGCGCACCCGTTCATGCTCGGCACGCAGTTTCATCCAGAGTTCCTCTCGCGGCCGCTCTCGCCGCACCCGCTCTTCACCGCCTTCCTTAAAGCCGCGAACGGGAAGGCAGCCGCCCATGCGTTCGCCAACAAAACGAAAGTTGCTTCAGCCGGCTAAACGGCAAACCGCGCAGCATTGCGCTGCGCGGTTTGAAGACCTTTTTTAGTTTATTTAAGAAAGGTGTTTGGAGACGAGCTTGGTCATCTCGAACATATTGACGGTCTTTTTGCCGCCAAAAACCTTTTGTAGGTCCGCATCTGCGTCGATATTGCGCTTGTTCTTCGGATCCTGGAGCCCGTTCTTCTTTATATAAACCCACAGTTTCTTAACGACCTCCGAGCGGGGCATGGGACCCTTGCCGACGATGACCGCGAGCTCATCGCTAATGTTCATCGGCTTCATGAATGCGGAATTTGATGTTGCCATAGCTATATAAATTATATAATGCGCACGTGGGGACAGTATAGCATGGAAAAGCCCCTGTAAAGGGGCTTTTTTGATCCCTCCTCAAAACTGTGTTTTTTAGAAGAATCCGAACAAACGATGGAAGAATCCGCCGAGCGCTCCCATAAAGCCGCCAAAGCCTTTGGTTGGAATTCCGGAAGCCCTTGAGGTCTTGGGCGCGCCTTGGTCTATGACGGAGGAGGCGGTGACCGCGGTGCCATTGACGCTACCCTGCACGACCACATGGTCGCCAACCGCGATTTGGGAAACCGACGAAGTAGCGTTGCCTCTATCTATTGTCGCGTGAGAAGCATCAACCGAGTAGGTAACGCCGCCTTGAGCGGTCGCGAGGGTGAGAATCGAGCCGTTGATGGCGCTCACCGTGCCGCCGACAACCGGCTGGCCGTTGCCTTGGATGTTGTTCATCGGAAGAGTCGAGCTGCCGTGCGCGCCGAACTTCATCCCCATGCGGCCGCCCCAGCCGTGGCCGGTTTGGGTTGCGGGCGCAGGCGTTTGGGCAAATGCCGTCCCGACCGCGAGATTCATAAACAGGGCCGCAGCAACAAGCGAGCCACTGGCCGCAAACAAGAATTTGTTTTTCATATCTGCAATGTTGAGGGTTCTGAAAATTAGTATTAATGCGCAAGCGAATTTCAGAGCCTCTTCAGGTATATACGGGAGACGGGTGGGGAAAGGTGCGCTTACAAAAAAGCGCCATTCTCAACTATGGTTCGCGTCGCACTCCATACTTGAGCAAAAAGAACGTTGCAAGCAAGACGGCCCCAAAGATGGCGCATACGCGGTACAGGAGCGGCAGTGTGCCGGTATACGCAAAGAAAAATCCAAATGGCATCACGCCTATCGCGGTTGCCGCGACGTAGCTGCCCCATGACATAGAGCTTACAAGTCCGAGCGCATAGCTTAAAATATCGACCGAGACGAGCATGCGCAACACGACGACACTCCAAAATAAATTGCGCTTCGGTATGCGTTGCTCAACCGCACGCACCCGCTCAAGGCCAATGAGGCGCTCGACAACCGGCTTGCCAAAATATCGTGCGATACCGAAGGCTGCTGCAGCGCCGAGCGTCCATCCGGCAATGCTCATGAGCGCGGTCGGCAGGGGGCCGAATACGGCCGCGCCTATAGGAATGAGAAAGGCGATGTCGAGCGGTATGACAAACACCACGAACACCGCTGTGAGCATAATAAAACCGACGATACCGAATACGCCCCCACGGGTGACAATGAGAGCTAGTTCGCTGTGATAGCGCTGTGCAAAATACGAGACGAAAAGAAAAATGGCCGCGAGTGCGAGCAGGGACGCGATTTGTTTGTATAGAGGATTTGACGCCATAATGCGGGATTGGCTCATTTTACGCTACTCAATCGACGCGTCTCGAGTGCTTTATTGAAACTTGAAACGAATTATCTTTACAATCGTATCCGGTCCAACCCTATCCTGGGTACATTATATTGCTCAAAAAGTCGAGCTGGGAGACTAGGATTCGAACCTAGATAAACAGATCCAGAGTCTGTTGTCCTACCATTAGACGATCTCCCAATTACCGCTCCTTTGCGGAGCAAGTGCCAATCAAAAATACACTAAAACGCCTGATTTCTCAATGCGTCAAGAGTAACTTATCTTCATCTGCCGCGTATATATAGTATAGGCATTATGAAAAACAAGCTCATCTATATCATTGGGGGCACCATCGTGGCAGGCTCGCTCATGTTCGGCGGCTCAGCTTATGCCAGCACCAAAGCGCCCGCCATCTTTGGCACGGTCACGAGCGTCGACGGCCCAAACATCACGGTTACTGGCAAGACGGGGCGCAACAAAGAGACGACTACCTACACGGTGAACGCTTCACAGGCGCAAGTGAGCGCGGGACTCGGCTTAGGCGCCAAAAAATTAGCAACAGCCCAGGTTGCGATAGGCGACCAGGTCGCGGTCTTGAGCGTTGCGTCTTAAAAAAGAAAATCTGATAGACTGAAGGGCAAGCATGTATAAACGCCTTTTACTACTTACATCTGTTTGCATGTTCGCGCCCTTCTTTGTGTTTGCCGCCGCACGCTCGCTTTCTGTAGGCTTATCGGGCAGCGACGTCACGACGCTCCAGCAAGAACTTATCGCCCAGGGATATTTAAGCGGGAGCGCGACCGGCTACTTTGGAGCACTCACGCAGGCCGCGGTGCAAAAATTTCAATGCGCGCGGGGCATCATCTGTGCGGGCTCGGGGGTGTCGGGCTATGGTATAGCGGGGCCCAAGACCCAAGCGGCGCTTGCAAGCGCCTCGGCTCCCGTTCAACCCGGCACGCTCAGTGGCGTCTCTCTCACGAATCCTGCTACTGGTAAGTTTGAGTTTAGCGGATGGCTGCCGTATTGGCGCGCCGCTACCAGC
>JAGWIT010000006.1 GCA_028866155.1 Patescibacteria group bacterium
GCATCTCGGGGATGCTTCTTGCCGGCATCTTTTTGCCGTACTTCTTCTTCACGCTCTACGTGATACAGCGCTCAAGCAACTTTACCTTCACGTTCCCAAGCCTCGCGTTTTCGATGAGCGCGTTCAGCATCCACTTACGCGCGCTTTACTCGGCGGCGACCTTTGAGCGTTCGGCGTTCGGGGTAACTCAAAAAAGAGGCCTCAATGGCAACCCGTCTGTCAATCGGGCAGGCTTTTTGCCGCTCATCAAATGGCATATCGCTTATATCGCGGCGACGTTGTGCGGCATCCCCGTCGCGCTGTGGCGCGAGGGACTCTCGGCATCGCTTATCAATAACATCGCGTGGTCGGCTCTCAACATTGTGATATTCGTGCCGTTCATACGCGCGGCCCTGCCCCAGCGCGAGCATCTGCGGCAAGCGCCAAGCAAAGCGCTGAAGAAACAAAGCATATATGGCGTCGCGAACCACAACTAACGCGCGCGCCGCCACCGCAGTGTGGCTGGCGCTCCTGATGCTTATACCCGTGCTCCTTTCGGCGGCTTTTTTCATGAATCAAAGTCTGCGGCTCGACGAATCGCAGAGTCTATGGCAGACGAGCCGCAGCTTCACGGACATTTTTTATATCGTAGCTGGCGACGTGCACGTGCCGCTCTACCATCTCCTGCTCCATTTTTGGCGGCTCTATCTCGGCGACGGAGTCGCGGTCGCGCGCGTGATGTCCCTTCTCTTTTATGTCATCTCCATCCCCGCGCTCTATGCGCTCGGCAAGCTCGCTTACAACCGCGCCACGAGCCTCTTTGCAACGTTTCTCTTCGCTATCTCGCCGTTCATGAACTGGTACGGCAACGAGATACGCATGTACACGCTCTTTACCTTCTTCGTCATCCTCAATCAATACTGCTTCGTCAAAATTTTTAAAGGTCAAGCCAGCGAAACGGTGTGGGCGTGGTACGCGCTCACCGCCATACTCGGCGTGTTCTCGCATTATTTCTTTTTCCTCAGCCTCGCTTCGCAGGTGGTGTTCTATTTTTTGCGGCGCGACCTTTTCCCTGCCGGCTCTTTCAAGCGGCTTGCCGCCGCAGCAATAATCGTTGTGGTCGCTTTTGCGCCGTGGGCGTGGTTCGTGCTCCATGTCGGGCAGGCAGGATTCTCGGAACCTCTGCTGCCGGTGCCGACGACCGTCAACCTCTTTAGCACGTTCTCGCAGTTTTTGTTCGGATTTCAAAACGACAACATCAATACGTTCTTTCTTTCGCTCTGGCCCGTTGCCATTATCTTCGGCCTGCTCACGCTCAGACGCAACCGCCGGCTAAGCCCCGAGACCGAGTATTTTTTGACGGCGCTTTTGGTGTCGGTCGGCGTGGCTTTCTTCGTCAGTTTTATCGTGGCACCCATCTTTGTGAGCCGCTACCTTATCTTTACTGTGCCGTCGTTGTACCTTTTACTCGCAAGCTTATTCTCGAACTATGCGCCTCGCTTCGCGCGCGGTGCTTGCTGTCGTGATGCTCGTGATGCTCGTGGTCGAGATAGCGAACCCGACGACGCCGGTCAAAGAAAATTACGCGGCCGCGGCCGCATACCTCAACACGCACACAACCATGCAGGACGCGGTGGTATTTTCGGCGCCGTTCACGATCTATCCGGTCGAATATTATTACACCGGCCCCTCGCCGCTCGCGACGCTGCCGGTATGGAACCAGTACGCCTACGGCCCCATTCCCGGTTTTGATGCAACAAAGTTGCCCGCCGAGGTCGCCTCGTCAACGAACGACGCTCAAAATGTGTACGTTTTGCTGAGCTATGACCAAGGATACGAAAAAAACATCAAAGATTATTTCGACGCACATTATCAGCAGATACTCTCGATAAACTTCTCCCAAGACCTCAACCTGTATGAATATCGACTGCGCTACGACACAGGCGTGACGGCCGCGAAATAGCAAAAAAGCCTTTCGCCAAGGCCTTTTTTGCTTATAGGGTAATGATTTTAATGCGCGTTTTGGACAAGCCCAAGCGCGTAGTCGGGCCACCATACGCCGGCATTCGGGCCGCCGTTGCAGGTGCCGTCGGACTCGCCCGGAGTCTTGAGCCAGAGGAAGGCGTCGACGAGCGAGTTGCCGGTCTGCATCGTCGGCTTTTGGCCGATGGCCATGCCCGGCGGGTTGCACCACTGGCCGTTGGAGCCATTGCCGTTGCGCGACGTGTCAACAATGAAGTGCTTGCCATTTGTCTGTGAGCTAATCTGCTGGCCATAGCTCACCTCGCCCGCGGTCGGCATGAAGTTCGACACATTAAGAGCGAAACCGTCTGCCTGCGAGACATTAGCTTTGGTGAGATCATTCGCCATCGTGGCCGGGTCAATCCAGTTTGAGTGCCCGGCGTCCAAATATACTTTGGCGTTGGGGTCCGCTTTGAGCGCCCCGACCGCGCTCGAGAGCAGCTGCAAGCGCGTTGCCTGGTCCGCCGGCGAGAGGCAGCCGATTTGTGCGAGCGCGTCCGGTTCAAGAACGATTATCGCCGGCGAGGAGCCGAGGCCCTGCGCAAACGAATTAATCCACGCGGTATACCCCGCCGGATTGTTTGAGCCGCCGGAGGAGTACCCGCCGCAGTCGCGCTCGGGGATGTTGTACGCGACCATCACGGGCGTTGCGCCTTGCGCCGCTGCCGCACTCACGAGCGTGTGCACATCGTTTGAGATGTTGCTGTTCCAATCGCCAAACCAGGCGGCGGTCGGCTGTGCGGCGAGCATTTGCATAGCCGCAGCGCCGGTCGGGTTGCTCGAGGCCCACGTGATGGCCTGCGCCGCCGCTTCAGAGTTTGGGTTGATATAAAATTTCACACCCGAATTATTCGCAACCGATGATGAGGTAGTAATGAGCGGCGCCGCAACGATAGTATTTTGAACCAGTGTCTGTGTTTGAGTTTGAACCGGCGCCGATGCGGGCGCCGGAGCCGACGTTGGCGCAGGCTGCGCCGGAGCGCTCCCCTGCTGGGGCAATCCGTTGTCAACATAAATCGTCTCCGATTGCTGTGCGATAATGTTCCCGTTTTGCCGCGCGATAAAATTGACAACATAGGGGCCCGAGCCATGCCACGTCCACAAGCCGACATTAACGGAAGCCTCTTTGTGCTGGTAGTCGGTGTAGTTATTGTCCATCCAGTTCCATTGGCCGCCGTCAACCTGCCAGAACATATCGTACTGCGAAACATCGAGACCGCTAACCATCGCCTTAAACGGCTGCGTGCCCTGCATGTGCGCGCCGTTGGTCGGCCACCATGGGTTAACCGCGTAGCCGCTCGCGGATGCGGTAGCAAACGCCGCCGCGCCCGCGATGAGAAAACTTGATAATGTTAGATATAAAGCGAACTTCCGAACTAAGCTGGTTCCCAGTGTTATCATGAGCGCGATAAGTGTATCGGTGCGCGCAGATTGACCGCAACAAAATTTGTATCCTCAAATGAAGAAAAGGTGAAATAGTTTTATACCGCACTACATTTTACCTTCATGAAGCGAAGTGAAGATTTCATGCGTGTGGATTGCAAATGCTTTACAAATAAAAAAGCATGCATGCAAAAAAGCCCCGGGCGGGGGCTTTTTGTAACAGGTCGGGAGCGAACAAAACCTTAGATGCGGATAAGCGTCGTACCGATGATATTGACGTTAGTTGTGCGAGTATGGGCGTTGCCGGTTTGGACCGAGCCGCCCGCACTGCCCTTGCCGCCCTTGCCGCCGTTGCCGGCATTGGCGCCACCATTATTGTTGTTCCCGTTGCCACTGCTGACCTTGCCGCCATTGCCGCCGTCGCCGCCGGTCGAGCCGCCCGCAAGGTTGAGCCCCGTGTTGGCGACCGACACGTTGGTAGTCGTCACTGTGGCGGTGTTGTTGGTCCGTATTGTTACCGATGAGCTGTTAAAAGTGTCTGCCAATGCCGGCGTTGCCGAAGCTAATAGCGCGGCTATTGCGGTAGCCGCCATGAGATATTTCCCAGTGTTACTCATACTGATTTTCTAGCTAGATGATGCTAATAAAAATTGCCCGCGGCCAAAAGAGCCCGCCCGACCTATTGTCTAAGTAGACTATAAAAAGCGGCTGAAAGACAGATGAAGCTGTGCATTGCGCGACCTGGCGGATGTTAGAACCGGCAGCCTACTGGTCTTCGTGAGATTGCGTCGAAGTCCCGGCCTGGCCGCCCATCATCGGTTGCGGATGATTTTCTCCTTCGCCGCAATGGCGCTCAAAGAATCCGCGAGTCAACGGGCCTACGCTCCCGTCGGTGCTTGAGGCAATGCTATTGTTCTCTTGAAAGCGCATCATCGCCCGGGCCGTTAAGGGACCGAAGAAACCGGTGGTCGTTGCCTCAAATCCGCTTTCTGGGTCTGCAGCGAGCATTTCCTGCAGGCTCTTCACATCATCACCTTGCGAGCCGATGCCGAGATTGCGCGTAAGCGCAATGCACGCACTCTTGCCCTCCTGGCCCGGCGCGCCCGAGGTAGAAGCCGCCTCAGTTGAGGAGGCTTCAGTAAAAGGGTGTTCTTGCGGTTGGTGCGAATCCTGGCCCGTCAGCGCCGCCTGGACGCTGTTGACAGTGGCAGTATCCGCCCCGAACGACTGCAGGAGCGAAATAATGGCGCCCACTTGGGCGGCGGTGAGGCCTGCGGCCTGCGCGAACGCGGGCATCAGCAACGAGAGCGCGAGACCGATACTGGCTATAGTTTTGATGGATGGGCGCATAAAGATACAAAAATGAATACAGGGTAACTGTACCTTCTAGCGCAGCACTCTGTAAACGCTCGTTATCAACACACAAGCGCCCAACGTGACTATTTATTTTGCGGAACCGCAAATCCCGCTTGGCCAGTAAAATCAATAGCGACGGCAGGTTCATCTCCAACCACCCATGCGTCATGGCCAGGAGGAACTATCCCCGCATCTCCCGGGCCAAACTCCATTTCTGTGCCATCGTCCATTTTTACACGAGTTATTCCTGAAATTTGATAGAACGTATGCGGGACTTGGCAACTCTCAGTTTTAACAATTGGCTTCATATCGACCGACCATTTCCAACCCGGTTGCAGTGTAGAGCGGCCGAATGTGATGCCTTCGAATTTTGCAAAATCAACCTTGAACTTTTCAAAGCTGCGGACATCATCGGGCATGCTCATGCTTTTCTTTTGCATTGTGTTCATATAAAACAAAAAATTAATACTAATATACGCTAAGTGTAGCAAATCGCTTTATACCATCAAGCGCGAGAGACGGGACTTGAACCCGCAACCTCCGCCGTGACAGGGCGGCGCTCTAACCAGTTGAGCTACTCCCGCATGCTTTGCCCGCCTTCCAAATAGCGGATGCGGCAAACACGCCTACTTTAGCGCAAAAAACCCCTATTTCAAAGCTCTACATTGAGCTTGTCAAAATGTGTCGGCGGAAGGACTTGCACCTTCGACCTTGGCTTTATGAGTGCCATGCTCTAACTACCTGAGCTACGCCGACATTGTCTCGCCCTCGGCGGACGTTGGCTCAAAATAGCATTTTTAATGCTTCTCTTCAACGAGCAAGGAGCTTGGTGTAGATATGCGCGGCGGCAATCATGGTGACCGGTATTGTGACGAGCAGACCTACCAGGAGCAGTATCGCGCCCGCGATATTAAGGAGTATGGCGACGACGAAAAAGCCGAGCAAGTGCCATTTGACTCCGCGGGTCATCGCTGCGCTCTTGCGCAAGCTCTCGGCAACTCCGGCGCCGTCTAAAACCGCAAAGCGGACCATCGAGTAGCGGAGGATAACATATATGCCTGGGATGATGAGCAGTATGAGCCCGCACACGATTATCAAGCCGGCGAGCAGCGACGCCAACACATACCGCCATGCCAGGCGCGCGGGCGGTACGATGTCGTTGTAGGTTGTGTACTCCCCTTTTGCGAGCTTCAGCGTCACAAGCGTCGCGCCGATGCCGAGCACCACCTCGGCGATAAATAATACGATCGCGGCCAAAAATCCGAGCGCGGTTCCGGCTAAAACTTTTGTCACTATCGCGTACGCAACCTGAAGCGCCAACAGAGTCAGCACGATCTTAAATACCAGCGCGCTGTGCGCTTTGAGCGTTGTCCATCCGAACGTGAGCGATTCGTTGATGGAAAATGGCGATTCCATAATTTTTTAAAGACGAATAATCCTTGTTGCGGGGGCCGGAATTGCACCGGCGATCTTCAGGTTATGAGCCTGACGAGGTACTACTCCTCCACCCCGCGATATCGGGATGCTGCTATCCCGGGCGTGAGCAACATTATATCACGCTTTACTGCAAAACGCACGCGAGCGATAATTTGGACGGCGTGGCGTTTGGCAAGCTTCGAGCATAGTAAAAAAATATGCTACAAATAATCAAACTCTTCGAACACGCGGCGGTACATATCGATGGTCGCGCGCGCGTCGCGGCTGGTGAGGCTGAGCGTGGCACCCCGGTGCGCGATGTCGTTGCGCACTTTGTGCGCCTTCCATGCCAGGTCGAGCGTAGTAAACTGCAGCGGGTTCGCGTTCTTTAATTTATCGCCAAGCGACTCGCCGCGGTAGCCGCGCTCGGTGAGCAGGTTGTCGAGCATGATATCAGCCTCGATGATGGCCCGGCGCCAATCGCTCTCGAGCGAGGAGCCCGCGAGCCCTAGCACATGCTCCCACCGCGGGTTGCGGGGCGTCTGCGTATCGTCATGGCGCTTGTGGAGCGCCTCTATCTCTTCTTGCCGCTTGTGCCACCCCGCGTGTTCGACCTCGTGCAAACACCGTCGCGCATAGATAACAAAGGCGAAAAACAGGACAAAAAGCCCCAGGCCCGTCCACGCGATGTAATCGAGCAGGGCGAGCGTTTGCGAGGGTATCTGCGAGAGGTCGACGTTTTGCCCCGCGAATATTTGATACACGCGCAGAATGAAGTACTCGAGATTAAGAAAATGGACGTAGTCCATGCGCTTATTGTACCGCTATTTTTTCTATCTCCTTCCCGATTTTAAACAACCCCGCTTCATCGCCGTGCGCGGCGGTAAGCTGGATGCCTATGGGGAGCTGTTTGCCTTCGCGCGGGACGGCGCCCATCGGCAATGACAACGCGGGGTTGCCGGTGAGGTTCGCAGTAACGGTAAAGATATCCATCAAATACATCGCGAGAGGATCTGATTTCTCTCCGATCTTGGCCGCAGGCGACGGAGTGGTCGGGGTGGCGATACAATCAACCTCCTTCAAAACGTCTGAGACCTCTGCCGCAAGCATAGCGCGCGCCGCCGTTGCCTTGCCGTAGTAGGCGTCATAGTAGCCCGACGAGAGCACATAGGTGCCGAGCATGATGCGGCGGCGCGCCTCGGCGCCAAACCCTTCGCCGCGCGTCTTGGCATAATCATCAAAAAGCGAATCTCCTTTGAGCGAGAGGCCGTAACGCACGCCGTCAAAACGCGCGAGGTTCGCCGAGACTTCGGCCGGCATGATGACGTAGTAGACCGCCAAAGCGAGTGGTGCGGATGGTAATTCGACATCGATAATTTCATAGCCGCTTTTTTTGAGCGCCTCTAAACTTTTTTCAAATTGTTCGAGCACATCTTGATCGATGCCTTCTTTGAGCAGATGGCGCGGTACGCCAATTTTTTTGGTCGCCGCGTGTTTCGGGTATAAATCTTCGCTTATAGAAGTGCTGTCAAAAGAATCGCGCCCGCGGATGGCGTTGAAGATAAGTTCGGCGTCCTCAACCGTGTGCGCGAGCGGCCCGGCCTGGTCGAGTGAACTTCCCATCGCGATAAGCCCCGAGCGCGACACTGCGCCGTAGGTGGGTTTCAATCCCACAAGTCCGCAAAAGCTCGCCGGCTCGCGGATGGAGCCGCCGGTGTCGGTGCCGAGCGCTCCTAGCGCCATATAAGACGCCACCGCTGCAGCTGAACCGCCACTGCTCCCGCCAGGAACGCGCATTTCATCGAGCGGATTTTTGGCCGGTCCGAAGGCAGAGTTCTCGGTCGAGCCGCCCATGGCAAACTCGTCCATGTTGGTGCGGCCGAGGAACACTGCACCGGCTTCTTTTAATTTTTTTATTACGGTCGCGTCATAACTCGCAACATAATTCTCCAAAATTTTGGATGCGGCAGAAACGTTGCGCCCTTCTATCAAGATATTGTCTTTAATCGCGAACGGGATGCCCAACAATGCATGACTCTCCTTCCCTTCTTTTTTATTTTGTGCGCGCTTTTCGTCTGCAACATTTGCTTGCTCAAGCACATCCGAGAAAACTTCCAAATACGCGTTCAAGATTTTATTTCTTTTTTCAATCTCAGCCAGGCACACGCGGCTCACATCAACAGCGGTTATCTCCCCCGCCTGCATTTTTTTTGAAGCTTCGGTTATCGAAAGTTTGTTCAGCTCACTCATCTTTCTGGATTATCTTGCGCACCACATTAAAAAATCCGCCCATGGGCGCCTTTTCTTTTTTAGGCAGAGCCTCAAGCAAAGCCTCGCGCGAGCCCAGCATCATCACGCTACCTGCTCCATACGGCTTATCCTCGCGCATCACATTGCGCAAGATGGGTTTCAACTGCTCTACATCGCTGACTCCCACGGCCGACACTTGCCCGACATAGTCGAGAATATTCGAAATATCCTTCTGCAAGCTCTCAACCTCCGCGTCGCTGAGCTTGAGTCGAGCAAGTTCCGCCAGATTCAAAACCTCCTCCTTCGAAATCATAGAGTAACTATACAAAAGAAAAAGCTCCAGCGCGAGGCCGGAGCATTACTTGGACAAATCGATGAGTCGGGAAATTGAACCTACCTCGATAAGGCCATACGGTCTGCCGTCAGAAAACAACTGCGCGGTATAGGAGCCATCAAATCGCGGCCCATCGATCACTTTTGTCTCATAGACTATGTCACGCCTTTTCTTTTTATTGAGAAAAAGCCGCGAAAGTAGCTCGAACATGACTGTACCCTCCAAATTGACTATCCCAAATAAAAATATAACGAAACGTACCGATTATGCAATCAATTTTAAAAATTCTCTTTCAGTCAGCACTTGAACTCCCAATTCTCTCGCTTTATCCAACTTTGTGCCTGCTTCCTCCCCTGCCACTACCGCGTAGGTGTTCTTTGAGACCGAGTTGGCGACATTGGCGCCGAGCTGGCGCAGTTTTTCTTTGGCCTCGTCGCGCGACATCGACTCCAAACTGCCCGTCAGCACAAAGGTCTTTCCCGCCAAAGGCATTTTTTCAGCAAGGACTCTCCTTGATATTTTTTCGGATTGGATGGTCAGATGTTTTTTGAGCCGTCCGACAAGTTCACGATTAACCGCCTCGCGAAACCAATCAAAAATAGATTTGGCGACAATGGGCCCGATGCCCTCTATCGCCGCCAGGTCATCCTCGCTTGCATGCGCGACATCATCAATTGTCTTAAAATTATGCGCCAGCAAAATCGCAGTCTCCTCTCCCACATGATTTATCGAAAGCCCATTCAAAAGCCGTGACAGTAGTGTTTTTTTCTTGCTCGCTATAGACTCTATTAATTTTTTTGCGGACAGTTCAGCGAAACCTTCGAGCGTGAGCACGTCGCCCTCGTTCAAGGTGAAGAAGTCGTCAAAATGCTGGACCAAGCCTTTCTCCATGAGCGCATCCACCGTGCTCGGCCCCAACCCCTCGATGTGTAAGGCGCCCTTGCTCGCGAAGTGGCGCAAAACCCGGCGCTGTTGGGCGAACGAATTTTTATAGACGCATCGCCATGCCGCCTGCCCCGGCACCCGCTCGAGCGAGCCGTCGCCGCCGCACTCGGCCACGCGTGTCGGCCATTTATATGCTTTAGCGCTTTTTGGCCGCAACTCTGTTAGCACGCGCACGATGTCGGGGATGACGTCGCCGGCTTTTTGGAGGATTACCGTGTCGCCCACGCGCACGTCGAGCCGCTTTATCTCATCCTCGTTGTGCAAGGTCGCGCGCGACACGGTCGAGCCCGCGACCAGCACGGGCCGCAAGTGCGCTACCGGCGTCAGCACCCCGGTGCGCCCCACTTGGAGCGCAATATCCTCGACCACCGTAGTGACCTGCTCGGCGGGAAATTTAAATGCGACAGCAAAGCGCGGCGCCTTGCCCGTGTAGCCGAGCCGCTCTTGCAAGCGGCGCTCGTTGACTTTGACGACCACGCCGTCTATCCAATATCCTTGTGATTTGCTTTTGGTCTTCCATTTTTCCCAATACTCGATTATTTCTTCGACCGAGCCGGCGAGTTCGCAGTGCGGGTTCACTTTAAACCCCAACCCGCGCAGATACTCGAGCTCTTCAAATTGAGTCGCGGGCAAAAGCTCCTGGCTCTGCGCCACGTCATATATAAAGGTATCAAGCCCGCGTGCGGCGGCTACTTTTGGGTCGAGCTGGCGGATGGAGCCGGCCGCCGCGTTGCGCGGATTCTGGAAGAGCGGTTCATCATTTTTTTTGCGACCGGCATTCACTTGTTTGAGCGCCTGCTCGCTCATCCACACCTCGCCTTCGACGATAGCGTCAACGGGCCGCGCGAGCCTCAGCGGCACCGATTCAATGGTGCGGATATTGTGCGTGACATCCTCGCCGACAATGCCGTCGCCGCGCGTCGCTGCGGTCTTTAAAAATCCCTTCTCATACTCAAGCACCACTTTGAGGCCGTCTATCTTCAGTTCACAAGTGTATACTACGGTTGCATTGGGCTCAAAACCCAGCATCCGCTTCACCCGTGTATCATACTCTTGTATATCAACGATGCTAAAGGCGTCATTGAACGACCACTGCGCAACTTTGTGGCGAACTTTTTTAAATTGCGGGAGGGGCCTGCCTGCCACGCGCTGGCTCGGGGAGTCCGGGGTTATCAACTCCGGATAGTCTTTTTCTATTCCCGCCAGCTCGGCTTTAAGCGTATCTTCGGCCTCTATCGATATCTCCTCTTTGTCGTAGACATGCCGCAGGGTGCGATATTTGTTGACCGCCGCCTTAAGTTTGTCGTAGCGCTCGCGAATGTCTTTAGGAACCATATCTCAACGATACAGCCACTAGCCACTCGGGTCTAGTAATTCACCTGGAGCACGCGCTCAATCTGCAGGGCGCCGTTGTTCGCGCAGGTGTTGTATCCATGCGAGGTGATGACCGTGGTCGGCGGGTTGCCCACTTTGGCAACCGTCACCGTTGCGCAATACGGCAGGGGTGTGAAGTTGATGGTGAACGTGGTCGTCGCGGCATTCGCAGCCGAGGAGACCGTCCAGTCTGGGGCTGGCGTAGTATTGGCGGTGATATCGATGCTGTTGCAATTAAGCCCGGCGCCCGAGGTCGCACCGGTGTAGGTAGTCGAGGTCGCGAACGCGCTGCCGCCTGAACAACTGCCAGCGGTACATTTGGCATCCCAGTACAACGCGCACTCGGCACCCGTATCAGCCGCATAAATAGAGTACTGCGACTGCGTTACCGTCGCCGAGAGGCTGAGTTCGCGCACCGTGATGTCATAAATAGCTATGCCTATGGAGAGCGCCAAGCTCGCCACCAGCACCGCAAAAAATAAAGTGAATCCCTTCATGTCTTATTGCCAGTTAAATATGTCCTCGCGCACCTGCACCTGCCGCGTTAACCCCGCAGTGTCTTGCCAGCTCACCGTGGTGCTCGCTATCGCCTCAACCTCGTTTCCATTACCCCCGACCGGTGTAAGTATCTGCACGGTACGGGTAAAGATGGTTTGGGTCGTGCCGGTTGTATTGTACGTAAAATAATCGTTCGTCGGATCATAATAGATAGGCCCGCATGCGCCGGAGCAGGCAGTGATAACGGAGGGGTTATTGCCGAGCGAATCAAAGTAACATCCGCTCGCTCCCTCGCACGGAGTAAGGTCTTTTGCGTTCGCGGGGACGGTCGCGCCCGCTCCTGTGAGCCAGTCGCCGCCACTAAGTTTATTGGTGTCGCGCACAAAGCGGATATATTCCATCGCGTCCTGCGCAAGATAAAACGCGGTGTCCTGGTCCTTGGCGACCAGCGTCGCCTGCAGGCTCTTTGAGGCGATAGTGAGCGGCCCCGCGATGGCAGTCATCAAAACCACGACCGCGACGAGCGTCTCGACAAGCGTGAAGCCCATCGCGTATTTTTTGACGTATTTTTTTATTTTATTGATCATAGATTCGCTGTGTTACGCTCGTTTGCACATCGAACTGCGACTGCTCCGTGGTGCTCACCTGCGCATAGCCCGCGAGCGTTATCGTCACTATAGGCTGCATCGAATCCGCCGACCCGGCCTGCGAGCCGCGGACGTAGAACAAAATGTTGTTGAGATTGGTGATGACCACTTCGGGCGCGGTAATAGCGGACCAGGAAGACCAGTTGATGCCGTCGGTCGAGGTTGAGGTTGAGCGAGCGATACAGCCGATAGTGCCTGTTTGATTGCAGACCGTGCCGGCGGAGGCATCGTTGGTCGTATTTTCAAGGCGATAGGCCGCATAGCCGCCACCTGCGGGAGTAAAGTAGAGCGTCGTGCCTCCGCTGAGGCAATTGCCGCCGCCCGACGTATTGCAATTATAGTTCGAACCGGTGCGTATGGCGCGCGACATCGAGTCGATGGCGAAGTTGAGATTGTCAACGACGCTTTTGATGGACTCTGCCTTGCGGTCTGCGGTCGACATCGCCAAAAGCGCCCCAAGCGCAATGACCATCACGACGGAGAAAATCGCGACCGAAACGAGAATTTCGATAAGTGTGAATCCTTTGTTTTTCATGTTCCGGCGGTGCCGACTGCTATCTCTCCGGTCGAACTGACGGTGACGCCGCGCGTATTATCACCGCCACTCACCTGAACGTAGGCCGCGGAGTAGAAGGGTATCTGGCCGCTTTGGCACACCGAAGGCTCGTGGTCGGTCGAAAAGCAGGCATCGAGATTGGGGCGGCGAAATACGATATCGAGCGTCTTAAGATAGCCGGCGGAGCAGGTCGTGGCATTAAACGGCAGCGGCACGGTGACCCCGTTTATTACGGTTGGCGGACAGCTCGCGGTGCAATAGAGGTCCGAGCCATTGAGCGCGCATGCCGTGGTTATCGTATAGCCGGTGCTGAGATTAAAAATTTTTATATCCTCCGACCCGCCCACGGTATAGGCACCGCTGTTATCAAGGTCGGCGAACAGCGTGTAGGAACTCACCGGCGCATGGCTGGGCATGCTTATATCCATGCCGTAGGCGGCGGCAAAGCACGTATTGGTGGGGGCCGAGAAGTTCCCGCCGACACAGCCGGTCGATGTCGTCGTCGTACCTAAAACCGATGAGCCGTATACTTGCGCCTGGCGCACCGAGAGGGCGACGCTGTACGACAGGCTGCGCAGGAGCGTCGAGCTATCGAAGCGCTGCTGGCGCACGAGGATGAATGCGCTGGTGATGGAGATGATGGCTACCACGACCAAAAGCTCTATGAGCGTGAACCCGCGCTTAAAAGAGGAGGTATATCTGTGAGAAGAAGTCGACATGACAAAAGAGCGCGAGCGCGGCGCCGAGGATAAGAAACGGCGCGAACGGCATTTCGCTTCGCATATTCATTGTAACCGATACTTTTTTGTGCCATGGCAGGCGCTGGTAAAACAATATCCCCAATCCTATCAATGCGCCGCTCCAAAACGCGAGCAAGAGAGCGCTGAGTCCCGCCGTGAATCCCAAAAGCCACCCCAAACTAAGCTCGAGCGCGCTGTCGCCCCACCCCATCCATCGGCCGCCTGAGACGAGCGAGAGCAAAAACAGCGGTGCGGCGAGCGCAGGACCGGCCAACAACCCCCAGATGCCAAAGATGGACATCGGATGTCCAACCTGTGAAGCCAAAAGAAAGATAATCGCGAGTGCTGCCAAAAAAATAGAGCATGACCACGGGATAATGGTGTGCTTGAGGTCATAGATGACTATAAACAGGAGCGTCATCCACACGAGGAGCCAAAAACCGTATGAAATAGGGCCAGGTACCGATAAAAATACGAGCACGGACAACAGCGCGGCCACTGCTTCGACAAGCGGATATTGCCACGATATGCGCGAGCCGCACCAGCGGCATCGCCCGCGCAAAAAAATAAAGGAGAAAATGGGAACCAAGTCGAGCGCTTCGAGCGTGTGTCCGCAACTCATGCAGCGCGAGCGACCGTCTTTGCCCGACAACGCCAAAATCCGCCGCCCCGTGTTAAAGCGAAACGACAACGCATTGAGAAAACTCCCGATGATGGCGCCCAAGACCGCCGCAGAAAGAACGAGTAAAAAAGAAATACTCACAGGCTAATTGGTGACGTCGTAGCAGTTGTCTGCAGGCTGAAGCTGGCCCGACATACCGATGCAATTTAATGCCGTACCGTTAAAGTCTGCGCCAGTGCCGCTGCTGCAAACAGTGTAGGCAGAATTCACCCAGTCACTATCGTTAGTTGAAAAGGTGGGGCAACTCATGTTGTTGCCGGCAGCATCACATTCTGTCGCGGCGCCCAAATGATAGCGAGTTGGCTTGTACACACTGCAGTTACCACTGCCGCTATTAGAACTATAGGCTGTATAAAAATAATTACTATTGGTACTTGGATCCTTAGGGACAGTCGTCAAGTAGTTCGGCGTAAACGGAGAAGTTACGATGGAAACAGGATACGATTGATTGTCATTGTAGTACTCCTCAAGCGCCAGCTGTATGGTGCGGATGTCCGAGACGCGCTTGGCGTCGCGGCCTTTGGCCTTTGAGGAGCTGAGGCTCACCACGATAATGGACGCCAAAATGCCGATGATGGCGATGACTACCATGAGCTCGACGAGGGTAAACGCGCGAGCGGGTTTTTTAAAATAAGTTTGCATGTAGCACTATTGTACCCCGCTTTTGTAAGCGCCATGCGAAAAATCCCCAGCCTGTAGGGCTGGGGATTTTTCTCGAAAAAGCTACTACTTGCAACCGATATTGGTCGGCGTCGATGACGCAGAGCTCACACAGATGAGTTGCGAGCCAGAGAAACTTCCTGCGCCAGTTTCAAGCCATGCTTTGATTTCCCAGTTCTTGAATGTCGGGGCTGCAGAGCCGCTCATGTCGCTAATGGTGTAATTGCACCACGCAGAAGAGGGGGTAGAGGTGGTGCAAGCAGTTGCTCCACTTTGGAGTGGATCGTTGGATCCTCCAAATGCCGGAGTGGTAGCGGTGTTTACTATTGAGTTGGCGGCACAGGAACTACCGCCGCAAGTGAAGTTGGCGATGGTATCTGCGTTGTTATCGGCACCTACTATTTCTGATAGCTGTTGAAGGTCGGATATGCGCTTGCCATCGCGGCCTTTGGCGCGCGCACCGTTGAGAGATACGAGCACTATTGAAGCCAGGATGCCGATGATGGCGATGACGACCAAGAGCTCGATGAGGGTGAAGCCCTTGGCCGTAGCCGGACGGGCGAGGCCCTTTGCCTTGGAATGGAACAACTTAAATAAAGTACGCATGTTCGATTGAGTTATGATATTACTTGCATTAATAAGTGGGCCAATAATCTGCGGCTAGTTAGATTCGCAGGTGCCTTAAGTATAGCTTCATCTTTATGAAAACCTCAAATGCGGGTCTGTGGATAAGAAACAAAGGTCAAAACTAGAGGTTGGCAGTATGCCCCGACGCACGAAGTGGTCGGGGAGCCGACCGAAGCGTCGGCTTTGTTATAAGTTAGCAGTAGTATTGTAAATCGGGAGAAGGATCGAAGCCAGCAAGAAACCGACGCCGACTGCCAGGAGGATGATGAGCACCGGCTCGATGAGCGCCACCAGCGTGTCGACCGCGCCGTTAACCTCGCGCTGGTAGAACTTGGCGAGACGCTCGAGGATGCTGCCCAGCTCACCCGTTTCTTCGCCTATTTGGAGCATCTGGACCATGATGGCGGGCATCTCTTTGGGATATTGGGAGAACACTGAGGACATCGATGCGCCGCCTTTGACCCCTTCGAGCGCCTCCTTCAATATCCCCTCATATACGTCGTTGTCGACCACGGCCGCCGTAATTTCAATCGCCCGCACGGCCGAGATGCCCGAGGTGAGCATCACGTGCATATTGTCGGCGATGCGCGTGAGGTAGAGTTTTTGGTAGAGGTCGCCGACATAGGGGATGGCAAGGCGCAAGCGGCTCATCGCGAGATGCCCCGCCGGCGTCAGCGTGTAGCGCCAGACAAAGTAGCCGCCGATGATAAGCGCGATGAGCAAAAAGATGCCGTAGTCTACCAAGAAGGAGCTGAGCCCCAGCACTATCCGCGTATAAATGGGGAGCGTGCCGCCGTCTTCGGTGAGGATGGAGCCGATTTTGGGGATGACGAACGTGAGCATGAGCACCATGACTGCCACGAACACTAGCGAGATGAACGCCGGATATATGAGCGCATTGCGCGCTTTGCTGGTGAGTTCGTAGGAGCGGTCGATGTAGTCGGCCAAAAAGAGGAAGGTTTGGTCAAGTTTGCCGGACTCTTCGCCCGCGCGCACCATGTTGACGTAGAAGCTCGAAAAGACCTTGGGATGCTTGTCGAGAGCCTTGGAGATACTGCTGCCGTTTTGAAGGTCGTCGCTGATTTCGGTCAATATCTGCTGAAGATAGGGCTTGCCCGCCTGCTCCGCAAGGAGGCGGAAAACGCGCAAGGCCGAGACCTGCGCCTCAAAAAGCGTGGCGATTTGGCGCGAGAGGATAACGAGGTCGCGGTTGGAGACGCCGCCAAAGACCGTGATGTTACCCAGCGAGCCGAGCAACCCCTTCTTCTGTGACCCCGAAAGCGAGGT
Organism: Patescibacteria group bacterium; assembly: GCA_028866155.1. Lineage (GTDB taxonomy): Bacteria > Patescibacteriota > Minisyncoccia > Phycocordibacterales > SBAW01 > GWA1-54-10. The sequence goes on from JAGWIT010000006.1 coordinate 16,757, forward strand.
GATAGTGAGCCCGCGGCGCTGGAGCGTCATGATGGCCGCGTCCTGGGTGGCGGCATTGACCACCCCGCCGGCCGGCTTCCCTGCACTATCCAGAGCCTCGTACTTAAATTCCATACCTCCTGATATTCTATCGCACTATTTCACTCGCACCCCAACCAATGCACACTCTGCAAGTTTAACTTGCGGAATTGAAAAACTCGATTATAGTCTTGCCCGTGGCAACCCGCCCCAAAATGGCTGTCGGCGAGTGGTACCACTGCTATACCCGCGGCGTCGACAAAAGAACGGTTTTTGAAACTTCGGATGATTTCGAGCGTTTTCTTGCACATCTCTATGTGGGAAATGGAACAAGAAATATCAGAGTCTCAGACCAGTTGAATACTCGGCTGCAGGCAGTCCTTGCAAATAAAAACCTTGAGCGCGGTGAAAAACTCGTTGAAATCGGCGCATACGCGCTTATGCCAAACCACGCTCATTTTATTATTAGAGAAATACGCGAAAGAGGAATCGCGCATTTCATGCAGAAAATATTTACCGTATACACAAAATACTTCAATAACAAATATGGGCGAACGGGAGCGTTCGCCAGCACTTTCAAATCAAGGCATATTTCCGATGATCGATATTTAAAGCAAGTTGTACCGTATGTCTTGCTCAACCCCGCCAAACTTTTCGAGCCAAAATGGAAAACGGGCCAGATTTCACCCGACGCTATTGAAAAAAAATTGCTTGCTTATCCATATTCAAGCCTACTAGATTTTTTTGGCGTCGATCGACCGCATAACGCAATCATCGACAATTCTCTGAATACTTATTACGATGAGATTCCTTCCCTCTCATCTATGCTCCGCACGGCGCAAGAGTATTATCAAGAATATAATCCGCAAGTTTAACTTGCGGAAAAGATTGCAATTAAAGCAGTTTTTCGAGCGTTTTGGGGTTCCAGCTGCGGGCATAGGCGCTCTCGACCGAGATCTCCCCCTGGCGTACGAGGTCGGCGAGGCAGCGGTTCATATCTATCATGCCCTCCTCGGCGCCGGTTTCGATGACCGTTTGTATCTCATGCGAGCGCTTTTCGCGGATGAGGTTGGCGACGGCGCTGTTGTTGAGCAAAAGCTCGAAGGCCGGGATGAGGCCGCCCGAGATGCGCGGCACCAGCCGCTGGGAGAATATGCCCGCCAACGAGCCCGCGAGCTGTATGCGTATCTGGTCCTGCTGGTTCGCGGGGAAGGAGTCGATGATGCGGTCGATGGTCTGCGCGGCGTTGTTGGTGTGCAGTGTCGAGAACACGAGGTGGCCCGTTTCGGCCGCGGTGACCGCGGTCGACATCGTCTCGGGCGTGCGCATCTCGCCTATCATGAGCACGTCGACATCCTGGCGGAACACCGACTCAAGAGCGACGCCGAAGTCGGCGGTGTCGACGCGCACCTCGCGCTGGTCGACGAGCGACTTTTTATTGTCAAAAAGATATTCTATCGGGTCCTCGATGGTGATGATATGCTCGGCACGCTCGTTATTTATCTTTTCTATCAGCGCGGCAAGCGTCGTCGTCTTGCCCTGCCCCACCGGCCCCACCACCAAGAAGAACCCCTGCTCGCGTGCGGCAAAACCCTCCAACACCGGCGGCAGGTTAAGCTCGGCAATAGAGCGGATGGTGCGCGGTATGAGCCTCAGCGCCACGCCGACCGTGCCGCGCTCGAAGTATCCGTTGCCGCGAAAGCGTACTTTGTCGCCGTAGGCGTATGAAAAATCGACCTCTTGCTTGTCTATAAATTTTTGCCGGCGCTCCGGCGAGAGCATCTCGCCGATGATGCCCATCGTATCTTCTGCACTGAGGACCGGCTCGTTTAAAAGCGGCGTGAGTTGGCCCGACACGCGAATGATAGGCTGTGCGCCCGCGCTTAGGTGGAGGTCCGACGCCCCTTGCGCGATGAGCGTGTCGATGAGCGCGTTGAGTTTTGCCTGATATGCCGCCATGGATGTTACTTGTAGTGAGTCATGTCGAACTATACTTCGAGTTCCGCTTTGCCGGTCACCAGGGGCGCTTCTTTTTCGGCCTCTTCGGGGTTGACATCCTCGCCGAGAACTTCGGGCTTGCTGGTATCGCTTAGAGGCGCCGCTTCGTCCGGCAATTCGAACTCGCCGCCGAGCGTGTTGACCTCTTCAAACGGGATGATGCCGGTCGCGGCTTTAATGATAGCATCCTCCTTCATCGTGAGCATGCCCTGCTTGCGAACAATGGGAAATATCTCCTCCTCGGGTTTGTTGGCGAGGATGGCCTTCTCAAGCTCCGTGTTCATGTCGAACATTTCGAACACCGCGATGCGGCCGCGCGTGCCCGAGGGGCAGTCCGGCGTGGGGTCGCGCAGGTACACTTCTTCAAGCGGCGGGACTTCTTTTTTATATTCGGGGGGCAGGTCCGCAAACTGACTCTTGAGCATCGCGTCCATGCTGGCGTCGACTTTAATTTTTTTGCCGCCGCCGGGGCATAGCGTCTTAACAAGACGTTGGGCCATGCCAAGTATCAAGACCGGCGGGATAAGGTAGGGCTCCACACCCATGTCGAGCAAGCGCGGTACGATGCCGATGGCGTTGTTGGTGTGGATGGTCGAGAGCACGAGGTGGCCGGTGAGCGCCGCCTGCACCGCGAGGTTGGCGGTCTCGGCGTCGCGGATTTCGCCGACCATGATGATGTTGGGGTCCTGGCGCAGAGTCGTACGCAGGCCGTTGGCGAAGTCATAACCTATCTCGGGGCGCACTTGGCTTTGCGAGACGCCCGCAATGGTGTACTCGACCGGATCCTCAAGTGAGAGCACGTTTTGCTTGTCGCGGTCGACCTCATTTAAAATCGAATAGAGCGTCGTCGATTTGCCCGAGCCGGTGGGGCCCGATATGAGGACAAGGCCGTAGGGCTTTTTTATCGCCGTGCGTATCATCTGAAGGTTGCGCTCAGAGAGCCCGAAATTGTCGAGCTTGAGATCCTGCGCGGCGCTGCCCAAAATTCGCATCACCACCTTCTCGCCGTAGTAGGTCGGGAACGTCGACACGCGGAAGTCCACTTTGTTGCCGCCCACGCGCGCCGAGAAGCGGCCGTCCTGCGGCTTGCGCTTCTCGTCGAGCCGCATGTTGGAGAGCACCTTGATGCGCGCGACGACCGAGCTGTGCACCTTGGGAGGGAGCGTGATGTTGGTGACCAGGACGCCGTCGATGCGAAAGCGCACGCGCGTCTGGTCGGCCAGAGGCTCGATGTGGATATCCGAGGCGCGCTGCTCGGCGGCATGGCGCAAAATGGTCGCGACGATTTTGGTAACGGGCGCGTCGGCGGTTATCGCCTCGGTCTCGGTCTCGGTTATCTCGGCCTCCTCAAGCGGAACGGAGCTGCGCTTCCCGCCGCCTTCTTTCTCCTGCTTTTGGGTTGCGACGGCGAGATCGGTCTCGAGCTCGCCGAGCGCCTTCCCCACTTCGCCTGAGAGCCCCTTGTACTGCGTAAGCAATTTTTCAAAATCAGTGTCGGTAATGAGAAAGAGCTTGTACGGCTTGCCCACTTTTGCCGAGATGAAGGTCAGCGCGTCGCGCGCTTCGAGGTTGTCGGGGTCGGTGACGCCTATTTCGAGCGCGCCGTCGGCAATGCCGAGCGGCACCAAACGGTAGTGGCGCGCGGATTCTTCCGGCACATAGCGCAAAATGTCGAACGGCACGGCCTTCTCTCCCACCTCGCGCGTGGGTATCCCGTAGTAGTCTCCCTTTGCTTTGAGAATGTCTTTGAGCACAATGCCGCTCTTCTGGAGCACCTGCTCAAGCGTTGCGCCCGGCTTTGCCAGCTCGGCCTCAAGTTCGGGCACGGCTGCTTTGTCGACCACGCCGCTGTCGCTTAAAAGTTGCAGGAGGTTCATGGCAAAAATCAGTGCCCCTTCGGGAGCGCCAGGCCTTGGGCGCCCGTGCCGGTGCCGCCGAGCGGCACAAACGGGTCGGGGCGGCCGACATTTTCGGGAGGGATGGTCACGCCAAAGTCGGTGAGCGAGACGAACACGGGGTTGGTGAAGATAGAGTCGTCGAGCTTAATCGTGTGTAGGCTTTGCAGTGTCACGAGAAGATTCTGCGAAATTGGAGAGTTGGCATCAGAGGAGGTCAAGCTCGCGCCGGAGGAGCCTCCGGAGAAGTACACAAAGTATACGAGCGCCGCCAGCAGGGCGGCGGCAACGCCGCCGATAATTGTTTTATTTTGTTTGAGGAAGTCCATTATAGTGAGTTAATCGAACTATTGGAGCCAATACGTGCGGATGGTAAAGGAGTAGACGTCCGCGGCGCCCGTGCCCGTGCCGCTCACCGTAAAGTTCAGTTTCTCGACATCGATGAGGCGCAAGCTATGCTCAAGATCCTGCAAGAATGCCAGCATATCGCTGTATGACGCCGTGACGGAGAATCCCACCTCGACCGAGCCTACCGCGTCGCCCGAGGCGCCCGCAGCGCCCGCGGCCGGGGCTGCTCTGCTGTTTGAAACGCTCCCCAACTGCACGCCGCTGAGCGTAAGATTGTGCCGCGCGGCGATATTATTGACATCGATGATGAGCCGGATGTTGTCGACATTGTCGGGGAGCACTTCCCCGAGCTTTTGCACATCACTCGCCGAGAAGGTATTACGCTTGCTGAGGAGCTGATCACGCGTGGTGCGCAACTCCTGCGATTTGGTAAGCGCGTCGTCGTAGGAGGCTGCCTGGGCCTGTAGGTCTTTGCTCGCCTGATACGCCGGGTTCGTGTAAAGAACGAACAATCCGATGGCCGCAGCAACAAGAATGATAGGTATGATAAGTCGCATCATAGTTATGGTGTGGTGGTTGCTTGGCTCGCCGAAGCCGGCTGGGTGATGTTCGCGGCACCCGACAGCGAGCCGCTATACCGGAGCAGCGCGGGCACAACGACCGCCGACACGCTAAAGGTTATCTTGCCCGTCTGTCCTACCGAGATGTTGGAGAAGACGACATTTTTAAGCGTCTGGCTCGCGCCAAACTGGTCGGACTGCAGCGCCACCGTCGAGAAGGAATCGGCCTCCCCCGTGAGCGTCAGCGTTGCCGAACCGTCGTTCTGGAGAGAGTAGCCAAAACTGCTGAACGAGACGTTTTGGAGCGTCTGCTGCGATAGAAAGTCGAAGAGCGCCGAGGGCGCGACGTGTTTTGAGAGAAGTGAATTCGCATTGTTGATGCGGCTGTCGAGCCTGAGCAGATCTTCTATGACCGACGGATCAAATGCGCCCTCGGCGAGCGTGAGCGAGTGGCTTTTGTCGGCTATCGCCTTGGTGAGGTACTGCTGATACAGGAACACCGAGCCCGCGGCGACAATCGAAGCGATAAAAACAAGCAAAGAGATGAGGAACAGGAGCCCGAAGCCGGCGCCCCGTGAGCGCACGCCGGTGTCGAGCGGTTTTTTAGGTATGAACGACGCCTGAACCTGGGGATCCATTTGCTCTCTATTATATATGCAATTTTGAGCCGCACCGAAGATGGCGGCGCCGTGTGGGGACAAGCCGCTCTAGGCTACCGGTTCTGCCGCGTTTTTGAGAGATCTTTGTAGGCCAAAAAGTTCTCGCGCTCCCCATCGACGACCAACTGCAGGGTGTTGGTGAGACCCAGTACCATCGGCAGCATGTGCCGCATAAAAAACAGCGGCCTGCTCACCACATACTCGACATCTTCTTCGAATTCCTGCCGCAAAAGCTCCATGTGGCGCTCGGAGGTGGTTTCAATCCACACATTTTCGCGATTGCCGATGAACGGAAGGAGGTCCTCGGCGGTAATATGTTTGTCTTTGAGGTCTAGAAGCGCGATAGTATCCTCCGGTATCACGCGCAATACCGCGCCGAGCGTGTCGCGCTTGCCCGCGAAGCGCTGAATCCAGCTAAAATTAAGGCGATAAAAAAATTGAGCGGCAGTGATGCCAAAAGGTATCGAGCCGTGGTAGCAATACAAAATGCCGTCCTTGCTCTTGCGTACATCGACCTCGACAATGTCGGGCTTGTAGGCAAGCGTGCGCTGTATAGTAGCCACGTCATTCTCCCGCCCATGAGCCTTGCCGCCGCGATGGGCAATAATCCTCGGCCGCTTCCCTACTATTTCGCCCGGTGATGCCGGTGGCATGCGTACCTAATAATATACCCAAAACTATTCCTGCTATGATAGCCTCATGTTCGGACAGACGATTCAAAAAATTCGCGCACTGCGGCCGTCGGTGCGCTCGTTGCTTTTTTTATACTGGATAAACGCATTCACGACGGGACTCACCGGCGTTTTTATACAGATATTTCTCTACCAAAAATTCACCAGCATCTCTCTTAACGTCCTGGCAACGATGGTTCTGTATAGCGGGATTATGCTGGGTTTTTGCATTCCGGGCTATTTTGCCGCTCGACTGCGGCTTAACATCAAAGGCGGATTTATATGGAGCTTTGTGAGCACCGGCATCGCTATATTTGCACTATTGTATATCACCAGCGTGGCAAGCGCCCTCACCGTGATGCTCTTGTGGGGCTTTGGTCAGGGTATTTTTTGGCTCACGGTTAATACGTTTGAGCTGACCGAAACAAAAGACCATGAGCGCGATTTTTACTCATCGGTTTTAAATGCCGGCAATCAAATATTGGGACTTGCCGGCCCCGCCTGCGCAACATTGCTCATTTGGCTCTCGGGAATCGTTCTGCACCTGGGCACGTTTACGCTGTTGTTTACTGTGGCACCTTCAATATATTTTTTGGGATTCTTTTGTTTTTCATCTATTCGCGATTATCGACCAAAGCCTCTTGTGTGGGCTGATGTGTCACATTTTTTTAAGGATCGTGAAAATCAATATGCGCAAATCTATACCGCCGGCATGGGGTTTCAACAAACGCTTGGAATAACAGTAACGCCCTTGGTTATTTTATTTATTCTGGGCACTGCACTGCGCGTCGGCGTGTATTCGACCTTTTTTGCACTCTTTTCGGCGTTTTGCGTTTTGGCGTTAGCTAACTACCGCACGCACTCTAACCGACTAAAAATTTACGGATTTACAACGCTTGGCCTTACCATCGCAATTTCGATTCTTGGTTATCTCTTTAGTTTTGCCGGACTTGTTATTTACACAGTACTCGAAGGCATTTTTACTCCGCTTAATAATGTTTCTTCGCACGTCGTCGATTTGGCGTCTATGGAAATAGGCCGCAAAGAAAGCGATTTTTACGCCACGATGATATTGCGCGACTTGTCACTGTGGTTTTGGCGCTTACTAGGCGGCGCCGTCTTTTTATTAGCGCTTCAATTTCTCCAAGACGAAAAGGGATTTCTCTCCTTTGGACTCTACCTCCTCGCAGCGGGTTTGGTGTTTACCTATCTGGGCGCCTATTTTTTGGTCAAGAAAATGCAGGAGAATTAGCCCAACTCCTGCAACCTTCTTAAGGCCAAACCGACCGCCACGCTGAATTCGGGGCCGGCTTCTTTGAGGATTTTTTCTAGGAACGCGGGGGCTTGGGTTTTGCCGAACGGGTCGGCCAGGCGCAGCTCGGTCTGAATTTTTTGCTGGGCGAACTCTTTGAGGCCTTTGAGCGTCGCGCCCCCGCCGGTGAGAACAAGCGCGCCAAGCGTTTGATTGGCACGCTGTTCATAGGCGCTCACGGTGCGCGATATCTCGGCCAACAGCGGCGTCAGCGAAAGCTCTAATGATTTTTTTAAATCACCGCCTTGTCCGGGCGCGCTTGAGACCAATTGCGGCGCAGCCGATGGCTCTTTTAACCCGAATTTTCTTTTGCGCTCCTCGGCCTGCGCGACCGTGATGGCAAGCGAGCGCGACGCGGCGAGCGTGAGATCCTGCGCGCCGTGGTTGATGATGTGGCTCTCGTGTATAAGCCCGCGCTCAACGACATAAAATTTGGTCGTCGCGGCGCCCATGTCCACCACCGCCACCGGCGCTATGCCGTGGTCGAGGCTCGCGCGCACCGCGCTGAACACTTCTATCTCAAAAAAAGCTGTCGCGAGCGTGGCGTCGCTGCCTATAGCGCGGAACTTGGCGATGGTATCGTTGTGTATCGCGACGAGTAAAACCTCTATCTTGCCATCTTGGGCGGCGTTGCCTTTGCCGCCGCCGACGACGAACCAGTCGAGCAGCACTTCGTTGATGGGTACCGGGATATACTTGCGCGCCTCAATCGGCACCACTTGCGCCAGCTGTTTCTCAACCGATGCGGGCAGTTTGATGATAGAGACTAAGCTCGATGAATATGGTATGGATATGGCGGCGTCGGTCGTGGTGACGTTGGCTTCGCGGATGACGTCCTTGAGCGCCTCGGCGATTTTTTCGGCCGGCAGCGAGGTCGCGCGGCCTATCTCGACCCCCGCATACGGCCCGAGAGCGATGGCGCCGTAGGTCTCGAGTATCACTTTGCCGCGCTCGCGCCGCAGCTGCACTATCTTAATCGAAGATGTGCCGATGTCGACGCCAAGGACGCTTTTTACTTCTTTGGAGAAAAGCGACTTCGGGAAGAGCGACGAAATCGATCGAAGAGAAAGATCCATTGCACCACTAAGTATACCATTATGCGCGACTCATTAAATATGCTTATGTCGTTCCTTTTTGATATGGTGGCTCTGCCGCGCCCGACCGAGCGCGTGGTTCGCCAATTGACAATCGAAAGATTGCGCGCGCTTGCCCTTCGAAACCTGCAGGGCGAAGGAGGGCTCCCCTACCACGCGCGCGAGGCGCGGGCTTTAGTCTGGGAATTAAAATATCACGCCAGCGCCCGCGCGGCCTCGCTCGCTGGCGAGTTTTTGAGCGAGCGTTTGCTTGGCGAGGCGGCAGACTCTATAGGCAGGCCTTTGCTTATCCCCGTCCCGATGCACCCCGCGCGCAGGCGCGAGCGCGGCTACAATCAAACCGAGCTGTTGTGCGAGGCGGCACTCAAGGCGCTTCAGGGTTCCGGCAAAACTGTCATTCAAAATAGTCTGGGAATCGCCGAGGACTTTTTGCATGACAGTTTTGCCGGAGCTATTTTCGACTACGCGCCTGATATTCTGGAGCGAATAAAAAACACAACTCCCCAGCAAGGATTGCTGAAATATAAACGATTGCGCAATGTAAAAAACTCGATGCGCGTGAAAGACCCAGCACGGGTTGTTGGCAGGGTCTGCGTTGTCGTTGACGATGTCTCAACGACCGGCGCTACCCTGCTGGAGTCAGCGCGGGCGCTCCGGCGGGCCGGTGCATCAAGCGTGGTTGGCATAGCGCTTGCCCATTCGTAGGCTAGTGCGTCAGCGTGAAGAGC
>JAGWIT010000007.1 GCA_028866155.1 Patescibacteria group bacterium
TACTGCGCAAAGCATCTTGTATCCGCGTCGTTTCGGAACGGATCAAACATTCATTAGAGCCCCTGCATCTTCGCGCCACCATATCTGTCTTACCCATATACATAGACATTGAGCGAGTGCGTGCCGCCACTCCGGCAAACCGGGAAGAGTTCTCCCAATTTTCGAAATTTGTTCTCGTGGCTTCGCGCTTGGAGCCGGAGAAGAACGTTGCGGCCGCTCTGAGAGCAATGAAAGATATTTTGAAAGAATTCCCCAATGGGGGATTGCTCATTGCGGGTAGCGGCTCGCAAAAGCCGATGCTCGAGCAACTTTCGTGTGAACTTGGGATAGAAAAAAACGTTATGTTTCTCGGCCATCGCACTAATATTTTTTCACTCTACAAAATCGCAGACGTTGTATTGAACGCTTCGTGGTACGAAGGCTATGGCGCGAGCATAGTCGAAGCGCTTGCTGCTGGAGTGCCCGTGGTCTCGACCGATGTTGGCGTCGCCGGCGAAGCCGGCGCTGTTGTTGCCGCAGAAGGCGAGTTGGGCGATAACCTCATTGAGGTTCTTAAAAGCGGTGAGCGCGGGCATCTGGAGCTCAATCTGCTGAGCGAAGACGAATATTTTAAAAAATACAAAAATGCTCTGCTGGCCTGCGTGTCACACTAAATATCATTATATGTCAACATAGAAACCTGGCCGGCTTTTTGGAGGTTATAAAAAAAATGAAAAAATGGTTGCAAAATAGAGCTTTTTCGGGTACATTACCGGAGCCTAAAAAAGCATTTTTTGTATGAATCCGACCGCAACCGCGCAAAAACATCTTTCGCCGTATACGACCGACTTTGTCAAAGTCGGATTCATCGGCCAGGGGTGGATAGGCAAGAATTATGCCGACGATTTCGAGCGCCGCGGTTTTTCCACCGTGCGCTATGCGCTCGAGGAGCCGTACGCAGGAAATAAAGAAAAAATTAAAGATTGCAATATTGTTTTTATCGCGGTCCCGACGCCTACGACGCCCGAGGGATTCGATGCAAGCATTGTTGAGAGCGCAGTGGCGCTCGTTGGAGCGGGGAAAATTTCCGTCATTAAATCGACACTTCTGCCGGGCACAACGAAAAGGATTCAAGAAAAATTTCCTGATCGTATTGTGCTCATGTCTCCCGAATTTTTGACTGAAGTTACTGCAGCCTATGATGCCGCACACCCGATGCGCAATATCATCGGCATTTCAAAAGATACCGGAGAGTATCGCGCCGCAGCTCAACAGGTGCTGTCTGTTCTGCCAAAGGCGTCCTATGAGTCGATATGCAGTTCCACGGAGGGTGAATATATAAAGTACGGTGGAAATAATTGGTTTTATTTCAAAGTACTCTTCACAAATATGCTCTACGACCTTGCCATTAAAGACGGTTGTAATTGGGAAGTGATCCGCAACGGCATGATTGCCGATCCTCGGATAGGCTCAAGCCACATGAACCCCATGCACCAAAGCGGTACGACCGGAGGAGAGGCGCACAGAACACTGCCGCTTTATGAGCTTCATATGCAGCCGGTGCACAAGGGCGGGCGCGGGGCAGGCGGCCATTGCTTCATCAAAGATTACGCGGCATTTAGACGGTTATATCAACAGGCATTTCCCGACGACGTGTATGGGAACGCCGCGCTCAGAGCGCTTGAGGATAAAAACATCAACTTACTACTCACAAGCGGCAAAGACCTCGATCTTTTGCAAGGCGTGTATGGTCCGGAGCCGTTGCGCGCGGTTTCGCATCCGTTCGCTCTGTTTGGTATGCCGCGGCAGATGCAGTGGATAGTATTGGGCGTCGGCGCGCTGTCCGTTCTCGCCGGCACGCTCGATATTGCCACGCGCTTTATTGATGCGATACTTAAATAATGCGCCTGCTCATCGTGACTCAAGCGGTCGACAAGAATGACCTCTTTTTAGGGTTTTTTCACGGCTGGCTTGAAGAATTTTCAAAGCACTTTGCGCATATAACGGTCATCTGTTTGAAAAAAGGGGTATTCTCTTTGCCTGAAAATGTCGAAGTACTTTCGCTCGGAAAAGAAAGCAGTACCTCCCGCCCCGCCCGCGTGTGGCGGTTTTATCGTTTTATTATTTCGCGCCGCAACGAGTATGACGCGGTGTTGGTCCACATGAACGAAGAGTACGTGCTCCTTGGTGGGTGGTTGTGGAAAAGATGGAGAAAACGCGTGTATATGTGGCGCAACCATTACAGCGGAAGCAAGCGCACCGATTCGGCGGCCCGCTGGTGCGACAAAATATTCTGCACGTCAAAATTTTCTTATACGATGAAATATCCAAAAACGGTGCTCATGCCGGTGGGTGTTGATACCGAATTGTACCGGCGCCTGCCGGATGTCCCGCGCGACCCGTGTGCCGTGCTCTTTTATGCGCGATTGAGCCCGTCCAAGCGCCCCGACATGCTCCTTGAAGCGCTGTATGCATTGCATCGCAAAGGAGTCTCGTTCTCGGCGGATTTTTACGGCACGCCGCTTCCTAAAGATGAGCCATATCTTGAGGCGCTCAAAACAAAGACAAAAACATATGGTCTTGAGGATACGATTCGGTTTATGCCGGGCGCTCCGCACCGCGAAGGCCCGCGCATTTTTAATGCGCATGCCATATTCGCCGACCTCGGACTCTCGGGCATGTACAACAAAATGCTTTTTGAGGCTGCTGCGTGCGAATGCATGGTACTGACCTCAAGCAAAGACTTCGCCGAGCTAGTCGACAAAAAGTTTATTTTCGAAGAGAATAGCGTCGAGGACTTAGCCCAAAAGCTCGAAGGGCTTTTAAATCTCTCGCTTATCGAGCAACAGGGCGCGGGCTCTCAATTGCGCAATATCGCCAAACAACACAGTGTTAGCGCACTCTCCGAGCACTTAGTACGGGAAATATAATAATTCAATATCAACCGCTTTCACACATTATGAATAAGGCAAAAAAAGAAGGACAGATGAAATATCTATACCTGTTCGGCGGAGCTGTTGGCGACGCGCTACTTGGCTTGCATCTTGCTCGTACGCTTGATGCAGCAAGACCTGGATCACGCCTACTCCTTATTTCCACCAGACACAACACTTTTGTCCGCGAGCTCATGAGGTCGATACCATTCGCTCAGTATGTAGAACTGCCAAAAACGGATTTCAAATCATGGGTGACACTCGTCATGCTCGCTATTTCATCTTGTCGCGCGGCCGTGTTCGAGCCGTTGTCGGCGCCTATGCCGCTGTGGTGGACGCTGCTTCTTAGGGCCGCTACCACACGAAAAAACAGTTATGCGGTGCTATGCAGTACACAAGAATGCCAGCGCAATCCGCGTGAGCGGGTGGTCTCATATGATTGCCGCACAGAGAATATGTTTGATCTTGTGCCTCGCATAAGCGCAGCATGGGGGTTGCCAGCACCGGTACTGCAGCCGGTTTTGGAGATTTCTCAATACTCGGTATCAGAGCGCCTGCAAGAGCCATATATAGTGTTTCATTTTTTTGCCCCATCGGTCCTGCGCTCGTTTCCGCCGCCTCACTCGCTGGAGTTATTAAGGAGTGTTAGAAAAAAATTTCCGCAACATCGCCTGGTACTCACTTGTTCGCGCTCGCAACAGGTTCAGGCTGAACAGTTAGCCACTGCCGTGGATGCGGAGGTGTTGTGCGATAGTGCGCCGAGTGAACTCATATTGGTATTAGCGCGGGCCAGTGTGTATGTGGGGGTCGACACCGGTATCACGCATCTTGCGTGCCACCTAGGGACGTCTTGCGTGGTATTGGGCAACTGCTCCAACCCCTGTTGGCTACCATATTATGCGCCGCAGGCGATTATTCTTTTTGAGAAGGCTCGATGTACTTGCAAAGGAGACAAAAAAGGCGATTGTCGAGCATACGTGGACGGACGGCCTTATTATCGCTGTTTGCTTGATATCACCGAAAAAGAAATTATAGAAGCCATTGAGCAAAAGCTAAACTATTAATTATGAATCTCTATTGCCCTGAACCACTTGAAAGGGTCGAGATACATCCGTGTTTTTTGTTTCGCTTTGCGCCCGAGCAGCGATTGGGGGGTCTCTTTAAAGATGCATTACCGCCAAATTTTTTTGAACAGAGGGTTACATATACTGACGTTGCACAAGCATCCGCGATTGTCTTGCCAAATAACTTTAAAACGCTCGACTCTCGCTCCCGGGAGTATATAGCTCGCTATGCCGCACTTGCTCACGAGCGGCGCCTGCCGATATTTGCTTTTTCGATGGGAGATTTTACCGATCGATTGGTGTTCGACTCGCGGGTGCAGGTGTTCGTGACATCGGTATATCGAAGCATGCTGCAGAAAAATCAGATCCTGACACCGACGCTCACCGAAGATCTGGGTGCGGGAGGGGTTGCGGTACGTCAAAAGTCTGACCTACCCGTCGTATCGTTCTGCGGGCAGGCAGGATACAAGACCGCGCGTCAATGGATAGGGTACGTTTTAAAAAATCTTTATTTTGAAGTTCGCGGTTTCCTGAACGCACCGGAGCGCGCGCACAAGCTCGGCGTCTATTGGCGGCGCAACATGATGCGCGCCTGCGCGGCTTCGCCGCTGGTGCGGACGCGCTTTATCGTACGCCGTTCATTCTCGGGTGTGTTGCGTACCATTGAGCTTGACCCGGCGCAGGCGCGCAAAGAGTTCGTCGACTCGATACGCGAAAGCGATTTCGTCCTTGCACCCAAAGGTGATGGCAATTACTCGAATCGTTTTTTAGAGGTTCTTTCACTTGGGCGCATACCAGTCGTAGCCGACACCGATATAGTTTTGCCGTTTGAGGACATCATAGCGTATGCGAAGATCGTCGTTCGAGTCCCGATGGAGCGCGTGGCCGAAACCCCACGCTCTGTCCACGAGTTCTATGAATCATTGAGCGAGCGGGAGTGGCAAGAGAGGCAAATGCTCGCCTGCGAGACGTTCGAAAAGTATCTCCGACAAGATTCTTTTTTTGAGCAATTTTTTAATTCTTTTTTTGCGCGGGAGCATGGTAAATCCTAGCGATATGAATGATCTGTATCTGCTGCTCCATGGCCGGTTTCCGAGCGAGAAGGCCGCCGGGCTTTTTGCCGACAAAAGCGCCGAGGCTTTTGCCCGCATCGGATTACGCGTCACGGTGCTTGTACCTCGGCGCTTTGGACGGGGCACGCTGCCCCCGCGGCCCTACGCCGTGCAGTATGTCGCGACACTTGACCTGTTTAGGGTCCCGCTGTTGAAAAAAGCGGCCTATCGTGTGAGCTACATATTTTTTTCGCTTTCTTCCTTGTTTTGGCTTCTGCGTCACGCCAAACGCCGCGCAGTCATCTACTCCAACGAAACGTTTCCGACCCTGCTCGCCTCGTTCTTTTTTAAGAACACGCTGTATGAAGTACATGATTTCCCGGAGAAAAGTCTATGGATGTATCGAGCGTTGTTTAGACGCACGCGTTTTGTGCTCGCGACCAATGAGTGGAAGGCTTCTGAATTGCAAAAACAATTTTCTATACCGAAAGAAAAAATAATTGTGGAGCGCAATGCGGTCGATGTCGAGGCATTCGCGCTGCGCGACAAATCGGATGCGCGCAAGAAGCTCCACTTGCCGATTGATGGCCAAATGGTCGTCTATACGGGACATTTGTATGCGCACAAGGGGGTGGATACACTCATCGAAGCCATACGCTCATTGCCGGACGTTGCCCTGTATATTGTTGGAGGCACGCAGGCCGATAGGGATAGGTTTTTAAAGAAGTATAGTGCGTGCTCTAATGTGCATCTCGTCGGGCATGTCCCGCATAGCGAAGTGCCGCTGTGGCAGAGCGCCGCAGACGTACTGGTACTTCCCAACAGCGCGCGCGAGCTTATTTCGGCGCAGTATACCTCGCCGATGAAATTATTCGAGTATATGGCAAGCGGGCGGCCTATTGTCGCGTCGAACGTTCCTTCGATCGCCGAAGTTGTTTCGGAGTCGTCTGCCTACCTGGTCGCGCCGGACAATGCCGGGGCACTCAAAGCAGGGATCGTCGAAGCGCTTGGCGGAGGGGATTCGCGCGCCTATGCGGCGCGCGCGCTAGTGCTCGAGCACACGTGGGACAAGCGCGCACAGAGGATTTTTTCGCGGATTCGTGGTACTTTTTGATGCACATGGCCTCCAACAAAAGCGACCAGATATGGGAGAAAATAGAAAAAGGCGTATTTATCATTGCTGAAGTAGGCAAGAATTTTATCCAAACCGCGAATGAGCGGACGGTCGGCGAGTATCTGCAGAACGCCAAACAACTGGTCGACGAGGCGGTTGCCGCCGGAGCCGATGCTGTTAAATTTCAAACCCACACGGTCGAGGACGAACAACTCAATCTCGCAGTTGAGTCGCCGCATTTTAAAGGCGGTGACCGGTACCGCTGGGTAACGCGCAACACCAACGCGACGCCTCTTAAGGAGTTTTTAGAGCCGCTCAAAGCCCATTGTGAGGAAAAGGGCGTTGTCTTCTTCTCGACTCCTATGAGCCGCGGCGCAGCGCAAAAGCTGGATAAAGTCGGCGTCGACCTTTGGAAGATAGGTTCCGGCGACATCCTCGACTTCGTTTTGCTCGATTATCTGCGCCACAGCGGCAAGCCCATCATCATCTCCTCCGGGATGAGCACGCTCAAGGAGATAGAACAAGCGATAACCTTTTTGCGCGAAAAGAACGACCGCGTGGCGCTTTTGCACTGCGTATCAAAATATCCGTGCCCGCCCGAAGACCTCCATTTGCGCACTATTGAGTTTTTTAAAGAAAAGTTCAGCATACCTATCGGATTCTCCGACCACTCTATTGCCAATGACGCAGCACTGGCGGCGGTGGCGCTCGGCGCCACGGTGCTCGAGAAACATTTCTCGCTCGCGCGCGAACTCTATGGCGCCGACCACCAGGTGTCCCAAACCCCGGCTGAGTTTGCCGAGCTGGTACGCAATGTCCGCGTAATCCAAACCGATGCGATGATGCGTGAGCGTGTTCTCGCCAGCGAGACGGTGCAAAAAGGTATGGGCGAAAAAATTAAAGTCTTGCAGGAGGATGAAGCGGTGTTTCGCCCTTTGTTTCGCAAGTCGCTCATGGCGGGGCAGGACATCCCCGCGGGCACCGCACTGCAACCCGAAATGATCTACGCCATGCGACCCCAGCAGTTTGCCGGCGGCCTGCCATCCGAGCAATATCCGAATATTTTGGGAGCCAAAACGACCATCTCGCTCAAAAAATACGATCCGATAACCCGGGAGGCGCTGGAGCACAAAGCATAATCTATTTTTGCTATGTCAAAATCGCTCCTCCGCACGCTCGCGCCGTATGCACTGCTCGCCTTCGTTGCAATCCTCAGTTTTACACCGCTGCTCTTTTTTGGCATGGCGTTCGCCGGCGAGGAGCAGATAGGCCTCTACTACGCGCTCGCGTATTTTGTGGAGCACGCGCTCCATACAGGCACTTCGCTGTTGTGGGACGGTGCAAACTTTGGCGGCATGCCGACCAATCTCTATCAATTTGCCAGCACCTGGAACCCGATACTGCTCGGGCTATATTTTTTTCTCCCGTTTATGCTGGCCGAGCATGTGGGCATAGTGCTTGGGGTCATAGGCGGCTTGTGGCTCTCGTATTGGTATGGGCGGCGGCAAGGTTGGCAGCAAGCATCGGCATTGAGCCTTGCGCTCGGATATTTTTTGGCGACGACGTTCGGGTGGCTGATCGTCGGCACGCTCTCCGCGTATGCGTTTTTGGCTTTCCCGGGGATATTGCTCGCGCTCGATTATTTAGAAATTTCGCAGAGTACATCGAGATACGTGTTGGCGCTTATCGGCGGGAGCCTGGCTATTGGACTGGGTTTTTTAGGAGGAACGGCGCAGATCATGTTCTATACCTGCGGTATCGCCGGGCTCTATGCGCTGTTCCTCGATTGGCAAAATTTTTCTAACGCGCGCGCGCTCTACCGCAACTTACGCGTTACCATCGGCTTTGTGGGTATGGCGGCGGTGGGATTGCTGCTGAGCATACCGCAGTGGGTGCCGTCGGCCCTGCTCATCAACCTCACCACGCGCACGGGAATGTATGCACTGCAGACGGCGGACCATCCGCATGCGACCGAACTCATCACTCTTTTTTTGCCGCCGTATTTTCAAGTGCCGTTCTTTGGCGGTGGCAGTACCTCCGGGTTTTATATCGGCGCGCTGGGACTCGTTTGTGTATTCTTGTGTTTGCTCTACTACCGCACTCAAAAGGCACTTTTGTTCGCGGGAGCGTACGCACTGTGCGCGGCGTTTGCGTTCCATCTGCCGGGGTTTAGCTGGATAAACGAGCATGTGCCGCCACTGTCGCACATGAGCGGCAATCTTCGCTGGCTGACGGCGGGAGCATTTCCGCTGGCGTTTCTAGGCGCGGTGGGCATTGAGGGGTTGCTGCAGAATCCAGAGCGTTTCTCACTGCGCGCGCGCCGGTTTACGGCGGTGGCATGCGCGGTTGTCGCGCTGGCACTTGCACTCGGGAGCATAGCGCTTGCCGTACTGGTATCGCACATCGAAGCTTCCTTGACTCTTTTGCAAAAACTACTGGAGTGGTATACGCACGGCCGGGCGCTCCAGTATCCGCCGGAGCATTATCTCGTCATCCTCACCCAAACGTTGAGCGGGACTGCGGCAATGTTCTCGCTCGCCAATCCGCGATTTTTATTTGGCGTCGCAACGTGGGTGGTTACGGCAGCTTTTTTTACTTATCTTTTGTATGCGCCCACTCGGCGAACAGTTGCCTCACTAGTTGTCACGTTCACGTTCGCGACGGCAATCGGCGTATGCGCGCTGCAGTGGAGCGACTTGGTGCCGGGGGCTTTGTACACGAAACAGCCCGCGCTTGTCAGCTTTTTAAGTTCTCGCGAATCTAGCCCCGACAGCTACCGGATACTTGGCTTTTTGGTCAGCGACGGACTTTTTAACCAAGTTTATGATCATTATAATGGGCCGCCGCAGGAGCTTGCGGCAGTGGGTCGCGAGACCCTCGTCAATGACACTAACCTTTATTTCGGGATCGAGCAGATGGACGGCATGAAGGCGTTTAGAACCCTGCGGGTCGACAAGTTGCTTGGCATTGTCGGAAACGAGACGCAAACGCAGGCATTTGACGAATCAACGGCAACGGCAAAACAGGTTCCGCTTGCCGATAAATTAAAAGATTTTTTACAGAAGCTCCCCCTACTGTCGATGATGAACGTCAAATATGTTTATTCGCCGTATCAGCTCGCAACTCCCGCGCTTAAACTGATCGACGCTATTGTCTTGCCGGTCGGCGGCGGCAATAGCGCATCGCTATATGTCTACGAGAATGACCGCGTCCTGCCGCGCGCCTATTTTGCCGGCTCGGAGCGCTTTTTTGCCGGCTCGGACGCACCGTTGCTGCTGTCGGTGGCGACCACGACCGATTTTTCAAAAGTAACGTGGATAGAGTGCGGCGATTGCACGGCCGACGCGGGCGGTCCCGGAAGCATAACCGCCGACCGGTATCAGAACGGCGATATAGAGCTCTCAACAATGTCGGCCGTCCCGCAATGGCTTGTGCTCTCTGAAAGCGCGATGCCCGGCTGGCGCGCGACCATCGACGGGGTGCCCGCGCCTATCTATACCGCCAATTATTTGTTTCAGACTGTTGAGGTGCCCGCCGGCAATCATCACATTGCATTTGTCTACCATGATGTGTCTATAATGTATGCTTTAAAGCCTCATACGCAATGAATAACCGCGTCGACATCATCGTGCCAGTCTATAACGAAAAAGAGAATTTTTCGGCCCTCTATGCTGGCATCGCAAAAGCCGTGCGCTCAGACTGGCGTCTCCTGCTCATCTATGATTTTCCGCAGGATTCAACGCTTGAGGTTGCGGAACCTATTTCTCAACAGGATAATCGCGTGCAGTTAGTCCGAAACGCTTCCAAGGGCGCGCTCGGCGCCATCAAAACCGGCTTCGATGCTGCGGCCGCCGACGCGGTGCTGATGCTTTTGGCCGACGACCCGCCTGAGATCATCGCGCGCATAGATGCGCTGGTCGCGACTTGTTATAAAACGCATGCGGACATCGTGGTCGCCTCGCGCTACATGAAGGGCGGCGCTCACATCGGCGGCCCGCTCCTCAAAGGCATACTCTCGCGGCTTGCGGGGGTGAGCCTCTATTGGGCCATCGGCTTACCCACCCACGACGCCACGTATGTGACGCGCTTGTATCAAAAATCTTTTTTAGAGAGCGTCACCATAGAGTCGCAGCGCGGATTTGAAGTAACGCTCGAGCTGACGATAAAAGGATACTTGGCCGGCAAAAAAATAGTCGAGATACCGGTGGTGTGGCGCGAGCGCACCGTGGGCGTGTCAAAATTTCAACTGCGCAAATGGCTGCCCGCATACCTGCGGTGGTTTCTGTTCGGCCTCAAAAATCACTATCGAGCCCTGCTTTTGAAGAAATCCGCGAACGCGGCGAGAACGTGAGCAACTTGCTTTTGGCTCAGTTCCGGGTGGCAGCCGATGAATATTGATTGTTCGCGCAAGAACTTCGCCACGGGGAGCACACCCGCTACGCGCTTGGGCTCATGGCGGAAGGCTGGCTGATCGGGCAAGTTGCCGCCGAAGAACGGGCGCGTCTCGATGCCGCGTGACTCCAAAAAATCGACCAGCTCCTGTCGCATGAAAGGCGCGTCTTTTTTGATGACGAACGGATAGCCATAAAAACTGTGAAAGGTACCGGGCCTCACCTGCGGCAGGATGAGGAATGTCGCGTAGGGCGCCAAGCCTTTTTGATATTGTTTGACGATAGAAATGCGCTTGGCGTTGAGCTTGTCGAGTTTCTTTAGCTGTGCGAGGCCGAGCGCGGCGGCGATATCGGTCATGCGCACGTTGTAGCCCAGTCGCGTGAAGAGATAGCGCGCGTCGTAGTTGCCGAGGTATTTGTCTTTGTAGCCGAAACGTTCCATAGGCACGGTCACGCGCCCGAACTCGCGCACCGAGGTGAGGATGTCGTAGAGCACTTTGTCGTCGGTAAAGATCATGCCGCCTTCGCCAGTCGTGATATTGTGCGCCACAAAAAAGCTTAGCGTTGCCATGTCGCCGAAAGAGCCGACAACTTTTTTGCCTATCCGCGCGCCGTGCGCCTCGCAGCAATCCTCAAGCACGAGCGCCTTGTGCCGCCGCGCGATGGCCATAATCTCACGCATCTTTGCCGGGTTGCCGAAGGTGTGCACCGCCATGATGATCTTTGTTTTTTTGCGTATAGCCTTTGCAACCCCGAGTGGGTCGAGGTTCCACGTATCCTTCTCGACATCGACATACACGGGTACCAGGCCTAGCTGCAGGACCGGCGATGCGACGGTCGCGAATGTGGTCGCGGGAACTATCACCTCATCGCCTTTTTTAAGCTTGCCGGCCTGCATAAGCGCCGTGAGCGCGACGAGGTTGGCGGAGGAGCCGGAGTTGACTGCTACCGCGTATTTTTTGCCGACGTATGAAGCGAAGCGCTGCTCAAACTCTTTGACGCGTGGCCCCTGCGATATGCGCAACTCCAAGAGCGCCTGCAGGGCGCCGTCGACCTCGTTGATATCATAGACCGGCCACCCCACGCCCACGGTGGTCCCAGCGGACGCGCGGCGCGTCTTTTCGCGCCGAGTGAGCACTTTATCGATGAGAGACCGTATCTTTTTGAGTTCTTGCGCTTCACTCATGGTTGTAAAAAATAATCTATCGTGTGCCGCAGTCCTTCGGTAAGCGGCGTCTTCGCCCGCCAGTGTAGCATATGGAAGGCTTTTTTTGTCGAGAGATTAAACGGCCTGACCTCTATCCGCGCCGGCCGGCCGGGCAGGGCGTTGGCGCGCACGAATATTTTTTTGCCCGCGCGCTTGGACATCTCCCGCGCTATCTCTGCCGCCACTTGGCTGAGTGCATAGCTCTTGCCGCCGATGTTGTAAACGGTATTATGCGCGGAAACAGGGGCTCTAAGCGACCTGACAATTGCATCCGCCGCGTCGGCAACATAGACGAAGTTCTTGCGCACTGCAAGCGAGCCGGTCTTGACCAGCGCATCTTTGTGCATCTTTTGTATCAGGTCGGAAATGAACATCTCGCGAGGCTGGTGCGGCCCATAGACGCTGTCGAACCGCAGAACGATATACGGGATGCCGTAGAGATGCGCGTATAGTTCGAACAGCGTTTCAGAAAGCATTTTAGAAGCGGCATACGGTTCGATGGGGAAGGGACGCTCCTCCTCATCGACCGCACGCCGCTTGGTGTGACCGTACACGCGGTCGGTCGAAATAAAAATAGCAAGCGGCTTATTGCCGGATTTTCTGACAGCCTCGAGCACGTTAAACGTCATGGCGAGATTGTGCTCGATGTTCGCGCGGGGATCTTCAATTGAGGCGTTGATGTTGATCTCGCCCGCGAGGTGTACGACAGCATTGATATTTTTAAGGGCAAATGGCGGCACGGCGCGCGACAAATCGGCCCGGACATACCGCACCGAAGAGCCGAACAAGCGCTCTTTGCCGCGCGTGAGCGCGGTGACCGAAAATTTATTTTTAACGAGCAGAGGCACCGCCGCCTGCCCGATAAAACCCGATGCGCCGGTGACGAGCACTTTTTTCATTTCTTTGGTTTCGGATTTTTACGATACCAATCGATTGTTTTTTGCAATCCTTCGCGGAGCGTTGTCTTCGCCTCCCAGCCCGTATCCTTTTTTATTTTTGAGACGTCCGCCAAGCGCCGCTTGACGCTCCCGGCGGGAGAGTTCTTTGTTTCTATTTGTTTGGGATGCCACTGCATCAAGTCAAAAATAGTATGTATCAAATCCTCGATGACCGTCTCATCGGACGTACCGATGTGGTAGGTGCCGCCGTCGGTTGTTTTGGACTCCATCACTCGCTGTATAGCTTCCGCGGCGTCGTCTATATAGCAAAACGAGCGCGTATCGTCGGCGCCAAAAATGGGGAACGGCTCGGTCTGTGCCGCGATGCGGCCGACTATTTCGGGGATAACATGCTCGTAGCCCGCGCGCGGGCCAGAAAAATTGTGCGGCCGCACGATAGACATGCGGAAGTTGTAAGCCTTAGCGTAGTGGATAAAAAACAATTCGCCGATAAGCTTCTGCCCACCATAGGACCAGCGCGGGTTATAGGTGTCGGCAATGACGAGCGGCACCTGCTCGGGCGTGGGGATAGGCACGGTGCCGAGGTCGAAACCGCTCGCGTACGCTTCGTTGGATGAAGTGTAGAGAATCTTTGCATCCGGCTTGTTGTTTGTGGAGCGGAACCACTCGAGCGCGTTCATGGTTGTTGAGACGCCGATGCGCAGCACCTCGTGCGGTATTTCATAAAAGTATTTTGTCCCGTTGATGCCTACCAGGTGGTACACTTCGTCATAGCCGGCGCCGATTGTATCCCAACTCTCTGGCTTGGTGAGATCGGCCTCGATGAGTTTGACATTGGGGTTTGCCAAGAGAGCGGCAAAATCATTGTCGTGCCGACTGCGGAAGAAGTTATCGGCGATGGCGAGGTCATGACCCTCGGCCGCCAGCCGCTTTGACAAGTGATACCCAATGAAACCCGCTCCGCCGGTAATGAGGATTTTTTTCATTTCGTTTGCGGCCAGAAGTTCCAGATGTCGACAAATGTCTTTTTCGGATGCTTTTTTGGATTAATGCTTTTGTACTCCTGATGCGGCGCCGCGAGGATGATGATATCCGAACTTTTGATGAGTTCGTCTAACCCAACAAACGAGGGATGTTCAATGTGCACGTCATGCAAGAGCACTTTGCCCGATTGCGCCTCGAGTATTTTTTTGAGCTTGTAGGAGAGGGAGTCGCGCGCGTCATCGCTGTCAGCCTTAAAGGCCATCCCGAGGATGCCGACCGTTTTGGCGCGCAGATCGTGCTGCCCTCGCAATTTTTGCACCAAATAGTTGGGGAGCCCTTCGTTGATGAGCATTGATGAGTGGCCGAGAAAGAAATTGTTGTGATTGAACGCGGCCAACTGCATCGTGTCTTTAAAAAGGCACGGCCCGGCGGCAAACCCCGGCCGCGGCAAATCGGCATTGCGCGCGTAGTCCTGCACCATCACCGAATGGATGTGGTGGTAATCGAGATCGTGCTGGTCGGCTATCATGAAGAACTGGTTGGCCACCGCAAATTTGATGTAGCGCCATGCGTTGGAGAAAAGCTTTGAGAGCTCGGCCTCGATGGGCTTCTTTGTAGTGACGATCGACGGCGATATCTTTTTAAATAGCGCGCTCACCTTGTGGAGCGTCTTGTTGTTGAAGGCCGAGACTATCTGCGGTAGTTCGCGCAACTCGCGCAGCGAGTGGCCCTGTGCTATGCGCTCGGGGCAGAACGCTACCGAAACCTTTTTGCCCTTCTCGTTGAAGAATTTTTGTATCTGCTCGCTTATGCCGGGGTAGACGGTACTGCGCAATATGAGCGTCTGGCCGCCCCTGAAGTAGGAGAGATATTTCTCAAGCATGTCAAACAGCTCGCGCAGGTCGGGGTTTAGATATTTGTCGACCGGCGTGCCGGTGATGAGGATGATAGTTTCGCTCTGCGCGATGCTCTCGGGCTTGGTCGAGGTAAAGAGCTTTTTCTTTTTCAGCGCGGCCCTCAGCTCTTTGTCGCCGTTGTGCTCCTTAAAAGGAAATTTGCCCGATTCGATTTTTTTAAGCCATACCTCATTGAGGTCAAAGAGCACGGTCTTGACTCCGCCATTGGCGAAGGCGACCCCAAGCGGCAAACCCACATGCCCCGCGCCGCCAATGACGCATAACTGATACTTTTTCATTAATACGAGAGTATGCCACGGGTGCGCAAAAAGCAATAGGCGCAAGGTTCGCGCCAGCAGGTATTTTGTTTTATACTCACACGGTATGGATGCCGCCGCAGAACCGACACTTGATGATGTTCGGGCATTTTGGGATCGCCGGCCCTGTAATGTTAAGCACTCTCCGAAGCTGGTCGGGACAAAAGAATATTTTGACGAGGTAGACCAGCGGCGCTACTTTGTCGAGCCGCATATCCTCCATTTTATGGAGGCCGAGAAATGGAGAGGCAAAAAAGTGCTTGAAGTCGGTTGCGGCATCGGGACGGACACTTCTGTCCTGGCGAAGGCGGGAGCGAAAGTGACGGGAACTGAACTCTCTCAAGCGAGCCTCGATATTGCAAAGCAACGATTTGCAGTATCGGGTCTTACTGTACAGTTTTATCTGGCAAATGGTGAGGAGATGTCAAGGGTGGTGCCGGTCGAACCGTATGACCTTGTTTATTCGTTCGGCGTGATACATCATTCGCCGCATCCAGAAAAAATAATTACCGAGATAGAGAAATATATGACTCCGCAATCGGAGTTGCGCATCATGCTCTATGCAAAATATTCGTGGAAGAGCCTTATGATATTCCTTGGTTTTGACCAGCCTGAGGCGCAGTACGGATGTCCCATAGCCAACACCTACAGCAAGCGCGAAGCTCGTGAGTTACTCAAAGATTTTGAAATCATCTCAATCAAAAAAGATCACATCTTTCCATACCGTATTTCCGAATACAAAGAATATCGCTATGTCAAAAAATTCCCATGGAACATCATGCCATCGACTTTATTCTCGCTTATCAAGCGGTGGTGGGGGTGGCATTTATTGATTACCGCGCGATTGAAACCAGATGTGTCCCAAGCGGGTTAATATAGAGATGTCCGCCTAGCGCGACGCCTACCCGCATGAATGTCCCCATTGTCAAAACGGTTGCACAAGGCACCGCGCTCACCTCGTTCACGACGATACTGATCAAGCTCATCGGGCTGGTGTCGGTGTTCTTGATTTTGAGCCGTCTCAGCGCTGCACAATATGGCGTCGTTGAGCTCTCGCTTTCACTCACCTCTCTGTTAGGCATTTTTATGCTACCGGGTATCAGCTCGCTGGTGTTGGCGGACGTCGGTGCTGAGAAGGGGCGGGGGAATCTCTCGAGCGCGCGCGCGATACTCTATTCGTCGCTGACATTGCAACTTTCGCTCGGGGTGGTTGCCTGGGCCGCGGTATTTTTTGGCGCGGACGTATTTGTGCGGCTATATCATCTTTCAAGCTACGACATACGCATTGTTTCGTTTTTGTTTTTGCTATCTCCGCTCACCACCACTATAGGCACTCTTTTTCTTTTGCATTTGCGATTTTTTGAACAATCGCTCATGAACGTGCTGAGTGAAGCGGCGAAGTTGATCCTGCTTTTTGTACTACTCTTGTATGTGCACCTGACCGTCGAGGGGGTGCTGTATGCCGTGCTGTTCTCACAGCTCCTCACCGTCCTTGTACTTGGACCGCGCTCACTGAGGCTTTTTTCGATGCTCCATGACGGGGCTGCCACGCCGCGCGTGCCATGGTCCCGTTTTTTATGGGGGCGCGGGATGTGGAGCACACTGAGCACCTATACGGGCAATGTCGGCAGTGCCGCGCGCCTGTGGATCATCCGGCGCGTGCTTGGCGAGGAGGCGGTCGGCCTCTACGCGGTCGCCGCGGGGCTCATGAGTCATACCACGGCGCTGGTGCCGCTCCCTTCTGTCCTCACGCCTCTCTTGCCGCAGTACGCGCATGATAAAGAACGGTTTGTGCGATTGGTGCGTAAGGGCATCGAGTATCAATTTTTGGCGTATCTTGTGTTGGGAGCGGGTGCATTCATCTTTTTCCCGCCCATCTTCGGCTGGATATTTCCTAAGTACGTGGGCGCGTTTCCGCTCTTTCGGCTGATGCTCCTGGGACTCATACCGGGTGCCGTCATCGCCATAGTCACGCCCGCTTTTTCGGCATTAAAATTGCAAAAGAGTTTTTTTATGTCGATGCTCTTTAAGACCGCGTCGACGATAGTGTTCGCGTTTATCGGCGTGACGTATTTCGGTCTCTATGGATTGGCGTTCGAATCGGTCCTCACCGGAACACTGCAGGCTATTGGCCGCGTGCGCAGCCTGCGCAAGTACCTCGGCGGTGTCCGTCTTTTTCGAAGTGATTTTCTTTCGTTCGACGATGAAGACCGTGTCGTTATTGGAAGCGTACGCCAAGCGCTTGTGAGAGTACTTCGTCCAGGCGCTGGGCGCACTCATCAATAGTATGGATGCCGTAGGGTGATAGCGGGATGGTCTTGCGATTATCGTTGCGCGGGATGGCGCCCCGCATCCGCGAGCGCGCCGCATCCCACACATGTACGGCGCGTAGCAGGCGCAAGCCCAATGATTGAGTAAATTGTTTGAGTATTTGTCGGCGCAACCGCCGACGCGCCGACGGCTCGGTGCGTGCAACGGCTCGCCATGCCTCGCGCCATGCGTGCAGGTGTCGGCCAAATGGAATCTTAAGGAACAAAAGTTCGCTGATGTAGCGACGGTAGAATGTCTCCCAATTAAACGGGTAGCGCTCAAGTGCTGGCAGATCATGTTGCACTTTTAAGTAGCACTCCGCAGTGGTGTTGCCAAGCGTACGCACCGACACACCGGTGTACCGGTAGGGCAGCGTACTGATGCGCCGCGGCTTCACGAAAGTGTTTGACCATTGCTGGGTTATTGAGCTGGCGAATTTGCCGATTACGCACAGAGGCTGATCATAGTAGAGCGGTTTTTTTGCGTACCAAAAAATAAGCGGGTGTAGCGTATAGTTCCCATACATATGCGGCGCGACAATATAGCCGACATCACGCTCTGCCTGCTCGCAGATGTCGCGCGACACGAACGTCGCCGCCGAGTGCCAGCGCGCCGGCATGGCGGGGCGGCCCATCCTGAGATCAGATACCGCGCTCAGGAGTGTGTCGCGGTCGTACACTTTAGTGGTGCCAGAGTAGGGCAAGAGCACCGTGAGCGCGTTGTCGTGCCCGGGGTCGTGGCGATTGCCTTCGCCGAAATAATAGACATGGTTGGCTGAGACAATGTCGGCACCCTGCTCGGTGATTATCTTTGCATACTGTGCGAGCGAGCCGGGGATAAGCTGATTATCGTCGTCATACCACAGCACATAGCGGCCGGTCGATTTGGTGTAGGCGAACTCCCAGCCGATGGTGGGGTCGAGCTCGGGCACTTCATAAAAATGGATCCGATTGTCGTCCAATGACTCAACCAGAGAGCGGATAGAGTTCGTGCCGCTGGTGTCGGTAACGATTATCTCGACATCGTCAAAATTCTGGCTCGTTATCGAGTGAATGGCACCCTCCACCAGCTCTGTTTTGCCGACAGAGCAGATGAGGATGGAGAACAGCGGTAGTGCTTGCATCAATACAAGTATAACCTAGCGCTCCGGCGCGCCCACGAGAATGACCTCCACTCCTTTTTGTTTTTTAATATAGCGCCAAGGGTCGATGACTACCGAGCCTTTGGGAAATTTTATCTTTTCAAACTGCGGATGCTTGGTGCCGACAAAGAAAACGCTCTTTTTTGTCCATATAGGCATGGGGCCGTCGAGGTAGGGGTCATACATCGTCACTTTTTGCTTTTTTTCTTCAAGGATATTTTTGAGGAGTATCGAAGGGCTGCCGGTCGTGATGTTAGTCTCGGGCTTGAACGCCTTGCCGAGGATGACCTTCGGCAACTTGTACTCCGTCATGAGTTTGGCGAGCCACTCGGTCTGCTTCTCGCGCGCGGTCATGAGCGAGTCAAAGAAGTCGTAGGAAAGGTCGAGCTTGCGCGCGAGCCATGACATCGCGATGTTGTCACGCGGGTGGCAGCCGCCGCCGTCACCCATGCCCGCGCCGAGATATTTTGGCGAGATGAGCCGCTCGTTGGCGAGCTTCAGCGCGTTGGTCACCGCGTCAACGTCCATGGTGCCGCCGAGCTTGTGGCAGATCTCCATCATCGTGTTGGCGAACACTATCTTCATACCGATAAAGGTGTTATAGGAAACTTTGATGAGCTCGGCGTTCTCGAGGCTCGTGGGGTAAAAGGGCGCGAGGTGGAGCGTGCGGTAGAATTTTTCAGCGAGTGCGGCCGCTTTTTCGTCGACGACGCCGAAAAGCACGAACTCGGGGTTGAGAAAGTCGCGCATCGTCGTGCCCATGGCGATAAAGAACGGGTTGTAACAGAGCTTCACGTGCTTGTTGAGGTGAGGGAGGATGCGTTTTTTAATAGTGCCTGGCAAAACGGTTGAGATGATGACCACCACGCGGTCCTTGCCGGACTTCTCGATCGCTTTTGAAACTTCTTTGACACCTTTGACCAAATGGTCGTAGTTAAAATCGACGCGTTGCTTGGGGATGCGCGTCGTGCCCTCGTATTTTTCCTCATGAGGGGTCTGGATGGCGACGAAGATTATCTCGCCGTGGCGCACGACCTCGTCGATGCTGCCGAACTTGAGATTACTTTTACGCAAGAGTGGCTCAAAGGGGGAGACGCCATCCGGCGCCGTCTCGCGATAGTTTATTGTTTCTTTCTGCATCCGCGACAGGTTGAGATCATAGCCCATCACCTCATGCCCTTTTTGGTCTATTGCTACTGCGCAAGGGAGACCGAGTTTACCCAGCCCTATAAAACCGATTTTCATATACCGTAATAATACTAATTATTTATTGAATAGGTTCCATAGTACCAATTTTGCTCCTCAATACAAGGGTTTAGCCAACGGCTAATATGTTTTTGCCCAAATGTTCTTCTATACCCTATACCCAGGCAGAAATCATATTAAAGTGCGTTTTCTTCCGCTCGAAGGTCTTTCGTATATTCTTGGATGGAGCGTCCTGCCAAACAACCACTTTGAAATCTTTTAAGATTTGAAGAATCTCTTGGAGATGTGGACCATCGAAGTAGTCGTGATGGTACTCCATAACTATCTCAGAAACGTTCTTAAGTTTTTTAGCATCTCGCAGATTTCTTAACACAAGAATCTCAGACCCCTCTATGTCCATTTTTAGGAAATCAACCTCCCCTTCAATAAAATCGGACAACCTGATAGTTTTAACCTTCTGTACTTCAGTCTTTTGATTAAAGTCTTTTTGCTTTGCATCGGCGGTTTTGGTTACAGTAGTTCCTCCTACGTCACTAGGTCTGTGTTTGAACGAAAAATAATCCAAGGTTCCCGGATTATCTGAAAGAGCAGCGTGGACGAGAGTTATATCGCTGAGGTTTTTGGTATTCCTCTTGAGGAACTTAAAAGCTTTGTCTGACGGTTCGAAGGCAATGATCCTGGCATTTGGGTACAGTTTTTTGAAGTAAAGCGTAGCCAAACCCATATTCGCCCCGGCATCTATGATACAGGGGGGGGGTATTATTAGACGAGAACCTATATATCTCTCGAATGAAAATAGACTGATACATCTGCCAAAATTCTGCGTAGGATGAGAAAAAGACTTTCCGGCCACCAACCCGCTCTGAGTTAAAATTGAACCACCGAGAGAGCAGATATTTCAGGCGGATTCTCAATTTCTCCATTGGCCGAGCATAGCATACTTTTATGGGGTTTTTCTTTTGTGGGCAGTATTGTATCCTAACGACATACTCGCATGAAGTTTTTTTATACATGGCCGCGCCTGAGCCTGCTTGCTTTTTGGACAGTTATCACGTTTGCCGTGCTCTTTCCCTTTCTATTTTTGGGGAGGCAGTTCATCGACGCCGATGCCACGATTTATTTTTATCCCGTCTATGACTTTTATCACCACGCGGTAGTGAGCCGCTCTTCTTTTTTGTGGAACCCGTCCATTTTTATGGGCTTCCCTGTCTATCTCAGCCAGTCGGCCGGGTTTCTTGACCCGCTCAATTGGCTCCTCTTTCATTTGCCGACCTTCACCGCCTACCACCTACGCCTCGCCATCGACTTTTTGATGGTGCTCGCCGCCTCTTACGCTGCGAGCCGCGAGCTCAAACTCTCTCGCATGGCGTCGCTCCTCACCGGGATGGGCTATATCATCGCGTTTAATTGGCGCTATCTATCAAACATCGTCATCGCCGACAGTATTTTTCTTTTGCCGTTCATGTTCTTCGCGGGTTTGCGCTTCTTTAAGGCGGAGACAAATCTGCGGCGCTTGGGATGGGTAGCGGCGATGGGCGCGGCCATAGGCTGGGTGTTTATCTGCGGCAATGCGCAGTTCACCATCGATACGCTGTTTCTCTTCGGGATTTTTTATTTGTGGTATTTCTTTCGAATCCTACCGGGCAAAAAGGATTTGCGAGCGATGGCGCAATGGGCGGGGCTCGGACTCTTAATTATTGCGATAGCGTTTGTCATTGGCTTGCCCGAGATACTCCCGGCGCTTAAGTTCACCCCGCTCACGGTGCGCTCGGCGGGTGTGTCCTATGACCAGGCCATATACAAGTCGGTGGGGCTTGGCGACCTCTCGCTTTTTGCGTTCCCCGATTATCTGTACTTCCCGTATCTTTCGGCGGGGCGCAAACCTTTGTATGTCGGCGCGTTGCTCTTTTTGCTCGCAATTGTGGGTGCGCGCGAGTTGTTGCGGCGGCGTGACGGGCCGCATGTCTCCAATGAAGCCCGCGCGCTACGAGCGCTATTTTGGCTCTTGGCGTTCTGTTTTATCGCGTCGCTGCAATATTCACCGATCTTTTATATGATGCAAAAGTTACCGGTCTTCGGGCTGTTCCGCTTTCCCTACCGATGGATGTACTTGGGCGCGTGGTTCTTGGCGCTCATAGGCGCGTATGGATTTGACTTCGTGCGCGCCAATCCAATTTCAACTTTTACCAAGCGACTATCCTATGTTGCCGTGGCGTGCGCCGCCGCGCTCTCTGCGGTAGCGCTTGCGCTCAACAACCTACCTCGGAGCTTTTGGATATTTGTTGAAGACGCTGTACAACGCCTGATGAGCACGTTGCTCTACAGTCACTTCGGGTTCGGCAAAGATCCGACGCATTATCGCGACGCACTCGCGCGCGGAGTAGAGGCGTGGCAGGCCGCGGTGTCATTTGCTGACCCGGCGTTTTATGCCCCGTTCCTTATATTGCTTGCCGCCGTAGTGCTGCTCTTTTTTACCGCTCGCGGGCGCATTTCGGCAAAAACTTTTTCTGTCGTGGAATTCGCGCTCTCAGTGATAACTTTTTTTGCCGTCTTCGCCCTGCAGTGGTCGAGTACTCTGCCGCAAAGTGCCGCCAAACTCTATGACCCGGTGGTTGCGCTGATGCCGGGCGTCACCACGGGCCAATATCGCACGATGCCGTTCTTGATGACGCAGGGGCTCGGGCAATATATCCCGCCGCAGTACACGTTGTCGGTGTCCGAAGTGCAGATCTCCGACGAGATGCTGTTCGCGTCGGGATGGCCGAACCTCAATCAATATTCGGGCGCGGCCACGGTCGACGGATATGATCCGTTCGCGCCGGTGAGGCTCCTCGGCGCACTCACGCTACTTGGCAGCATCAACGGCGCGCAGGA
Source organism: Patescibacteria group bacterium (assembly GCA_028866155.1). Classification (GTDB taxonomy): domain Bacteria; phylum Patescibacteriota; class Minisyncoccia; order Phycocordibacterales; family SBAW01; genus GWA1-54-10. Next base: position 22,368 of record JAGWIT010000007.1, read on the forward strand.
TGAGACGCGAGGGATGAGTCAGAACCAACTACAGGCGACGTTGCTCCAAAATCTCGCTCTCTTGGGCATGATGTCGGGCAAATATATCGTCTCAGGCGTACCGCTCGCCAGCAAAGATTTGCGATTGGTCGGCACCTCCCCGGTCTCTCCCTATCAAGTTCCGCTCTATGTGTACGACAACGATCTGGCACTGCCGCGCGTGTATCTTACTCCTTCCATTGTGGACAAACCCGGCGAGCCGCTGAACCAAATAGCCGCAGAGCATCCTGATTTTATTCGGCAAACTTATCTTGACTGTACGTCATGTGCGAGTTACCAAAACAACGCTGGCGATGTTCTAAAGGTGATCGAGGATCAAAACGGCATTATGCAGATAGCAACGCAGACAGCAGGACAGCGCTGGCTTGTCGTGACCGATGATTATCTCCCCGGTTGGGGAGCTGCGGTCGACGGAGTTCAAGCGCCTATTGTGCTTGCTAACGGGCTTGTGATGGCGGTTGAGGTGCCGGCAGGCAAACACACCGTGGCACTGACGTATGCAGGTGTCGCAAACGAGCTCTACTGGTTAAGGCTCCTCGGCGTCGTTAAATGAAAACGGTTTTCATCACCATCAGCGACGGGGAAGTCTCAAAGAGCATCCTTCAGTCGGATATCTTTCCGCGGCTAAGTGCGCGCATGCTTGTTGTTTTGTTGGTGCCCAAACATAAACTTGCTTATTTTTCTGAACGCTACGCATCCGAGCGAGTATCGGCCGAGGTGATGCCGCGTGCGCGCAGTTCGAGGTTCGAGGAGTTTTGGGCCGACCTTTTTTTGTACAGCCTTCACACCAAGAGCATCCGTATCAAAATTGAATACTCGTACGCATCGGGCGGCTCGCGGCTCGGGAAGTATATAAAGTTACTGTTGTGGAATCTCGGACGGTTTCGCGGATATCGGGCCGCATGCCGATGGTTTTATCACGTGCTGCCGGAGCGTTCCTTCGATGCTTTGCTCGAGCTCTATCATCCAGACGCGGTATTTGCCGCCAACCTCACTTCGATGGAGGATGCCCGGTTGCTCAAGGCGGCGCGCCGGCGCGGAGTGAGAAGCATCGGCATGCCTAAGGGTTGGGATAACCTGACGCTCAAAACCTTTTTGCCGGTGTGCCCCGACATGCTATTGGTCGAGACCGAGGCTATGCGGAGCGACGCGCTGGCGCTCGATGTGCCCGCCGGCAAAATAAAAGTCGTCGGGTTCCCAAAGTTTGACCCGTATGCCGACCGTGGCCTCATTATTCCGCGTGCGGAGTTTATGCGGCGGTTTGGTTTTGATCCAAGCAAAAAACTTATTCTATACGCAGGTGCGGGCGACCAGCTCGCGCCGCATGACGAGGAAATCCTCTCGGACTTTCTTGAAGCTATCGCTCAGGGTACTGTAGTGGGCGCGCCGCAGGTGCTGGTGCGCCCTCATCCTAAATATAAATATCGCGCCGAGATTCTCCCGCGCTACCCGTTTTGGGCGCTTGATAGGCCCGGCACCGCGGTGGCGGGATATGAAGCGGCGTTCGAGTTCGACCGCGCCGACGTCATCCATCTGATGAACTCGCTGTATCACTGCGACTTGCTCATCCACACCGCTTCGACGCTTGGCGTCGAGGCCGCAATTTTTGACAAGCCGTCGATAACGCTCGCTTACGACGGGCATGCGCATATGCCGCCGGAGCTCTCCATTGCGCGATACTATGACTATGTGCATTTTAAGCGCGTGCTCGCGACCCATGGCATGAAGGCGGCTTATATATTTGACGAGCTTGTGCGATATACTAACGGATATCTGGCAAACCCTTTGTCCGACCATGCCGGCCGGCAAAAAATAGCCGAAGAAAATGCTTATCATACCGACGGTAGGGCAGGCGAGCGGGTCGCCGAGGCGGTGTTAGAGCTGGTTGAGCCCGCAAAAAATTAAGCAATAAGTATGTCATCTTCGCCAAGAAAAATAGCGGTCGTCATCACCAACCGCGCGCCCTATGGCCGGCTCAAGCCGGTTATGCGCGCTATTGTGGCGCGTCCGGACCTCAAACTCAAAATTATCGTCGGTATACCGGTGGCCTCCAAGCGACTTTTGTTCGGGCTCAAACACTCGACATTCCGCTCGTTAAAAGAATCTCTGCCATGGCTCATCCGCGCCCGTATCAAGACCTTTGTGCACGGGGGAGACGTGTCGCGTTTCGAGTTGCTTCCAAAATTGATACGCAGTGATGGTTTTCATATCGACCGGTACCTGCCGATGTTTTTGGAGGGCGGGGACCTCCAAACCATGCTCAAGGTGCAAGGCAGCGTGCTCTTCGAACTCCCTGCGATACTGAAGGAGCTAAAACCCGACGTGCTGTTGGTGCATGCTGATCGCTACGAGATGCTGCCGGTCGCGATGGCGGCCGCGACGCTCAATATTCCGGTTGCCCACACACAAGGCGGCGACGTGTCGGGGACATTCGACGAAACGGTGCGCCACGCCATCACTAAGATCGCGCACATACACTTTCCTACCACGGACAAAAGCAAGCAACGACTCATACAAATGGGTGAGGACCCGCGCTACGTTATTATGACCGGCTGTCCGACCATGGATGTGCTTAAAGACCTCGACCTCACGATTGACGGAGGCATTTGGGAGCGCAACGGCAAGGGCTTCGGCGACCATATCGATTTTTCAAAACCATATGCGTTGGTGCTCCAGCACCCGGTCACCTCCGAGTATGTGCAATCACGAAATAATATGGAAGAACTCCTCGCCGCGCTGGAACAAATACGCATGCCGACGCTCTTATTCGGGCCCAACATCGACGGCGGCACCGATGGCTCGACCGCGGCGGTGCGCGAGTTCACCAAACACCACACGCTCCCGGTGCTCTGCATCTACAAAACCTTCAACGCCGAGGATTTTTATCGTGTACTCAATGACGCCGCGGTCGCAGTCGGCAACTCATCGAGCTTTATCCGCGAGGGCTCCTACCTCGGCACGCCCGCCGTCGTGGTCGGCACGCGCCAGCAAGAGCGCGAGCGGGCCGACAATGTCGTGGATGCCGGCTATGACCGCACAGAAATTGAGAAAGCGATGCGCGCGCAATTAGCGCACGGCCGCTACCCGCAAAGTAATCTCTATGGTGACGGCCACACGAGCGAGCGGATAGCCGAGGCGCTCGCCACCATGCCGCTCCCCTCGATGCAAAAGATTTTTCATACGCGTCCATGATAGGATATGTCCATGAATATTTTGTGC
>JAGWIT010000008.1 GCA_028866155.1 Patescibacteria group bacterium
GATGTTTTCTTGCTACTCGAAGCATTGTTTATTGACACCCGCCTTGACTTGGCGAGGCAGACAAAATTATCTGGTATATACTAAAAGATATGCGAGACATGCGCTCTCCCGACAGCTCAACTTCCCGCGGCCTGCCCGGCCAGGGCGACCGCTCTATCCGCAATATCCCCGTACCAGCCACTCATCGCCGCGTTGCCGAGCAGGAGCACAACACCTACGAAGAAGATTTTACGGGCGAGCTGCATCTGCCGAAGAAAAAAAAGAGCCACTGGTTCTTGTGGAGCGCCGCTCTAGTGGTCATAGTGTGCGCGATGGGGGGGCTTTTGCTCTCGACCGTGTTCGCAGGTGCAAATGTCGCCATCACTCCCCGCCAAGAGAGCGTGACGCCGCCCGCGAGCATCCAGGCCTCGGCCAACGCGCCTGCCGGCACGCTTGCATACCAAGTGGTCACTACTTCGCGCACCGCCTCAACGACAGTCAAAGCAAACGGGACCGAGCAGGTATCACGGGCGGCGTCGGGCGTCATAACTATTTACAACAATTACAGCACGGCGGCCCAGCCGCTTGTGACAAACACGCGCTTTGCGGCGCAAGACGGCAATTTGTACCGCATCCACACCGCAGTGACGGTCCCGGGCGCGACCACCAACAGCGATGGCTCACTTAACCCTGGCACCGTGTCAGTGACCGCCTATGCCGACCAGCCGGGCGCCTCATACAACGTCGGCCAAACGCAGTTCACCATCCCCGGATTTAAAAATACTCCGCAATACAGCAAATTTTATGCGCAAGCTTCGGCGATGACCGGCGGATTGGTGGGGCAGGAGCCGGCGGTGGCGCCGGCCGATCTCGCGAACGCCGAGCAGGCGATGAAATCGGGCCTCGACAATGCTCTCCAAAATGCGGCGGCCACTGAGATCCCCAAAGAATTTTTGGCGATACCGGGGACTCTTCAAGTCTCCTATGATGACGTTGCCCGCACACCCAGCCCCGACGGCACGGTCACTCTCAGCCAAACTGCCGTTGCAAGCGCCGATATAGTGCGCGCAAATGACTTGGCTGCCGCCATCGCCAAACAAACGGTCCAAGGCTACAACGGCGAAGCGGTCGGGTTTGCCGACCCGACGCAAATCGCCATCGCGCTCGCTTCGAGCACTAAAGCAACAACGGGCGTTCTGCAGCTTCAGCTTTCGGGCTCGCCAACCTTGGTGTGGCAGTTCGACCCGTCGACGCTCAAGCAAGCATTGCTCGGCAAACCCAAGAGTCAGTTTGAAAACATCTTGCAGTCGTTCTCTCCCGCCATCAATTGCACCGCAACAACGCCATGCAAAGCATCAATTAGGCCATTCTGGATATCCTCCTTCCCCAGCGACCCCAACAAAATCTCGGTCACTACTGGACAGTAAATTTGGTAATTTGTCAATGGCTCTCCATTTTCCCCATATATTTAGGCTTTGTTTATTGACATCAATAAACGGGTAGGGTAGGATAGCTACTGTCGCTAATGGATACGCAGGCAGAGGAAGTACAGGGTGTCGTTGAAGAGGCCCTGCCCAATACCTTGTTTAGGGTGTCTCTCCCGTCGGGGGACATTATTCTTGCTTATCTCGCCGGTAAAATGCGCCTTCATCGTATCAAAGTCCTCGTGGGGGACAAAGTGGTGGTGAGGATCGACCCGTACGGCGGCAAAGGGCGAATCACAAGGAGACTCTAATGAAAATAAAAGCATCGATAAAAGCCCGCTGTGCGAACTGCAAACTGACTCGGCGCAAGGGCCGGGTGTACGTTATCTGCAGCAACCCGCGCCACAAACAACGACAAGGCTAATGCCGAGTTTACGAGGCAACTATAAAAAAGATATGCGCATTTCAGGAATTACAATACCAAACAAAAGATTGCCTTATGCTCTGGCCACGCTCTATGGCGTTGGGATACCGCTCGGCCGCACCATTTGCATACAAGCCAAGATCGACCCGGCAAAAAAGGCCGATGAACTTTCGGCCGGCGAAGAGCAAAAGATCCGCGGGATTCTCGAAACTATGAAGCTTGAGGGCGACCTCAAGCGCGAAGTGGCCGGCAACATCAAGCGGCTCAAAGACGTCGGGGCCTATCGCGGACTTCGCCATGGCAAACACCTGCCGGTACGCGGACAGCGAACTAAGACCAACTCGCGCACGGTGCGGGGCAACGTCCGCAAGACCATGGGCTCGGGCCGCCGCAAGGTTGAAAAAACCTAAAAATCGTAGTATATTGCCGACTTATACCTATGGGTAAGAAACGAATAGTCAAAAAAGGGGGCGAGGGCGAGACCGCAGGACGCGGCTCTTCGGCGCGCTCAAGCCGCCGCAAGATGGAGCAGGGGGTACTCTTCGTTGAGGCGACCTATAACAACACCAAAATGTGCCTCGCCGACACCTCGGGCAACGTGGTGGTCTGGTCTTCAAGCGGCAGCCTCGGGTTCTCGGGAGCCAAAAAGGGCACGCCTTTTGCGGCCGCCAAAGTGGGCGAGATTCTGGGCGAGAAAGCAACCGACATGGGCGTCAAAGAGGTTTCGGTCGTCATCGCGGGCGTGGGCGCCGGCCGCGAGTCGTCGGTACGCGCGTTCTCGGGCAAGGGCATCGCGATAACCTCCATTAAGGACCGGACGCCGGTGCCGCACAACGGGCCCAGGCCGAAGAAGGCGCGGAGAGTTTAATACAAGGCATGACTACTCATATTGAACACAACAAGTTATGTTAATTGGACCAAAATATAAAATTTGCAAGCGATTAGGCGCGTCGGTGTTTGAAAAATGCCAGACTCAAGCGTTTCAACTCGCCGAAGCGCACGCCCCGCGCCGGACACGCCCCAAACGCGGAGGCGGAGGCGACTATGGCGCCCAATTGCTTGAGAAGCAGAAGGCGCGGTTTACTTACGGCCTCACCGAGTCGCAATTTTCGCGCTATGTCCACGAGGCAATTGGGGCGCGCGGCCTCGACTCGACCGCGGGTCTCATGACGCGCCTTGAGTCGCGCCTCGACAATGTCGTCTTTCGCGCGGGGTTCGTTAAAACGCGCCGCGCCGCGCGCCAGCTGGTCTCGCACGGCCATGTCACCGTAAACGGCAAGCGCATGAACATCCCGTCCTACAAAGTTGAGGTAGGACAAACGGTCGCCATCCGCACCGAGAGCCGCACGAGCCCGCTCTTTGGCAATCGTACCGAAGCGGCTGCCGAGACCAAGACTCCGCAGTGGCTCGAGCTCGGCCCCGACGGATTTTCGGCGACGATCAAGCTGGTGCCGAATGTGGGCGAGACCGAAACGTCCTTTAGCCCGGCGACCATCATCCAGTTCTACAGCCGCTAACCGTAGCAGTAATAATTATTAGTATCTTTTTATTTTATGATCGAATACGCGATAACATTGCCGTCAAAGCCGCGCGTTGTCTCCGAGGAAGGGCCTGAGGGTGTTTTTGAAATAGACGGGCTCTATCCGGGCTACGGCCATACGCTCGGCAACTCTTTGCGCCGTATCATCCTCTCTTCGCTCCCGGGCGCGGCTATCACCTCGGTTAAAATAGAGGGTGTTTCGCATGAATTTTCGACCATCGATGGTGTCAAAGAAGACGTGGTTACCATTCTTCTTAATCTAAAAAAGCTGCGCTTTGAGGTGCTCACCGGTGAGGCGCAGACCGTGACGCTCAACATAAAAGGCCCTAAGAAAATATCCGGCAGCGATTTGAATCTTCCCGGCCAGGTGCGCTTGCTCAACTCCAACGCCTATTTATGCGAGCTGACCGACAAGGTTGAGCTAACGGCGGAGTTCCGTGTCGAGCGGGGCCTCGGCTACGTGCCGCGCGAAAATCTCAAAAAAGAGCGCGTCGACCTCGGCGAAATTTCCGTTGACGCCATTTTCTCACCCATCCGCCGCGTCAATTATGAAGTAGAGAACATGCGCGTCGGCGACCGCACCGACTTCAACCGCCTACGCATCTCCATAGAGACCGACGGGACCATTGGCCCGCGCGCGGCGCTCGAGCAGGCGATAGAAATTATGATCACCCAGCTCAAAGCCGTGGTTGGCTTTAAAGAAGAGGAGTTGCCTGCGGCGGCAGGTCTCTCGGCCGCGCCCGCAGCCACAGAGACCGTGGGCGAAATTACCGCCGAGGCGATGAAAACCCGCATTGAGGACCTTGACCTTTCATCGCGCACGGTGTCTGCATTGGAGAAGGCAAACATCCGTACGGTTGGCGGCCTCGCACGCAAAAAGGAGAGCGACTTGCTTGAGATCGAAGGCCTCGGCCCCAAATCGATCCAGGAGATAAAGCGCGCACTGGCTAATTTTGGAATCATCCTAAAATAATCAAGAGTTTACGATTGAACTATAAAAAATATGCGCCACGGAAACGTAAACAGAAAATTCGGTCGTGAGACCAATCAGCGCCGCGCGCTTTTGCGGAGCCTTTGCCGCTCGCTCGTTTTACGCGGAAAAATCGAAACCAGCGAGGCTAAAGCCAAAGAGATCCGCCCCATGGTCGAGAAAATGCTCACGCGAGGCAAGAACGCCACGCTCGCCAACCGCCGCGCCATTATCTCTGAAATTGGCGAATCGGCGGCAAAAAAATTGCTTAAAACGGCGGAGGATTATAACAAGCGCGCCGGCGGCTACTTGCGCATCGTCAAAATGGGGCCGCGCAAAGGCGATGCCGCAAAGATGGCGCTCATAGAGTTTGTGTAACGAACCCTATGAGCAAATATAAGAAGATGAATGAATAATATGACTATAGACGCAACAAACAAATCACTCGGCCGTGTCGCCAGCGCCGCCGCCAAAGTGCTCTTAGGCAAGCACTCCGCGGGCTTTGCCAAAAACATCGTCGCCTCGGGCGAGGTCAAGATAATCAACGCGTCCAAGGTGCGCCTGAGCGGCCAGAAGACCAAAGACAAGGAGTATGTCCGCTACTCGGGCTATCCGGGCGGGCAAAAAAAGGAAACCTATGCTATGTTAATTGCGCGTAAGGGCCAGAAAGAGGCACTGCGCCGCGCGATACTCGGCATGCTCCCGAAGAATAAGCTTCAGGCGCGCCGGATTAAGCAGCTCGTGATTGAGAACTAATGGGAGTTTACGACCGCTCATATAAAAAGATGGCAACTAAAACCGCAGACAAATATATAGAAGCAGTCGGCCGCCGCAAGACGGCTATTGCCCGCGCGCGCCTCACGCCTAGCGTGCGTACTATCGTTTCGATAAATAACAAAGAAGCCAGCCTTTATTTCCCGACGCAGGCACTGCAACTGACGGCTCTCGAGCCGTTTTTGAAAGTCTCTTTGCCGACCCAGTTCGCAGTGACCGTCATCGTGCGCGGCGGCGGCATCACGGGGCAAGCCACGGCAGTGCGCCATGCCATCTCGCGCGCATTGATAGAGTACGACCTCAACCTGCGCGGAGCGCTCAAAAAAGAAGGCTTCCTTAAGCGCGACGCCCGCGCCAAAGAGCGCCGCAAACCGGGCCTCCTCAAAGCCCGCAAGCGCAAGCAGTGGAGTAAGCGCTAACTGCTTGTCGCTTACTCCGTCCTTCGAGCCGTTGCCGAGGCCCGGCGGTTTTTTCTTGACATCATCAAATTTTTGTATACAATACGCACACATGCCAGACTCCGATGAAGAACTCATACCAGAAGATGAAGCTGAGATGGGTCTCGCGCTTGTTAAAAAGTTGCGGGAGAAATTAAAAAAAGCGGTCGAAGAAAAACAGGAATATTTGGAGGGCTGGCAGAGGGCTCGGGCGGACTTTGCAAACTTCAAACGGGAGGAGGCGGGTTTTGTCCAGGCAAAAGAAGAGCGGATTCGTGCCGAATTTGCCGAGACAATTATTCCTGCGCTCGATTCTTTTGAAATGGCTCTCAAGAGTCCGTCGTTCAATAATGCGAGCCAAGAGTGGAAGAGCGGCATTACGAGCGTCTATAACGAGCTCAAGAAATCGCTCGAGAAATTCGGCATCGTGTCGTTCTCTCCTTTGGGCGAAATGTTCGACCCAAACAGGCATGAAGCCGTACGCCAGGTAGAGGTGGGGCAGGCCGACAAAGAGCATACGGTTGTCTCGGTTGAGCGCTCAGGCTATACGCTTGGCGATAACATTATAAGACCCGCACAAGTTTCAGTAGCAACTTTCGCAAAAGGGAAGGAAATATAAGAAAAGTTAAAAAATATAATTACTTATCAAAACTATATGGCAAAAATTCTTGGTATAGACTTGGGCACCACCAACTCGGCGATGGCCGTCATGCGCGGCGGCGAGCCTCAAATCCTTGAGAACGCCGAAGGCGCACGCACGACACCCTCGGTGGTGGCGCTCAGCAAAACCGGCGAGCGGTTGGTGGGGCTCATCGCGCGCCGGCAGGCGGTCACCAATCCTAAAAACACCGTGTACCAAATCAAGCGCTTTATCGGCCACACCTTCGACGAGCCGGGTGTCGAGAAGGATCGCAAGGCCGTGCCTTTTGAGACACGCAAGGCCGCGAATGGCGGCATCGAGGTCTTGATGGGAGAGCAGTGGTATCGACCCGAAGAAATCTCAGCGATGATACTTCAAAAACTTAAAGTGGACGCTGAAAAGCGCTTGGGCGAACCCATAACCGAGGCGGTCATCACCGTGCCTGCCTATTTTAACGATAGCCAGCGCCAGGCGACCAAGGACGCCGGCAAAATCGCGGGGCTCGATGTGAAGCGCATCATCAACGAGCCGACCGCGGCCGCGCTTGCCTACGGCTTTGATAAAAAGAAGAACGAAAAAATAGTGGTCTTCGATTTCGGCGGCGGCACGTTCGATATCTCGGTCCTCGAAGTTGGTGATGATGTCATCGAGGTCAAGTCGACCGACGGCGACGCGCACCTCGGCGGCAAGGATATCGATCAAAAAGTCATCGACTTTTTAGCCGCCGAGTTCCAAAAAGAATCCGGCATCGACGTGCGCAACGACCCGCTCGCACGCCAACGCCTCGACGAAGCCGCCGAGAAGGCAAAAATCGAGCTCTCAACCGCCGTCGATACTGAAGTCAACATCCCATTTATCACTTCTGACGCATCGGGGCCCCGCCATCTTCTTATCAAACTTTCGCGCGCAAAACTAGAAGAATTAACTGCGGAATTTATCGACCGTGCGATGGCCATCACCAAGCGCGCGATGGAGGCATCGCCGTTTAAGGTCGGCGACATCAACGAAGTTATTTTGGTGGGCGGCCAAACCCGCATGCCGGCCATGCAGCAGGCGGTAGAGAAATTCTTCGGCAAAAAGGCGAATATGTCGGTCAACCCCGATGAAGTCGTGGCGATTGGCGCCGCTATCCAGGGCGGCATCTTGGGCGGCGAAGTACGCGACGTTCTTCTGCTCGATGTTATCCCGCTGAGCCTCGGGATTGAAACCATGGGAGGCGTGAACACCAAAATAATCGAACGCAATACCACCATCCCGACCAGCCGCTCGCAGACCTTCTCGACCGCGGCCGACAACCAAACATCGGTAGAAATTCACATCGTACAGGGCGAGCGCGCGATGGCCAGCGACAACAAGTCGCTCGGCAAGTTCGTGCTCGACGGCATCCCGCCCGCGCCACGCGGCCTGCCGCAAATAGAGGTTTCCTTCGACGTCGATGCCAACGGCATCCTCTCGGTCAAAGCAAAGGACAAAGCGACCAACAAAGAACAGAGCATCCGCATCGAAGCGCGCTCGGGACTCACCGAAGAGGACGTCAAGCGGATGCAAAAAGATGCTGAGGCTAATGCCGCAAGCGACAAGCAAAAAGTCGAGCTCGTCGCCGCGCGCAACGAGGCTGAGCGGGCGGTCTATGCGGCCAAAAAAGCGCTCGATGAAAATAAAGACAAAATCCCAGCCGAGCTCGGCGCCGCGATTACCGAAAAAATTTCTGCGCTCGAGGCCAAAAAGGGGAGCGACGACACGGTAGGCATAAAATCCGCGCTGGCAGAGCTCACCAAAGAGCTTTCCAAAGTCTACGAAGCAGTCCAAAAGGCCGGCGGCTCACAAACTACTCCTCCGCAAGAGCCGGGTTCGCAATCTGCGCCCCACGACAATCCCGAGCAGAAATAAAAAATAAAAAAACCTCGCATTTACTACTGCGAGGATTTTTAGTATTTGTCAAATCGTGCTATAATGCGATAAATGCAGGAATTATCAAGGAGACATTTGAGCGCGAAGACCGTGCTCGCAGAATATTGGTCGTATCTCAAACACTACCCCGGGTCTTTAGTGCTAACGATCATAAGTGTTTTGGGCATACAAGCGGCGAGCTTGATTTCGCCTTTATTTTTTAGGCAGTTTTTTAACGTGCTTTCTTCCCAAAACCCGAGTGTCGAGACTCTGCATCAGCTTGAACTCATCATCGTGCTGTTCGGACTCGCTTCGTTTTTTAGCTGGGCGATGCAGAGATTGCAGGCGGTTGCGACTCATTATCTCGAATCGCACCTCATGCAAGATCTCTATAAGAGTTCTTTCGCGTATCTTCTTGGCCACTCTTATAATTTTTTTACCTCTAATTTTGCCGGCTCGCTTACCCACAAAGTAAGCCGTTTTGCGCGCTCGTTCGAGCAGCTTTTCGATACGGTCATATATCAGTTTGCTCCGACGTTTCTGTTTGTGGCAGGCGCCGTAGTTATTTTATTCTTCCGCAATCATCTGCTGGGCGAGATGCTCGGCGCGTGGGCTCTCGTATTCATTGCCTTTCAGATTTGGATATCCAATTACCGCCAACCATACCGTGCGGCGCGTGCCGAAGCGGATACCAAAACAACCGGGACTATCGCTGACGCTATTAGTAACCAAAATACCATCGCGTTATTTTCAGGAAAGGCATACGAAGAGAGTGTGTTTAGCGAAGTGCTCAAAAAATGGCATACCGCGACTTTGACGGTATGGACGGTCGATGAGCGCATCTGGGGGGCGATGGGCTTGCTGTTCGTCGGCATCAACGTCGCGATGCTCTATGGCGCCGCGATATTTTGGCAACGCGGAGCCATCACCATAGGCGATTTTGTGCTTATTCAATCCTACTTGCTTACGACCTTTGGTCAGCTGATCGGCATCAATCGCGCGTTACGCGGGTTTTATGATTCGTTTGCTGACGCGAGCGAGATGATCACCATCTTAAAAACACCCCACGAAGTACAAGATCTGGCTGGCGCGCCACGACTCAAGGTAAGCAACGGCGAGGTTTCGTTCAAGGATGTTGATTTTTATTTCACCGACCGTCCCGTGCTCGAGAAATTCAATCTCGTCATCGCTCCGCGCGAAAAGATCGCGCTCGTGGGGCCGTCGGGCGCGGGGAAGTCGACCATCACCAAGCTTCTGCTGCGACTCTATGACGTCAAAAGCGGCTCGATCGAGATTGACGGACAAAATATCGCCGAGGTGACGCAGGAAAGTCTGCGCAACTCAATCGCATTCGTGCCGCAAGAGCCTATCCTCTTTCATCGCACGCTGAAGGAGAACATTCGCTACGGCCGACGCGACGCCTCTGACGAAGAGGTGATTACGGCTGCCAAAGCGGCCCACTGCCATGAGTTTATTTCGGCACAACCGGAGGGTTACGACACTTTTGTCGGCGAGCGCGGCATTAAACTTTCGGGAGGAGAGAGACAGCGCGTGGCCATCGTCCGCGCTATTCTTAAAGACGCGCCGGTGCTCATCCTCGACGAGGCGACATCTTCGCTCGACTCAGAATCCGAGTCGCTTATCCAAGACGCTCTGGAGGCTCTTATGCACGACAAAACAGTATTGGTCATCGCGCACCGGCTCTCAACTATTATGAAAATGGACCGTATCGTATCGCGGTGATGCAAAGCGGCGCTGTGGTCGCTCAAGGCACTCATCAAGAGCTCCTAAAACAAGGCGGCTTGTATCAAAAGCTTTGGAGCATCCAAGCGGGAGGCTTTTTAACGAATGATGGAGAAGATAGTGTTGACAAAGAAATTTTGCTTGCCGAAGATGACGAAGAAATCGGTGACAAAGTCGGGGAAAGCTCAATGAACGCTTAATACCGTGAGTTTGCGCAGAGGGTTATTGCTTGTTATACTTGGCAGTAAATATGGCTACTCACAAACGGGACTACTATGAAATTTTGGGGGTCCAAAAGGGCGCCTCAAAAGACGATATTAAAAAAGCATTCCATAAACTTGCACACAAATATCATCCTGACAAAGCTGAGGGCAATGCCGACAAGTTTAAGGAGCTGAGCGAGGCGTACAGCATCCTCAGTGACGACAAAAAGCGCGCAGAATACGACAGCTACGGCCGTGTCTTCAGCGAAGGCGGCGGTGCGGGCGCGGGCTTCAACGGCGCCGGGTTTGACTTCTCCCAATTTCAGGATGCATTCTCGCAGGGCGGCTTCGATTTTAGCGACGTCTTCAGCGACTTTTTCACCGGCCAAGCCGGTACGCGACAGCGCCGCGGCCGCGATATCTCAATTGACCTCGAAATTTCGTTTAAAGAATCAGTCTTCGGCACCAAGCGCACCGTTCTGCTTGCCAAAACCGCACAGTGCGAGACCTGCAAGGGCAGTGGAGCGGCACCGGGGAGCGCCATGGAGACCTGCAAGCACTGCAACGGTGCCGGCAAGGTCCACGAAACCAGCAACTCCTTCTTCGGCACGATAACGATGCTTCAGACCTGTCGCTTTTGCCGCGGTACCGGGTCAGTCCCCAAAGAGCGCTGCATCACTTGCCGCGGCGAGGGGCTCTATAAAAAACAGACCGAAATAGAAATTGCAGTGCCTTCGGGCATCGAGGGCGGCGAAATGATAAGGCTCTCGGGCGCGGGCGAGGCGGCGCAGGACGCGCCGTCGGGCGACCTCTATGTCAAAGTCCACGTCACCCCTGATGCACGGTTCAAAAAAGACGGCGTCAATTTGGTGACCGAGCTCTCGATAAAACTCTCCGACGCATTGCTCGGCGCCGAATATAAGATCCAAACACTCGACGGCGAAGAGCCGCTCACCATACCTCCGGGCGTGACCCACGGGGAGATGCTGCGCGTCAAAGGCCGCGGTGTGCCGGCGGGCCGAAGCAAACGCGGCGACCTCTATGTGCGCATCAAAATAATCCTGCCCCAAAAGCTCTCGCGCAGTGCCCGTGCTCTTATTGAGAAATTGAAAGACGAAGGGATTTAGTTTACTAAATAAATATAAGAAAGAAATATGGACAAACTCATTCAAAAAATACTCGAGACTCTCGGCCTCAAACTCGCTCCGGTCAAGGTCAAAGCGGGGAAATAGCGCTGTAAAATCCAGATTTTTCTGCTATGCTGTCTAGCATGGCGTCACAAAAGCGGCTTTTTACCGGCCTCCAGCCCAGCGGCCAATTGCACATCGGCAACTATTTTGGTGCGCTTTTGCCCACGGTCGAGATGTTCAGACAAAACCAGGGGCTCATCATGATAGCCGACTATCATGCTTTAACGACCGTCAAAGACGCTTCAACCTTGCGCGAAAATATTATCTCGGTTGCCAAAGATTATTTAGCGGCGGGCATCAATTTGGATAACGCCATCATTTTTAAGCAATCTGATGTCAGCGAGCACACCGAGCTCGCGTGGATACTCGAGTGCCTTGTCACGGTGCCGTTCTTGATGCAGGCGCACGCCTACAAAGACAAGGTGGCCAAAGGGCTTGAGGCCAACGCGGGGCTCTTTAACTACCCGATGCTCATGGCGGCCGACATTTTGCTGTATGACACTGACATCGTGCCGGTGGGTCAAGACCAACGCCAGCATGTAGAGTATGCGCGCGAAGCGGCGACCAAATTTAACGCAGCCTACGACGAGACATTCAAAGAGCCGGCTGAGCAGATACAAAAGCAAGTAGCGGTTGTGCCCGGCACCGACGGGCAAAAGATGAGCAAGAGCTACAAAAACACCATCCCACTGTTTGGGGCAAAAGACGAGATTAGCAAAGCGGTAATGAGCATTGTGACAGGTACTGGAGGAGAAACACCTATAAATGTCCACGCGATTCATCTGCTGGTCCGTGGAGCTCTTACGAATAATTTTAGTGACAAAAAAGACGGAGAAGAATTCTCGCAACTCTATTCTCAAAACAAAAATAACTATAAGCTTTTAAAAGAAGCTCTGATAGAAGATTTGGAAAAATTAATAGCACCGATGCGCGTAAAGAGAGACGCGATAACCGACGAAGAGGTTAAAAAAGTTCTTGTTGACGGAGCTCGAAAAGCAAAAGCATTAGCATCAGCCAAAATGGCCGATGTGCGCAAAAAAATTGGAGTAACACTATAATCTTTATGCCACGAACTTTAATTGCAGATTTGCACACCAAAATCGGGGAGAAGGCTCGCATCGGCGGGTGGGTGAGTGTTCGGCGCGACCAGGGCAAGATGGTGTTTTTTGATTTTCGGGACCGCACCGGCTCGGTGCAGGGGGTTGTATTGCCCAGCGAAGAACTCGCGATTGCGGTCGCCAAAGAGGTCCGCGCCGAGTATGTGGTCTATGCCGAAGGCACGGTCAACGCGCGGCCGCCAAAGAACATCAACCCCGATGTGCTCAACGGAAATTTAGAATTGCAGGTTGAATCGCTCGAAATCGTGTCGAAGGCTGAAATCCCGTTTGAGCTGGGCGCCGAAGTCAACCTCGACACCTACCTCGACCATCACCCCTACACTCTGCGCAACGAGCGAAGCAAAGAAATATTTAAACTGCAGGAAACCATTATCGGAGCATTTCGCGCGTCGCTCAAAACACAGGACTTTACCGAGTTTCAAGCGCCGGCAATCGTTGGAGGAGATGCCGAGGGCGGCGCTGCCGCCTTTGAAGTCGAGTATCATTATGAACAAAAAGCCTACCTCGCGACCTCGCCGCAGTTCTATAAGCAGATAATGGTCGGCGTTTATGAGCGCGCATTCGCAACGCCAAAAGTATTTAGAGGCGAGAAGCACGCAACCCCGCGCCACCTCAACGAATACAGCTCGATGGATTTTGAGATGGGCTTTATTAATGATCATCGCGACGTGATGCAAGTACTCGAAAATGCCGTCGGCGCGATATTTCTTGCTGCGAGCGAAAAGCACGCCGTGACGCTTCAAAAATTTAACCCCGACGGCTTGCCGCTCCTACCCGAGAAAATCCCGACGCTGAAGTTGCGTGAAGCGCAGGAGCTGTTGGAAAAAGAATTCGGCCAACACTGTGTGGGTGAGCCTGACCTCGAACCCGAGCACGAAAAGCGACTATGCGAGTGGGCCAAGCGAGAACACCAAAGCGACTTTGTTTTTGTGACGCACTACCCGGTGAGCAAGCGGCCGTTTTATACCTACGAAGACGAAGCCGATCCCGGTTTTACCAAGAGTTTTGATCTGCTGTTTAGAGGCCTTGAGATAACCACAGGCGGCCAGCGCATCCATAACTACGAGTTGCTGGTAGAAAAAATAAAAGCAAAGGGTCTCGATCCAAATAAATTCTTCTTTTACCTCGAAGCGTTTAAAGTTGGCATGCCGCCGCACGGCGGCTCGGCAACGGGCCTTGAGCGCATCACCGCGCGAATGCTCAATCTTCCCAACGTCAAAGAAGCCACCCTTTTCCCGCGCGACCTAAATCGCATCGACACCCTCCTTTCGACTGATAAAAAAGAATAAAACCTTGTCTTTGTGGGGCTGTTCTGATATAATTTTTTTAGAGCAACAACCAGGAGAAGTGTGTGATGCGAGACAGCCGTGTGTCTGAAGAAATCATAGCCAAAGCGCAGGAATTTGAGACCAAGGCATGCCCACAGTGCCATCAAATGACACTGTGGCGGGAGAGCTCGATTCTCACTTGTAAGACCTGTCGCCATGTCATCGTTGAGATTAGTCGGAGCCAATATCTCCGGTTTATCCAAAATTATTGGCCCAACAAACTACGGGTTCTCAATCACCTCGCCGACCATGCTTATAATATAACTACGAACCCGAAGCTCGAGGGGCCGGTGATTCCCCTTTCGGCATTGTTTCGGGCACTCCCCCTGTTCGGACAAAAGGTCGAGCAGGCGAGCAAGTCGGGGGATTGCATCGATGCGTTCTTTTATCTTCTCCAGCATCTCGCATGCCCCGAGCCTGGTTGGGAGGGTATTGAGATTAGATCAATTGCGTGAAATGAATCGGGGTGCGCCAAATTGGCGCACCCTCTATTTTTTTGATTGAAAACCCTTTAATTTAAGGCTAAAATTTGGAGATGCAAATTTGGGCTATACACGGCGGGGATGCTTTTGCTTCTTATGAAGAGTATTTGGAGTATTTAAAAACTCGGCAAATTAATTTAAAACGACTCAATTCTTGGGACTGGAAAAGCCATTTGGGTGGCGTACTTGGAGCACGGTATGAAGTCTTTATGCCGCAAATGCCCAACAAGCAAAATGCAAAATACGCGGAGTGGAAGATTTGGCTAGAAAGATTTATACCGTATATGGATGAAGAAATTATTTTGATTGGACATTCGCTTGGCGGGTGTTTTGTCGCAAAATATCTTGCTGGGACAGATTTCCCAAAAAGAATTCGGGCAACTTTTGTAGTGGCGGCGCCATATGATGAAGCCGAGCATTCTGAATTTGCCAAACATTTGTATGATTTTGCTCCTCCTAAAAATCTTGAGAGGTTGGTGAAGCAAGGCGGTAAAATCTTTTTATATCAAAGCAAAGACGATCCTGTCGTAAGTTTTAGCGAGCTTGCTAAATACCAGGAGGCTCTGCCCAATGCCATCGTCAGGGTGTTCGAAGACCGTGAGCATTTCAATCAAAAGTCATTTCCTGAGCTAGTTGAGGATATCAAGAGTCTTGAGACTTCAAAATAGGCCGTTTTTGCGCTAAAATAGGGTTATGAAGAACTATACGCCGGGCAAGGCGATATTAGAGCGCTATGCGGACGTATTGGTCAATTTTGCACTCGGCGGCGGGAAGGGGATAAAGCGGGGCGAAGTGGTGCACCTGACCGCGCCCGAAGTTTCCAAACCGCTCGTGTTCGAGCTCCAAAAGGCGATCATCAAGGCCGGCGGACACCTCATCCTCAACTACCGGCCGGGCAACGACGAGGAGTACAACTTTGATGCGGCTTTTTTTGAGAACGCGCAGGACCATCACCTCGACTTCTTCCCCAAAAACTATTATCGCGGGCTCGTCGACCAGGCCGACCACACGCTTTTTATTTTAGGCGAGACGCATCCGCACGCGCTCAAAAATGTAAATCCAAAAAAAATCATGCGCCGCGGCATCGCGATGAAGCAGTATCGCGACTGGCGTACCGCCAAAGAGCACCAGGGCAAGCTCCACTGGACTATCGCGCTCTACGGCACCGAAGCGATGGCTAAAGAGGCACGCCTCGCTCCCAGAGAATATTGGAGAGAAATAATCAAAGCGTGCTTCTTAGACGACAAGCATCCGATAAAAAAATGGCAAAAAGTGTATCGCGACATCGGCGCCTATACGCGCAAGCTCAATGCGCTCTCGCCGAAGATCAACAAACTCCATATCGAAGGAGCCGACGCCGACCTCTGGATTGCCTTGGGAGAAAAGCGCCAGTGGCTCTCGGGCCGCGGCGCCAATATCCCAAGCTTTGAGATATTCACCAGCCCCGACTGGCGCGGGACCGAAGGGTGGATACGATTTAACCAGCCGCTCTATCGCTACGGCACGCTCGTTGAAGGCATCGAGCTGTGGTTTTCGGGCGGCAAGGTGGTGAAGTCGCGCGCCAATACCGGGTACAAAATTTTGCAAGAGATGATACGCACCCACGGCGCCGACAAAATAGGCGAGTTCTCGATGACCGATAAGCGCCACTCGCGCATCGCCAAATTTATGGCAGAGACTTTGTTCGACGAGAACATGGGCGGCCCGCAGGGCAACTCGCATCTCGCTTTAGGCGCCTCGTATGCCGACACCTTTGCCGGAGACGTCAGCAAACTCACGGCAAAACAAAAAACCGCGCTCGGATTCAACGATTCATCGGTGCACACCGACATCATCACGACGGCAAAACGCCGCGTGACCGCGCACCTGAAGAACGGTTCGGCCAAGATTATCTACGATAACGGGCGGTTTGTTCTTTGACCATGCCTCTCATCGCGCCAACCGTTAAAACTGCCGTATATGAAGGTCCTTTGGATCTTTTGCTCGAACTTATCGAGAAGCGCAAGCTCCTTATCAACGACATTTCGCTCGCCTCGGTGACCGACGAGTATATCTCGCGCGTTGGCACGATGGAGTCTTTGCCGGTGGGGGAGACCGCCGAGTTTGTGGCGCTTGCGGCTACCCTTTTGTTGATAAAATCGCGCTCGCTTTTGCCGTCGCTCATGCTCAGCGACGACGAATCGCGCGATATCAAAGAGCTGGAGTACCGTTTGGCGATGTATCAAATCATAAAAGAAGGCTCGCACCTTCTTGGGAAGCAACTTATATCAGCGGCGCTGTTATATGACGGCGCCGCTGCCGAGCAGGAGCCGCTGTATATCCCCGATGCTTCGGCTACGCCTCAAAGTTTGCTTGCTACGGCGCGCATGCTCATCGACGGCTTCCCGCAGAACCTCGCCCTGCCCAAGGTCAACGTCAAAAAAATTGTCTCACTCGAGGAGATGATAGAAAAATTGGCTGCGCGCCTGACAACGGCGATGCGGCTCTCGTTTAAAGAATTTACCGGCCACGACCTGTCTGCCAAGACAGGCAAAAATCTGGCTGCCGTCAAACCCGAGATAATCGTGAGCTTTTTGGCGCTGCTGGAGCTCATCAAGCAGGGTATACTAAAGGCTTCGCAAGACCAAAAATTCGGCGACATCTTCCTTGAGAGCGACGCCGTCACCACCCCGTCGTATGAATGAGCTGACCCAACAACTTGAGGCATTGCTTTTTGCACTCGGGCGGCCCGTGTCCCGCACTGAGTTGCAAAAATTGCTTGATGTTTCGCCGGAGGAGCTGGGCGGCGCCATCGAATATCTCACAAGTGGCGGGCGCGGCGTGGTGCTTGTCGACGACGGCAAGATGCTTGAGCTGCGCACCGCTCCCGCCGCCGCCGCCCTCATCGAGCGCATCTGCAAAGAGGAGTACGCGCGCGATATCGGCCGCGCCGGCCTTGAGGCGCTCGCGGCGGTGCTTTACCGCGGCCCCCTAACCCGCGCGGAGATAGATTTTATCCGTGGGGTCAATTCATCGCAAACCTTGCGCACGCTCGCCATGCGCGGGCTCGTGCGCAAGGTGCCAAACCCCAAAGACGAGCGCTCGTTTTTGTACGAGCCGACAACAGAATTGCTCGCCCAGCTTGGCGTCTCGCACCGCTCCCTGCTCCCTGAGTTTAACGAAGTGCGCGACAAATTATCAAAGCTTGAGGAGGCCTACCGCATGACTGCGCAGGCAGACGCCAAAGAAAGCGAGCTTACTCAAGAGTAGCGTATGAAATTTCCGGCATCTTCAAGCATCGTTATAGCTTTGTGCAGCGTTGCGCTCGGGTCCGCATTGTTCGTTATTTTTCTTGTATACCTAGTGGCACATACCGCGACGCCAAAAACCGCCGAAGCCTTCCCGCCCGACGTCATGCTTAATCCGGACGCGCTCACCGCGAAGTCGGCTATTATCTATGACCCCGCCGACGGGCGCGTCCTGTTTGCAAAAGACGGCAGAACGCCGCGGCCGCTTGCCTCGCTCACCAAGCTCATGACCGCACAGGCAATCCTCTCAACCCAGTCGACCGACCAGCTCGTCACTATCACGCCGGTCGACATAGCCTCCGACGGTTTCTGGGGGTTCAAGGTCGGCGATGTGGTCAAACTTTCCGACCTCCTGCGCTTCGGACTCGTCGCCTCATCCAATGACGCTATGGCCGCGGCCGCGACGAGCCTCGGCGGCGATTATCTCGACCAGCTGAACCAAACGGCGGGAAGCTTGGGCCTCTCGCACACCTACTTTTTAAACCCAACCGGGCTTGACCTCACCGCGAGCACCTCGGGTGCGTACGGCACCGCGGGCGACGTGGCTCTGCTGGCGGCGTCGTTCCTCAAAAAATATCCGCAATATTTCGAACTCAGCACTCAGCCAACCGTAACCATCCGCGACGGAGACCGCACTCTTTGGGGTGCGGCAACCGAGGTGCCGCTTCAAAATATCCCCGGCTTCATCGGCGCAAAAACAGGATACACTGACTTGGCGGGCGGCAATCTGGTTGCAGCCTACGACATAGACATCGGCCATCCGCTCATTGCGGTAGTGCTCGGCTCGACCGAGAAAGGGCGCTTTAGCGACATCCGCACGCTCATCGAGGCAAGCCGCGCTTCGCTCAGCCGGCTGGCGGAGATCTCAAACACACAACCATGACCACTTTTGATGTGATGCGCATATTTATCCCCGCGACGATAGCCTTTTTAATTGGGGTCGGGCTGACGCCGTTCCTTACGCATTTGCTCTATAAAAACCGGATGTGGAAGCGCACAGGCGGCAAGAACGGGCTCGACGGCAAACCCGCCGAAGTCTTTAACCAGCTGCACAAAACAAAAGAGGTCGGCACGCCGCGCTTCGGCGGCATCATCGTGTGGGGGAGCGTGCTTTTGACCGCTGGGCTCCTCCAAGTGCTATGGGTGTTCTTTCCCGACGCGTTCGGACAGCTGGCGTTCATCAGCCGCAACCAAACGTGGGTCCCGCTCGCGGCTCTGATAGTGGGCGCGCTGGTAGGGTTCGTCGACGATCTCTTCGAAGTGCAAGGGAGGGCGGGCCTCAAACTCCGGATACGGCTTCTTATCGTCGCTGCGGTCGCGCTTTTGTGCGCATGGTGGTTCTATGACAAGCTCGGCGTCTCGTCGATATCGTTCCCGTTTGCGGCGGGGCCGGTTGAGCTCGGCGCATGGTTCATCCCGCTGTTTGTACTCGTAGCGCTTTTTATATACGCGGGCGGCGTCATCGACGGGCTCGACGGCCTTGCCGGCGGCGTGTTTCTCACCATTTTCGGCGCGTATGCGGGCATCGCGTTCTTCCAGGACCAGATGGATATCGCAGCGCTTGCGGCGGCGATTGCCGGCGGATTGCTGGCCTTTTTGTGGTTCAACATTCCGCCCGCACGCTTTTACCTCTCTGAAACCGGCACGATGGGCCTCACGCTGGCGCTCACGGTCATCGCTTTTTTGACCGACACGCTCGGCGGGGGCAGGGGGGTCACGGTACTGCCCATCATCGCGCTGCCGCTCGTCATCACGGTCGTCTCCAATGTGTTGCAGATACTCAGCAAAAAAATATTAAAGAAAAAACTTTTTCGCATAGCGCCGCTCCACCATCATTTTGAGGCGCTCGGGTGGCCGTCATACAAAGTGACGATGCGCTACTGGATAGTCGGCATCATCGCAGCCATCATCGGGATGATCATCGCGCTTATATGAGATCTTCCGCAAAAAACGCGATAGACACGCCGTTTCTCCTGGTGCTGTGTGCGCTCCTTGTATGCGGTTTGCTTATCTTTACCTCGGCGGCGCTCTCGCTCTTGGCACAGGCCGGGGGTGCCTCCTTCACCTCGGTGGCGGTAAGCCAGCTTTTGCTGGGCCTCGTGTGCGGCGCCGCCGCGCTTATATTTTTTGCGCGCATCGATTACCGCGTCTGGCGGCCGTACACGCCGTATTTTTTTGGAGCCTCCGTACTCCTTTCACTCATGGTGTTCGTGCCGCACGTGGGGCTCGCGCTTAAAGGTGCCGCGCGCTGGATAAGCTTGGGGCCGGTGTCATTCCAACCCGAGGAGCTCTTGAAGTTCTCGACGGTGATGCTGCTCTCGGCGGTGTATGCGGCGAATTTTCGCAAGGTCAACACGCTGCTCGGCGGCATCATGCCTCTCGCACTGATAGCGGGGAGCGCCGCGGCCATCCTGCTTATCCAGCCCGACACCGCAGGCGTTATCATCATCGGCATGGCGGCCGTGACAATGCTGTTTGCCGCAGGCGGCAAGGCGTCGCACCTGCTCATTCTGGCGTTCATCGGCGTCCTCGCCATCGCCGGCGCGGCATACGAACGGCCCTACATCGCCAAGCGCATCCAGACGTTCTTCAACCAGGAAGCCGACCCGCTCGGCGCAGGATACCAGGTCCAGCAATCGCTTATTGCGGTTGGCTCCGGCGGGCTGAGCGGCAAAGGTTTCGGCCAAGGGCTTGAGAAATTCTCCTACCTCCCCGAGCCTATCGGCGACTCTATTTTTGCCGTGGCGGGCGAGGAATTCGGCTTTATCGGGAGTATCCTGCTCGTGCTTTTATATGCGCTCTTTGCGCTTTTGGGCCTGCGTATCGCGGCCCGGGCACCCGACCCGTTCGGCGGTCTGCTGGTAGTTGGTCTCACGGTGCTCATCGCGGGCCAGTCATTCTTTAATATCGCTTCGGCTATCGGATTGGTGCCGCTGGTTGGCGTCCCGCTCATTTTCGTGTCGCACGGCGGCACCTCGCTTGCCATTTCATTAGCCGAAGTCGGTGTTATATTAAGCGTATCCAAACGGATGCGGCACAAGACAACCTAACCGAATGTTATGAAGATACTTTTTACGGGCGGGGGAACGGGCGGCCATTTTTACCCCATCATCGCGGTCGCCGAGGCGGTTAACGACCTCACGAGAGAGCGCAAGCTGCTTGAGCCGCAGCTCTACTATGCGGCGCCTGACCCCTACGACCGCGAGATGCTCGTCGCCAACAACATAGCGTTCGTCCCGACCTCCGCCGGAAAGATTCGCAATTATTTTTCCATCCTCAACTTCTTCGATTATTTCAAAACGGGGTGGGGAGTCCTGCGTTCGGTCTTGCGCATCTTCTTTCTCTACCCCGACGTTATCTTCAGCGACGGCGGGTATGCAAGCTTCCCGACCCTGCTTGCGGCAAAACTGTTCAGGATACCGGTCGTGCTTCTGCAGTGCGACGCCGACCCTGGCCGGGTCAATTCGTGGGCGGCAAAATTCGCCGCCAAGATCGCGGTGGCGTTTGCCGAAGGCGCCGCGAATCTCCCCAAAGACAAGGTTGCCTTTACCGGCAACCCCATCCGCAAATCGGTCTTGCTCCCCGCGCGCGAAGGCGCATACGAATTCTTACACCTCAAGCGCGAGTTGCCCGTCATCCTGGTCGTGGGCGGCTCGCAGGGCTCTCAAACCGTCAACGAGGCCGTGCTCGCGGCGCTTCCGCAGCTCATCGAAAAGTACCAGATTATCCATCAAACCGGAGAAGCTCATATCAAAGACATTGAAGGCCGGGCCACGGTCGTGCTTGCCGACTCGCCCCTTAAAGAACGCTACAAAGCGTTCGGGTATCTCAATGATCTCGCGACGCGCATGAGCGCCGGAGTCGCGAGCCTCTGTTTAGCGCGCGCCGGCGCGGGCAATATTTTTGAGATCGCGGCGTGGGGCTTGCCGTCAATACTCATACCGATACCCGAGCCGATATCCCACGACCAAACCAAGAATGCTTTTGCCTACGCCCGCTCGGGGGCGTGCATCGTTATCGAGCAAAACAACCTCACGCCCGGACTCCTTGTTTCCGAGGTCGACCGCCTCTTGAACCATCCCGAACTGGTGCATGCGATGCAAAACGCGGCGCGCGGCTTCGCGCGGGTCGATGCCGCCAAGACGATAGCTAATGCGCTCCTTGATATCGCGCTCTCCCATGAATCTTGACATTGTCACGCGGTTTGCCCCAAGCCCGACGGGAAACCTCAATATAGGCGGCGTCCGCGCGGGTATATTTGCGTATCTTTTTGCGCGGCATAATAAAGGCAGGTTTATTGTGCGCATAGAAGATACCGACCGCGAGCGCTCAAAAAAAGAATTCGAGGAGAATATTTTGGAATCGCTCGCATGGCTTGGGATAGAGCATGATGCACTGTACCGGCAGAGCGCGCATGCGGCGCGGCATGAGGAGCTGCTGCGCATCCTGGTAGAACAAGAGAAGGCGTACCTATCAAGGGAGGCTCCTAATGAAGAAGGCGGCAGGGAGGAGGTTATTCGCTTTCGAAACCCTGGCACCGTCATTACTTTTACGGATGCGATACACGGAGAGATCTCATTTGATACGGCTGAGCTAAAAGATTTCGTTATCGCAAAAAGCTTTAGCGAGCCGCTTTTTCACTTCGGCGTCGTGGTTGACGACTGGGACGAGGGCGTAACGCATGTTATCCGCGGTGAGGATCACATCTCAAATACCCCCCGGCAAATTCTGATTCAGGAGGCGCTGGGAGCTCCGCGGCCGCACTATGCTCATCTGCCCCTTATTATGGGAAGCGACGGAGCCAAACTTTCCAAGCGCAAGGGCGCAAAAGCAATCACCGAATACCGCGGACTGGGCTACCTGCCGGAAGCAGTGTTGAATTATGACGCCTTGTTAGGGTGGCATCCAGAGGGCGAGAAAGAGATATTCAGCCGGTCAGAACTTATAGAAGCGTTTACGCTTGAGCGCGTGCAAAAAAGCCCCGCGACTTTCGACGAAACCAAGCTGCTCTGGTTTAACCGCGAACATTTGAAATTACTTTCTGATACCGAATTTTCAAAACGTTTGCGGGATTTCAGCGGGGTAGAAGCGGACGCGCGCCTTATCCCGCTATTGCGCGAGAGGTCGCAGACGCTCAAAGAAGCCTCCGATGCTCTTGCAGCGGGGGAGTACGGTTTTCTTTGCGACTCGGTTTCTTTTTCTAAAGAACTTTTGCTTAAGGGCGCCAAAGCCGATGCCGAGACGGTAAAAAATAATCTTCAAAAAGCCGCTCAGTTGCTCAAAGGCGTCGCTGATGAAGCCTTCACCGCACAAGAAGCAAAGCGTGCGGTGTTCGATTATGCGACTGGGCAGGGGAGAGCTTCAGTGCTCTGGCCCCTGCGCGTCGCTTTGTCGGGGAGGGAAAAATCGCCCGACCCGTTCACACTGTGTGCACTGCTCGGTAAAGAAAAAACACTTGAACGGATTGCTGGGGCGGTACAAATGCTTTAAAATAAGCGCATGTTCAGATATGCGCGGCGGATCGCAGCCGTATTTCTTTTCTTCTTGTTCGCCGGCGTCAGTATTGTTTTAATATCGGCACTCCATACACAGGCGCAAACTGCGCCTTCTGCTATCCAAAGCCAAATAGATCAAACGAATGCGCAAATAAAGCAGTTGCAGGCCGATATAGCAAAGCTCCAGACTGAACTCAACGCAACCACGGCTCAAAAACAGACGCTCCAAAACGCCATCAATGCGCTTACTCTCAACATACAAAAGCTCCAAAAAAGCATCGCACTGACTCAGACGCAGATAACGCAAAAGGACGACCAGATAGGAATGCTTGCAACAAATATATCGACTACTTCCGACGAGATAACACAGATGGAGGGCAATGTTGCCGACTCTCTGCGCGAGCTTGATGCGCTTGATTATGAATCGCCGGTCATTGCGCTCCTCACCGGCGGCACCCTGTCGTCTTTTTTTGACCAATCGGCATCGCTCGACACGGTGCGCACCAGTTTGGAAAACAAGATAATTGAACTGAGTTCGCTTAAAACCGACCTGCAGTCCAGCAAGACGGCCGCACAGCAAAAGCGCGACGAGCTTGCCGCGCTTCAGCAAAATCTCAACGACCAAAAGCAGGGGCTTGCCATCTCTCGAGATTCGCAAACGACGCTCTTGGCACAAACCAAAAATCAAGAATCCGCCTACCAGGCGCAGATAGCGCAAAAAAAAGCGCAGGAGGCGCAGTTCGAGAGCGACCTCGAGAACTTCGAATCAAAACTCAATTTAAAATTCAGCGCGGGGAGCCTGCCGCCGTCGGGACCGGGCACCTTGCAGTGGCCGCTCGCCAACATACGCATCACTCAATACTTCGGCAATACCGATTTTGCCACGCAGAATCCGCAAATTTATAGCGGCCACGGACATAGCGGCGTGGACCTCGCGGCAAGCCCCGGCACGCCGGTCATGGCCGTGCGCGAAGGGGTAGTGCTCGGCACCGGCAATACCGACCTCACCTGCTCGGGGGCTTCTTTCGGCAAATGGGTCTTTATCAAGCATGACAACGGCCTCTCGACGCTTTACGCGCATCTAGCGACCATTTTGGTATCACAGGGACAAACGGTCACGACAGGGCAGTTGATAGCCTACTCCGACACCACCGGCTACGCGACTGGTCCGCACCTCCACTTCGGCGTATATGCTTCGGCCGGTTCGGAAATCGCCTCCTTCCCAAGCTCAAGCTGCAAAGGCAAAGTCTATACGATGCCAGTTGGGGACCTTTCGGCCTACTTAAACCCACTCTCGTATCTCCCGCCAGTCCCGGGGCGATAAACATTTTTATCCCCAGAGGGGCCTGTTAAAGCGAGACGAAAGGCTCATACTTAAGAGGCGGGACCTGCGCGAGCTGGGGGAGGTCGACCCGCATAATGCCATTTCCGTAATTCACAAAAAAATATGAAAGCGCTTCATATGATAGCATTTATCCTCCTAGTTATCGGCGGCCTCAACTGGGGGTTTATCGGCATTGGCAATTTTGCCGGCGCCAACTTGAATGTTGTCAACCTTATCCTTGGATCGTGGCCGTCGTTAGAATGGATAGTGTACGTGCTGGTCGGCCTCTCGGCCGTCTGGATCGCTATCGGCCATCGAAAGGACTGCAAGATGTGCTCCGTGTCGATGTAATCTCGGCGGACGCGACATGCAGACAAAAACCCTTCCCGCAATGGGGGGTTTTTTGTTTTTTCTTTTTTAAAAAAGAGGCACTATGGTATGATTGATTTTTTATGAATGCCATTGCCGTTTCTCAATTGCAAAAAACCTACAGCACCGGCGTCGAAGCCCTCAAAGGGATCAGCCTCACCGTGGGGGAGGGGGATTCCTATACTGAGAGCGTACCACTACATGGTACGCTTTTTTTGTGAGTGGCCATCAGCGGGGGCTTAGACTTCAAGTCTCTTTAAAAACATATGGTCTCACGAAAAAACCTTTCGTGCTGCGGATAATCTAGTTGTGGCTCGGCCACGA
>JAGWIT010000052.1 GCA_028866155.1 Patescibacteria group bacterium
CAATGAATCGTGTAAGCAGCAAATGATCCAATTTCAGGATGTAAACTTCGTGGTGCCCGACTTCAAGAATGAAGAAGAGGTGCTCGCAAACCTGAGGCACAATTTGTTGCGGTTGACGGCAGCGGTCGCCGATCACTACGACGACTCGTACGACAAACGATCCTTTGCTGTGAGGTCGTACCGGAAGTTCGAGGAAGAGTGCATTGCCGGGGCTATTAGTAATACCTGTGACCGGTCGCTTGCGATCGATCTTGGGTGTGCAACCGGGATGCAGTCACTGCGGCTTGCGGAACAGTTCACCAAAGTGATCGGATTTGATTTGAGTCCGGAGATGGTGAGGGTTGCGCGCAAGAAGATCACGTCGGAGTTCACAGACCGACTGATCTTCGAAGAGCACGACCTGGAGAACGGCATTCCTCTGCCGGACGAGTCCGCCTCGTTCGTCCTGATGAATCTCGGTACCGCGAGCGATATCCGTGATATTCAGAAGTTCATCGGGGAGATCATGCGTATCTTAAAGAAGGGCGGACGGTTTCTGATGTCCTTCTACAACAAGAATGCGCTCGTCTACAAGTGGGATTTTCTCCCCTGGCCGGACGGACTTGCTGCCGAGATCAATCAGTCGCTCTCCTGTCTAGATGTTCATCTTGGAAAGGAAACGTATCCGATCTTCGCAAAGAGCTACACAAGCGACGAGGTTGAACAGATGCTGGGGCGCAAGATCGTGATTGGTCTCAACGTCGCAACATTTCCTACTGTCAGTTCGCTCTTGCCGAACCAATTATTCAGCGAAGGCAACGACAGAGCGCGGGAGGCGGTTGATGAGCTTGATCGCTATCTCAGTACCTTGACCAATGGCGCATACGTCGTAGCAACGGGCGAAAAGGGTTGCAGTACGATATGTGTCTGAACAAAACAATGAGGCCTCCGTCAAATCATGACGGAGGCCTCTATTTTTAAAACTGGGAGTCTACACGTACATGGCCCAAACCTACTCTTACTCACCGTCGTTCAGTATTGTCGCACCGGCTCGGTGATAAAGAGTGTTTCATTCAAGGGATCGGTTGGCCGTTTCTTACTATTATGCATGATTGTGTGGCCGTCGAAAGGCATGACAATATCAGGACCGTTCCCGCGCGCAATCAAGGTGCCTTTCTTGATCGATCCAAAGTTCGGGAAACCATCCGCCGGAGTTTCGTACGACTCATTCGGCAAGATGACTCCTTGGACGACCTTGTACTCGGCATACTGACGTGATTTGCCGCTCTTTCCTGCAAGCATGCCTAGGTTCTGAAGCAAGGCTATCACACATCTCTTCGCGCATATCGCGGCGCTTTCCGATTTATGCTGACCTGCTTCGATCCCGAAGACGCGAGCATTCCCTCTCCCGTAGTAGGCCGAGGCCGGTTTACCACGTTGGACCTGGTCTATATTGGTGATGACCGTGCTGATCGGGAACCCCTTCACGAGATCGTGGTGAAGATGCGATCCGACCACCACGAGCATAGGCGGCGCCTTTGCCGTCGTGCTGTGGATGTCGAGGCCGATATCGAACTTGCGCCATATCGGTAAAAGCTGCTTGGCACGGACGACCTCGGAATCCGCTTGTCGACTCACGGCCATGTCTGAAGGCAAACGATTCATATCTATATCGACAAAGCGCGTGAACTGTTTGGCAGCGGCGAGGTTGTTGATGACCAGGTAGACGTCGCCGCACGAAAGAGTATGTGCGATATCAACCTCATCGAGCAGATACGAGATGGCGGCAAGCCCGGCGGGCTCGTTGCCATGCGTACAAACGGTAATACCGACGGTAGGGCCGACAATCGGGCTACGAACGTGGATCACGCCCGGTATACCGTTGACGGTCCTTCTTGCGAAGCGCCGAAGCGCCTTTTTTTGGTAGACGCTGGGTACTGTACTCATCGAACTCTCCTTATAGCTGTTCTGGGGCTATGGTGCCAGTTTTTCGATCTAAAGTAAAGCCGTTTTTATTAAATTTTATTGTTGATATAGAAGAATGTATTTAAACTGTCGTTCGTGGAAAAACCGCAAAGATAGCCATTGCGCTGCGTGCTATTCAGGTCATCTAGAGAGACCTTTGTTGCTTCAAAATGTGCATACCTCAATCTGAGTTCGATAAGTCGCATCAAAAAGTCGTGCGTTATACAAAGCGTATTCTTGTGAGACACAGCGAGCTCATCCAGGAATGTGTTGACTCGCCCGAGCGCGGCCACCACATCTTCGCTTCCTTTGCCTGAAAGCATAGCGTCAAAGACCGCGGCATTGATTGTGCCCATATCGCCTCTCTCTAGAGCATTGCTCACCGATCCGTTCTGGTCGATCTTGTCGAGATCGAATATCACCTCAGACAATTCAGGAACCAGCTGTATATCCTTTTCCGGTATGCCTACCAAGAGCGCGAAGAGCTTCGCCGTTTCGACACAACGCGTTGAGGGACTTGTACAGATCATTTGTATATCCACAAATCCGGGTGTCTTGAGCAAAGTTGCTATTATCTGCTTCGCGAAATCTTTATTGATAGGTGTATTCAGCACGCCCGTCCCTAGATCGCGGAACACGTTGAACGGCATTTCGCTATGATCCGCATACGGGAGACCCAACTTCCCGTGACGTAGAAAAATATGTGTGTTGTTCCTGCTCATGGCAATAGTGTATTCAGTATACGAACTCACGAATGAAAAGATATTGCCTCCCCCGGTGGATACCGGAGGAGGCAACGATTACTCGACAACAACAAGCTGTCCTGATTTGCAGTCCAAGATCGCAGAGAGTGCGCCACGCAGGGCGCTGTACATCTGCTCGCCGCATCCGATACACGCGGGCATCTGAAGCTCGACGGCTCTGACGCACATGTGCGATGCAGGTCCGCCGGTCTTCGTGATGATGCCCGCTGCCCCGGAGTGGAACAAGAAGTCGAATCCGGGATCGGCAGTCGGGATCAGCACGAGCGCCCCCTTTACGTCCTCATGGAGCGACGCGTCCTCCAGAACTCGGATTGGCGCTTTCACGACGGACCGAGTGATGAAGGATGGAGCAGCGTGCCCGAAGCGTACGACATGCAGGCTGACTGCCTCCGGTACGAGTACCGGAGGCAGAATGACCCCTGTGAATCGTTCGCGATCGGCGCTGAGCGGTTCTCCGCTTTGGAAGCATGACATCAGCTCGTCCCACGTGTGGCGACTTGCTCGTATCGTATCGATGCCTCTCGCCGACAACTCCTTCTTGAGTCTGCCGATCAGTACGCCGAGAGCCTGCGAGAACAGGAACTTCGACTCTTCGCGCGCTTGCATGAAGGCGACGACGTTCCGGAACTCCTCAGTGTGCTCGTGATCGTGCGGACGCTTCTCGACTAATTGTGGCGTTGCGAGTGCTATCTGCGAGAATAGATAATGCTCAGGATCGTCCGCGTAGGACTCGCCGAACACGCAGAATTGCCCGGGACGCAGATGTCCGTACCGATCAACCAGCTCCTGCTTTGGCAGCTGGCCAATCCTGCAGAGGTGCAGGTCGTGTTGTTGCCGTCCGCTGACCGTCTGAATGTGACCAGCAAGCAGTTCGTTGAGATCCTCCCCCGGATACGTTTCTTGAAAACGATTTTTCCAGTAGAAGGCGAGACGAGCGACCTGCACGAAATAGCGGGTCCCCGCTACGACGTGCTGGAGCATCTCCGACAGCGGCGCGTTCGCGAGAAGCAGTGTGCCGCTGCCGTAACTTGCGAGCGTCTCTTGCGACGATGGTCTGAGCGTACGTGAGATCGCGTTGAGAGAATCACGAAGTCTTCTGAATGCAAACCGAAGCTCGTACCGTTCCGACTTCTTGAGCTCAGCGTTTCTCATTACGCTTTCAAGCTTTTCGCCGTCGTCCATCGCGAAGACGTCGAATTCTACGCGCGTTTGAAGCGCCTCGTCAGAGACGAGCATCGCTCGGTAGACGGCGAAGAGTTTCTCGTAGACCTCGCGAGAAACCCCGAAAGGCCGGAAACTGAAGGCCGACGCTCGCAATGACACATACGGCTTGTTTCCAACGATACGCATGAGTCCGATATCCAACGGATCGTAGCCCATATCCCTCCTTACCTGCTCGACGACTGAGTCGGCGAACAAATGGCCGAAGAGAGAGATGTCTAGGGTCGATGGATCGTTCCCAAGAAGCTCGACCGGATTGATGTCGATCATGTCGCCGAGAAGATCATCGCCGTACCCAGTCCGCACGAGGCGCGACAGGCGTTCGATGGTCTCAGGCAGTTTCAGATAGGCTTCGTCCGACATAGGGTAGGCGGACGAAGTAGTCATGGGACGGCATTGCAGGGTGTAGATCTGCCCGTTCTTGGCCGCAAACTCTACGTCGAGATCTTCTGACCGATAATGCCATTCGATTAGCTTCATGCACGTGATGAGCTTACACAGCCAGTCTTCCTTGATGTCGGCGAGATCCGTCGATCGCGCGACGCGGTATAGCGTTCCGTTGACCATGCCGCTTGCGACGTTCTCCCCCACTCCTCGCGAAACTGAAATGAGGTAGTACCCATCCCGATCCGTAAGGCTGTGGGAGAAGATCATACCGCTGAAATCGGCATCGATCATTTCCTGAACGATAACGGCGATGCCAAGATCGGTTTCTTGGAAGCTTCCCTGTGTGTAAGTGGCGTAGTGAGCGACCACGTCCTTTTTTGTATCGCCGCTATTCCGGACGCTCGTGACAGCTTCAAGGATGGCATGTTTTTCAATCGGTACATGAAGTTTGGTCAGATACATCCCGGCAAAAGAAGCGATCTTGCCATCCTCGTTCTTTGCGCTGCTGCGCACGGCGACATTCGATTTCCGAACGCGCAGAATGAATGACTCGATGATGCGTGCATCCTCGGTTTCGGTTGAAGGGGTCGGAATGATGCAGAACCTGGGGACCGTGATCCCCGGGATAGAGTCGAGGATGAGGAGGTTTTCTGCCTTTCCTCCGTTATCTCCTGAGATCATGGGTAGCTCCGTGCGCTGTTGTGTTGAGTTGAGTGAAAGACCATTGCGGTTTTTTTGCTGTAACAAAAACCGCCCTCACAGTACGAAGCGAATTCGTACGGTAAGGGCGGTTTTCCGCGGTGCCACCTTACTTTG
>JAGWIT010000009.1 GCA_028866155.1 Patescibacteria group bacterium
GAAATTAATTTCAATCGCGACAGCAGAAGCCGGTACGTCTCATGGTCGAAGGTGAGCACGTCCACCAGCACTCCGTCTAAACGATAGCGCAGGCGCACGGCAACTTCTTCGGGCTCGAAGTGCACGTCAGATGCGCCGGTCGAGAGGCCGCCCGCCAAAATAACTTCGAGTATGCGCGTGATGCGATACGCGCGCTTCATCGTTATCGCCTCGTTGATGAAATCGCCGATGTCTTTGAGCGTGCGGACCTTGCTCGCGAGGTCCTCAACCTCTTGATTGCTCAGTTCGAACACGCCGGCCTTCGACTCGGTGGCGTAGGAGAGGTCGGCATAGCGCTCGAACGCGCGCTTTAAAGACTCCTGCGAGGTCATAAAAACGGTGACCTCGTAGCCTTGTTCGGCCAGTTTTTGCTCGAGCTGTTTTACTTTGGGGTTCTCCGGCGCGCGCACGGCCAAGCTAAGCTTTTTGCCCACCTTGCCGAACGCCGCGGCCTCGCAGTCGCGCGCCTGCGCCTCGGGGATAAGCCGCAGAGCTTCGGTGTTGACCGCCACAAGCGAGAGGTCGACATACTCAACGCCGTATTTGTGCGACAGCACCTGCGCTAACTCTTCCTCTTCGCGCTTGCGCAAAAAGTCGAGCCGCTTCTCCTCCTCGGTGTCATTGAACACGATCATGCATATATTCTACATCCAGTTTTGGTACACTGCTTTCTGATGACCCACGTGCCGCTCAAAGATTTGCCCGAGTTCGTGCGCAACGTGCGCGCGATGCTCAAGCTCTTGCCGCATAAGAATTCGGCGACCTTGGTATATCTGCAAGGCGAGCTCGGCTCGGGGAAGACGACCTTCATGCAGCAGCTTGGCCGCGAACTGGGCATTGAAGTGCCGATGCAAAGCCCGACCTATGTGCTCATGAAGACCTATCGGATTGAGGGCGAACGCCTGCCCAATGGCGCGCCGCGTCGCTTCAAGCGGCTCGTCCACATCGACGCTTACCGCCTTAACTCGGCCGCGGAGTTTGCGGCGCTGAGGCCCGAGCAATTTCTTGAGGACCCCGAAGCACTCGTGTGTATAGAGTGGCCCGAGCGCGTGGCAGAGGCGCTCCCCGAGCCCGATCTCACGATTGCATTTTCGAGCGAGGGCGTTGGAGAAGCGGAGCGAAACATCGAGATGCAAAAGTAGTACAATTGCCACATGGCAAACCCTTCGACTGCACTCAGGGCAAGAAAACAGCTCGTCATTTTGGATACGCACGCGATCCTCCACCGCGCGTACCACGCCTTGCCCGATTTTAGCTCACAGAAGGGCGAGCCCACCGGCGCTCTCTATGGCGTTGTTTCGATGCTGGTTAAGATAATCACCGACCTCAAGCCCGACTATATCGTCGCGGCCTACGACCTGCCGGGGCCGACGTACCGCCACGCGGCATTTAAAGAGTACAAAGCGACGCGGCCCAAGGGCGAGCCAGATTTAATTTCGCAGATAATCCGCTCGCGCGATGTGCTGGAGGCATTCGGCATACCGATTTATGACGCAAAGGGCTTCGAGGCCGACGATGTCATCGGCACCATCGTTGAACAGGTTATACATCCGGCCGCAGGCAGCCGGATGGAAAAGAAAAATGACGTCGACGTTATCATCGCCTCCGGCGACATGGACGCCCTTCAGCTGGTTGAGGGCGATCGCGTACAAGTTTTTACCTTGAAAAAAGGCTTAAATGACACGATACTTTACGATGAAAAGGGAGTGCTCGCGCGCTACGGCTTTGGCCCCGCCTCCATCCCCGACTACAAGGGCTTGCGCGGCGATCCGAGCGACAACATCCCCGGCGTCAAAGGCGTCGGCGAGAAGACAGCGACGATTTTAATCTCGGAGTTCGGCACGCTTGAGGCTATGTACGCGGAGCTGAAAAAAAATCCCGAGAAGCTCACCGCACTCGATGTCAAAAAGGGAATGCTGGAAAAGTTGAAGGAGCAGGAGGATGACGCCAAGTTTTCAAAAATGCTCGCCGAGATCCGCCGCGACGCACCGGTCGACTTTACCCTGCCTAAAAAAGCGTGGAGCGAAAGCGTGGATGCCAAAAAGACCATTGCGATGCTTGCCGAATTCGACTTTCGCTCTTTGATGCCGCGGGTCAAGCAGTTGTTGAGTGGGGAAGTGGTAACTGCGAAAGCTTCTGCTTCCGACTTCGCTTCACAAAAAGCTCCTTCCCGTTCCCCCTCCGCCGAAGGCGTCGGCGCTCACGTCCAGGAACTTTTTGCTCCGCTTGAGGGAATATCGGATGAAGATTTTAAAAAGACCGCTCTCGCGGTGTGGGTGCTCGATTCGGGGCTCACCGAGCCGGCGTTTGACGACATATACAGAGTCGGCAAAGCGGATGATTTTGAAGAGGCGAAGAAAAATATTCTCGAAGAGATAAAAAAACGAAAGCTCGAGTTCGTGTATGAGCACATCGAGCTGCCGCTTATGCCCGTGTTGCGCCGGATGGAGAACCGGGGCGTGTTGGTGGACCGCGCATGTTTGAGCAAGCTCTCCAAAGACTACACGCGCGAACTCACTATACTCGCGGCGCAGGTCTATCAAGCGGCTGGTCAGGAGTTTAATATCAATTCGCCCAAACAGCTCGGCGAAATTTTGTTCGATAAACTCGGGCTGGCTTTGAAGAATCAAAAAAAGACCGCCGGGGGCCAGCGTTCAACACGCGAGTCCGAGCTCGAGAAGATGAAGTCGCTCCATCCGGTCATTGAAAAGATTTTGCAGTACCGCGAGCTCCAAAAATTGCTCTCGACTTATATCGACACTATCCCCGCGTTGCTCGACGCAGGCGACCGCGTGCACACCACGTTTGTGCAGACCGGCGCGGCGACGGGCCGGCTTGCGTCGAAGGACCCGAACCTGCAGAACATCCCGATAAAAAGCGACCTCGGCCGCGCCATCCGCCACGCATTCGTCGCCGACAAGGGCTACGTGCTCGTGGCTTTTGACTACAGCCAGATTGAACTGCGCATCGCGGCGTTTCTCTCGGGCGACGAGGGGCTTGCCGACATTTTCAAAAGCGGGCGCGATGTCCACAAAGAGGTCGCGGCGCGCGTGTTTCATGTCAAAGAGAGCGAGGTCAACTACGAGCAGCGCCGCTGCGCCAAGGTCATCAACTTCGGCATTCTCTACGGCATGGGCGTTAACAGCCTCCAGCAGGCGCTGGCTACCCCTCGCGCCGAGGCGCAGGCGTTTTATAACGGATACTTCGAGGCGTTCCCGCGATTGGCCGCATATATCGAAGAGGTCAAAGCCGATGCGTCGCGCCGCGGATATACCGAAACATTCTTCGGCCGTCGCCGCTATTTTGACGGCATCAAGTCGCCTATACCCTATGTCCGCGCGGCCGCCGAGCGCATGGCGATTAATGCGCCCATCCAAGGCACGCAGGCCGACTTGGTAAAACTGGCGATGATAAAGATAGACGGGCTGTTTGAGAAGGAGGCGAAAGGCAAAGCCTATATGCTTTTGCAGGTACACGACGAGTTGGTGTTTGAGATACAAGAAGAATTAGTTGAAAAACTCACGCCCGAAATTAAAAAACTGATGGAAGAAATTGTGCCTGAGAAGGAGCGCAAAGGCATCCCGTTCATAGCTGAAGGCAAAGTAGGCAAAAATTGGGGCGAGATGGAGCCGCTATAAAGATTTTTTATTATGTTAAAAATTTTAGTTGGCGGCAGAGGCAAGGGCGAAGAACTCAAATGGGAGGCGATGAGCGTCGAAGAATTGGCGACGCTTGCTTCAACCCCGGCGCTGTTTGGCGGGGCGCGCACCTTTCGCCTGGTTGGGGCCTTGGCCGATGAGGGTAGGGGAGAGGAGTTTTTGGATATGGTCGAAGTGTTCACCAAGTCTCCGCACACCTTTGTGTTTGAAGAAGGAAAATTGCTCAAAGGCCCGACGACTAAGCTCGAAAAAGCTGGAGCAAAGATCGAGGTTGAGAAAAAATTAGAAAGCGCCTCGGCACGCCCAAGCGGCTTTGACCCGTACGGCCTGACCTTCGCCCTCGGTAGCCGCGACCGCAAAAAGTTGTGGCTCGGCCTCACGCAATCGCTTAAAGCAGGAGATAAGCCCGAAGCGATAGCAGGCCTGTTGGCATGGAAAGCGAGGCAAATGAAAGACGCAAACTTGTCCCGACAATTGGTGTGGATGTATCACGATAGCCACCGCGGCGCCGGCGACCTCAAACTTCTGCTTGAAAGGTTTGCTTTAACTCTTTAGTCCGCCCACGAGGATTCGAACCTCGGACCATCTCCTTAAGAGGGAGTTGCTCTACCAACTGAGCTATGGGCGGATTGACAGAACTTTATCACAAAGACCCTCTATTTTGTAGTAAGGATACCAAATAATACAATGCCCGCGGCAACACCCACGTTCAAGCTTTCTTTTTTGCCGCGCATGGGGATTTCTAAAAGGGTGTCGGCGTATTTCAATACTTGTGGCGAGAGGCCTCGCACTTCATTGCCTAATATGATCGCCAGTTTTTGATTTGGTTTAGGCTTGAAGCCAAAGAGGGGAGTGGATTTTTGGCTCTGCTCTATGGCGACTATCGTGTATCCCTCCTGTTTTAATTTTTTGAGCGCAAGGCTCAACTGTTTTGTTTGCTTCCACTCAATTGTTTTCTCCGCGCCCAGCGCAACTTTGTTGAGCTCTTTTCTTTCTCTCCCAAAACGGTCGATTGGCGCGGGCGTATAACCGCTGAGGATTATTTTTGACGCGCCGGCGGCGTCCGCGGTGCGGAAGATAGAGCCGACGTTATGGGCGCTTCGGATATTGTGCAGAATGATAATGGTTTGGGGCATGGCAAAATAAGCATATACCACAAGGGTTTTTTGGTCTATGCACCCGCCTACATTCCATTTTTAGCCAAATGAACTATAAAGAAGGTACGGTTGATTTAATAAGTAAGACAAGGCATATGAAAAAGATATTTGCATTTTTGTCCGCAGCCGTTCTGGTTCTCTCATTGTGTATGCCGGCTATCGCGAGTGCCCAATACTACGGGCAGTACTATCCGATGCAATACAATTATCCGATGCAGTACCTGATGTACAACTATAATTATAATTATTACCGCCCCCAGCGCGTGGTGACGACGCCATATTGGTGTGGCTCGTTCTATTCGTCCTATCCATGCAGTTACTCATACAATTACAACTACTACTACCCGCAGCAATACTCCTACACTATGCCGACGTACTACATGATGTATACGTATCCGCAGATCTACTATCCGTACAACTACAACTATTATGGATATAACAGTGGCTGCACGTATTATTGCGGCTACTAGCTGCTATGTATATTAGCTAAAGGGGCAGATCTATTGCGAACGCGCCCGCGCCGCTTGCTAAAAGAGAGAGGCAGATGACCGCGAGGAGCACGTAGGCCGTGCGCGAGAGCGGTGCCATCGCGTGCATGCTGCGCTTGAGCAGAAGGACTTTGATGGAGATGATGAATCCCAGAAGCGCGTCGACTTGCGTCCAAAAGCCCAAAAAGAGCCCGGCGCCGACCGCGAGCTCGATGAGCATATAGAGCCCGATTATCCATACGGCCATCTCGTGCGAAAGAACCGTCAGCTCGTGCGCCACTTCTTTTTTAGTTTTGAAATGCCAATAGGCGAGGTAGAAAAAAACGCCTGCCGCGGCAATGCGCAGGAGCGTTGGTGCAAAAAAACCATACACAAATAATTGAGGAAATGGGTTCAACATGCAATGTTTTAAATTAATAATGCACTTGCACCTGCGTCGTACTTGCCGACTGGCCTATCTGCGGGCCGTAGGAGCCGCCTTGGCCCACCGGCTCGGGCGGACGTATGAATATTCCTTTTAGGTCGCCGTATTTGGCGCCTTGGGCAATCCAGACCGCTGCGAGTACGACGATAACGCCGATTATAAAAAGCAGGTCTCCCAGCGGCCCCGGCCCTTTTGGTTCGTCTGCCATAGGTTAATTCTATCATTATTGTTCCCTATCGGTCATACAATTTTTGAGTTCCTCCTGCACGACCTTTTTGTCGCTCCATGGTTCTTTGGCGCCTTTGGCGCCCATGAGGTAGGGGTCGGTGCCTTTGCCGGTGACCAAAACGGTAATTTCGTTTTGGTCACCCTGAGCTTGTCGGAGGGTGAACGCTTCTTTGAGCGCCTCGCGGATGGCTTCGCGGCGATTGAGCACCATGCGGGGTTTGACGCGCGTGAATCCGCCTGCCACCTCGTCGATTATTTTTTGAGGGTCTTCGTCATAGGGGTCTTCGTTGGTGAGGTAGGCGCTGTCGCAGAACTCATCGGCGATTTTGCCGAGAGCCGGGCGCTTCCAGGTGTCGCGGCCGCCGCCGGTTGAGCCGAGCACGCAGATCAATCTAGGAGCGACGCTCTTAGAACCTAAGAGCGACGCTCCTAGGTTTGAGGAGTAGGTTTCATACAGCGCGCGCAAAGAGTCGGGCGTGTGCGCGTAGTCGACCACCACCACGAAGGGCTGGCCCGCCTCGACGCGCTCGGCGCGACCGGCTATGGG
Source organism: Patescibacteria group bacterium (assembly GCA_028866155.1). Taxonomy (GTDB): domain Bacteria; phylum Patescibacteriota; class Minisyncoccia; order Phycocordibacterales; family SBAW01; genus GWA1-54-10. Next base: position 6,543 of record JAGWIT010000009.1, read on the forward strand.
GCCGATGTGTTCGAGCGCTTTTTTCATCGTGCTGGTCTCAACGCCCATCGCGTCGCACAGGGTCATGGCGGCGAGGATATTTTTGAGATTAAAAACGCCGGGCAAGGGCACAGTGAACAGCTCCTGTCGCCGCCCCGGCCGGGCAGGCCACACGAAGCGCACGCTCTTGTCGTCGGCATTGTACGGTTCGGCGTCTTTGAGAGAGAACGGCGCTTTGATCTCGACATCGATATTCAAAAAATCTTTGCCGTAGGTGTCGTCGGCATTGGCGACGACGATGCGCGGCCGCTTGGGCGACCGGGCAAGTGCGCGGGCCAAGGACAACTTGGCGTCAACATAGTGCTCAAGCCCGCCGTGCGACTCGATGTGCTCGGGCGCGAGGTTGGTGAACACGAGCGCATCAAGCGCCAGCCCGGAGTGGCGGAATTGCTTGGCGCCTTCGGAGGTCATCTCAATGACCGCGTGCGTCGCGCCCTTGCCGACCGCTTGGCGCAAAAACTTTTGCAAAAAAAAGCGCCCCGGCATCGTCATTTTAAAAAGGTTCGGCTCGCTCTCTTTGCCAACGGCAAAGCGGATGGTCGAGGCGAGCGCCACCGTGTGTCCGGCTTCGGCAAGGATTGCCGCTATCAGTTCGGATGTTGTCGACTTGCCCTTGGTGCCGGTCACGCCGATAACAAACAGCTTGCGTGACGGGGAGCGGTAGATGAGTGCGCCCAAAATAGCCAAGCAATAATGATAGGCGTTAAGCAGAGGGGCAGGGGTGATCGATTTGATGAACTGCTTCATAGGGCCTTGAGCGCCGCCGCGAGCCGCTCGTTGACCGACCCCAGCGACGCGGGGACCGATTGTATCGCCTGCCGGCTTTCGTGGGCGCTGTATCCGAGCGCGAGCAGAGCCTCAACGAGCTCGGCGTCGTCGCCGTGCGAGCCGCGCGCGGTGCCGGACGCCGGCTCAAGCACCACTTTGTCGCGCAACTCGACGACGATGCGCTCGGCGCTCTTTTTGCCGATGCCGAAGACCTTGGTGAGCGACGCGGCGTTGCCTCCCGCGATGCCGCGCTTGAGTACCGCTACTTCAGCGGTATTTAAAATATTTAAAGCCGATTTGGGGCCGATGCCCGAGACGCTCATTAACTGCTTGAAGAACGAAAGCTCTTCTTCGGACAAAAATCCATAGAGGTCTATCGCGTCTTCGCGTACCGCCGTGTGGACAAAAAGAGTGATACCCGCGCCGGGTGCTCCGGCAAGTTCGGCCAAAGCTCCTGCCGGTATGCGCACGCTGTAGCCCACGCCCCCGACCTCGATAATCGCCTGCCCGCCTTCTGTCGTGCCGTCAAACCGTCCGGTAAGCTTGCCTATCATTAGTTAACTATGAACGATAACTACAATGAAAACAACAGTTGTATTTATTATACGTGTTGTGCTAGTATCCCCAGATGGCAATTACAAAAGGCGCCAAGAAAGCACACCGTCAAAGCTTGCGCAAAAAGCGCTTTAATGATGCGCGCAAAGCGGCAATGCGCGCTACCCTCAAGGCGGCGCGGGGCGCCCAAAAGGGCGACACCAAGTCGCTCGCGGCAGCCTACAAAGCGATAGACAAGGCGCTCAAGTCGGGCCTCATAAAGAAAAACACCGCCGCCCGCCGGAAGCGCAAGGTCGCCAAACTCCTTTCGACAAAATAATCCCTTCTCTTCCTTTGTGCTTCCGGCAGGAATCGAACCTGCATCTCCTCCTTCGGAGGGAGGTGTTCTATCCATTGGACTACGGAAGCTAATGCTTTTTGAGATTATCAAACTAAATGCTTTATAGCGAATGTATGGCCGGAACCGGGGCGAAGCAGTGCTCCCGCTCGTCAGGCTTTAAGAAAAGAAAAACGCCAGTTGTGGGGGGCAACTGGCAAACCCGTTACTGTTGGAAATCATGCTTGATGTGCAGGGAAGTTGCGTTACAAGTGTCGGCATATTTCCTCACTTCCTCCTTAACGATGCCGCACACCGAACGTTCGAACACCGTGCAATTGACTTGCTTCTTGCCAGCTCCGATAAAGAAATCATCGTGTATGGTTAGGATCTTGCGAGGGGGCTTGCGCGGAATGATGCCAAGCCAGTATTTCTTCTCAGCGAGATAGTAGGATGAGTGCCGAAGAAGAAAGGCTTCGTACTCGAACGACGCTTCTTCATACCCAACTTCAAGACGATTGACGAAGTAGGGTTGAACGCGCTCGCGGATACGATTGAGCATATCCCATAGCGCTTGGCGATTCGGCATCTTGCTCTCCCCGTTAGCGTCTTGAGTGAAGAACGTATCAGCGGCAACTGTATCATATAGAAAACGTTTTATGAAGTTTTTGAAATATAAAGAGTCTCGCTAGGTCTCACTACTTTGTGCTCCCGCCAGGAATCGAACCTGGATCGCAAGCTCCGCAAGCTTGCATTCTATCCGTTGAAATACGGGAGCGAAATTAACGAGAACGACTAGAACAATAAACAATAAATACAATAAATACAATCTACGCTTTCATTGTACTTATTGTATGTATTGTACCGGTCGTTTTTAGAGGCCGAATAACTCAGCCAAGTATTCGCCGAAGTGCGGCTCCTGCTCCTTCTCTTCAACCACGCGTTTGAGCATCGAGTGCACTTGGCCGGCCTGAGCGATGCTCTCAAGCGGGAGCGTAACATGCGGGCTCATAATGCCGCTGGTCATCAAATAGAGACGCGGATCCTCGGGGTGCCTATCGACCCAAAACGACTTGAGCGATTTAAAGGGGTAGAGCGTGCCGTCGATGGCGACACCGCGGCTGTCTATCCGCACGCCGTGCTCGCGCGGCCCGCGCGCCAGAAGCGCGCCGATTGAGCCCGCGCCGATGACGAGGATAAGGGCAAAAAGGAGATTGCCGAGCCAGATTGAAATCGCCGCGGCAACGAACGTGATGACGCCGAGCCCCCAATACCAGTCGGCCGTGCGCTCCTTGTGCATGTGCGTGATGACATCCCAGGAGATTGTTTGTCCTTGAGCCTCGGGCATTACACTAATAGTATACTGCATATATGTCGCCCGAAAGCGCCCCAAAATTTGCTGTGGAAAGCCTGTCGACAGAAGCACTTGAAGACATCAACCATCGCATCGATTTTATCCTCGAACAGCACGAACCCTTGCGCGATAAATGGGAAAGTCTTATCGAGGGTCTTACTCCCCCAAACCAGCTGAACCGTCTTGAGGACTTGGCCCGCAAGCGCCGAGAGGCTCTCCCGCCGCGCCCGTATATATCCGAAAAATTATTGATTACCAAAGAAGTTCCCGAAAAAGCCAGGCTCTTGTTTGAGAAAAATTTTCAAGAAGTTATTGCCGGCACGCAGGAGGTCGATCGCGGATACAACGGCCGCATTATGGAATATCCTGATGCAGAAGATGATAAAAAGGTCGTATACAAGATACTCATACGGCATCCCATCGGCGAACAGAACGACCTGCTCTCTGAAGCGAGCTATTTGGCGGACCTATATGCATTGTCGCAAAAGAACAAAGATCTTCGTATTGGTGTTCCGCAGCCTTTTTATTGCGCGACGCTTACCAACGCGCGGCTTATTGCCATGCAAAAAGTGCCCGGTGTTTCGGTAGAAAATGTTTTAAAACAGAAGTTGCCGTTGCCTAAGGAGTATGACCTCGCATTGCTTGAAGAAAGCTTATTAGCGTTTGTAGGTCGCATTAATGCCGCAGGATTTCATCACAATGATTTGCGGGTGGGGAATGTCATGCTTAATCTGGAGCGCGAGGATAGTGAGCCTCTCGCCCACATCGTTGATACCGGTAACGCCAAATGGATTCCGAGTTCTAAATTAAAGGGTGAAATTGACAATACAACAGATAGTGTTATGATTAAAAAGGTAGTAGAGACTCTGCGGCTTTATCGGGAGCGTCAACAAACAACAGAGGAACAAAAATGATAGCCGCGACAAAAGATTTAGTGGACATAGTGCGCGAAAGTTTAAAAAACAAATCTGCGCATGCCGATGGCATTATCCCCATCGACTCAATGGGCCGACACTTCTGCTCACTCCAGCAAATACAGGATGTGTCGTACAAGCAGCTCTTCGCGTTGCCGGTTGACGACAAAGAAGTATTTGTCTACTTCAAACTATAAGTCCCGCATCAGGCGGGCTTTTTCTTTGCAGGTGCATCAACAAAAGAAACAGTGTATTCTCTCACCATTGGAGAGGTGGCGGAGTGGTCTAACGCGCCGGTCTTGAAAACCGGAGTGCCGCAAGGCACCGTGAGTTCGAATCTCACCCTCTCCGCATTGACAATTTATTATCGGCATGTTCCCGCAATGCCGATGCTTTGGCGTGACCCGCAAACCCCGCGCGACTATACTTACTCCTGCCGTGGGAAAGAAAAACAAAAAGAAGAATAAGGGACCGCGCGATCAACACTTCGTGCCGCGCTGCTATCTCTCGGAATTTGCCGATCCCAACACCCCTCTTGGACAAGAGCCGTATGTGTGGGTATTTGATAAAGATGGCAAAAACCCGCGCAAGCGAGCGCCCAAAAACATCTTCACCGAAACCCATCTATATACTTTTGAGTTCAACGGCGAGAAGGATTTCTCTATGGAGCAAAGTCTCTCCACCATTGAGGCCAAGTATGCCTATATTTTTCGGCACAAAATCAAGCAAAAGAAGCCCTTGACCGAGACGGAGCACGCCTACCTGTGCGCGTTCGTCGCGGCGCAGATGGTGCGCACTCCCCGTTTTAAGGAGAATCAAGAAAACTTCATCCAGCAGCTTATCGACCACGGCACCCAAATGGCGCTCGCGCATGGCGTCACCGACTCGCCACAAGTGCGTCAATGGATGGAGTATAAAAAGAACGCGCACAAGATCCAAATGATGGATAGCATCCCGTACATCGCGAACATACTATTGCAAATGAGTGTGGCGTTTCTCTGTATCAAAGCTCCGAGCAAGCACTGGTTCATCACTTCGGATGATCCTTGCGTTTTTTTCAATCCGGATCTTCAGTGGCAGCGATTTTATGGCCCCGGCTTCGGTCAGCAAAACGTACAACTCACGCTCGCGCTCAGTCCGGAGGTAACAGTGATGTTCACATGGGCGAACTTTCGCGGCTACTCGTATGTGAGCGGCGGTAATGTTGAGAGTATGCTCAACCGCATGACACGCTTTCACTCAAATAAAGAATTCATATCTCCATACCCCAAGAAAAAATGGATTTGGTTTAGCCGCGTACCACTCGACCCGTTCTTCCTTTGGAAGGTAGTGAAGAATGAAACAAAGATGCGGCTTCACAAGCTCCACAACCGATGGCGCTACCGCAAAATGTATGCCAAACGATAACATCGAACAAAATATAAAAGATATTCTCGAGTCTGGCGCGACCCCAGATGAGAAGATCTCTGCGCTTAACGACCTGATCGCGGGGCTCAGCTTTGTGCATCAGGTCGCAGAAGCTCGACGTGTCGCGGAAGCGGGTGCGCTTATTGCTGCAAAAGCTGGTAAGACGGAAATGGCAGCACAATTTTGCTTTATGCGGGCAAAGGCGGAGATCGCAGAAGCAGGCAAATTCATCGGCGAGATGAAAAACATCACTATGGCCATCAATTGGTTTGAGTTCGGGCTTGAGGCAGAGAAAAAACGATTTAAAGAACTCGATGCCAAATTGCAAACCAACTGGGGCATCACCCAAAAGGTTATGAATATGGGGTATGATTTTATCAATAAAAAACCCTACATTGGCGCTGGTGCTTATTGCCAGCGAACCGCCGGACAGATATACGGCACTTATTACCTCCAGCTCAAGCTACACTATTTCACAACCGGCCGTCCGTGGCGCGCGCGTTTCGGGAATTACGCGCTGTCTCGTTGGCTCGGCATAGACGACCTATTCATTCTCAGTAAAAGATCTCGCGCTCACTTGCGAAGTGTTAAGCGGGATTGCATCAAATCTCTCCACCAAGCAAAGCGCCTGTTCAAACGGATAAGAGCATATGATTACCTTGTCGAGACGTACTTTGACCTCGCGCTTGAACACCATTCATTTAACGACTCTCTTCGCAGTAAGTTTTATCTCTGGTGGGGGTGGTTGTTGATGAAATGGCACCGACTCCAAGAGCCGCGCCTCGCAGAAAGCTTTGCGTCACTCAGAGAATTGCCGCTCATCGGCAGCAACCGCGACGGCAGGCCGATGGATGAGCTGCAACCGCAGCTGTAAAATTACTGCGTGGACTTTGACCGCGCCATCGGCGTCCTTAACTCGCTCCTGTTCAAAGAAGAACCGCTTACTTTCAATACCTCGTGGATTATCGCTCGCGCCCCAGCGGTATATCGCTACATCCACAAACATGTTCGCACGGATAATGACGATATCGATTGGGACACGGTCACCCATGCGCTCGATAAGTGTTTTCAAAGTCGATGGAGAGGTCGTCGGCACAGCCCCAAGAGACGGTATGAGAATCAAGGCGAGGTCGATGCCGTGCTCAAAAGACTCGGGGACAAGATGTATGTATACATCGCTCCTCAGGGCGATGAGGATAGGGCGTTGCGCGACCGCATTACAGTTTCGTTCGTCCGGCTCGCTCAAAAAGGAAACACTCTGGCTCAACAACAGGTAGTGATGTTAGTGCGCTGCACCGTAGACGACTGGATAGAAAAGTTTTTCATCCTCAACCGCTGGAGCAGCTACGGCGAAGAAATTGATGACAAAATTATCGGTTGTGTGCAGCGCTACCGCTACACCGGCTCTTTCTTTGGCTACGTATTTAAAACTCTCTACTACTCTGCCCGATATTTGCGCTATACCTATTCACTCGATAGGCCGTTATTTAACGACAGTGAGGTGACATTAGCTGACCGGCTAGTGCAGGATGCCGAGACGGGTGAGATTCATGTATACGATCGCTCGCAGCACACCGATGCCGCGCACTAGTTCTCCTTCACCATTGCAATTTTCTTGTCCTTGTAAAGAAGCTTGCTCCGCAGGTTCGCCAGCAGCTCTCGCTTGTCCGATACGCTGCCGTCTTTGAGTAGGTACTTGGCGTACTGTCGGATGTTTACATCGTCCTCCTCGACCAGTCCTTTGCCGCTCCTGCCATTCACTATTTTCTGCAGCTTGTTGAACCGCCGTATCTCGTCCTCCAGCTTCATCCGCATACCCAGTTCATTGATGTTTACTTTGTCTATTATCTTGAGCAGCTCCTCAATTAGTTCTTCCTCTCTGATGTATTTGTTTTTGCAGTTTCGATCCCGTGCCCGGCTACAGCCGTAGTAAATGTAGTGCGCCGAGGTGCCGTCTTTGAGCGGCTTCCATTTCTCCTCGGCGCTGATTCCGGATCCACAGTATCCGCAGGTAAATAGCTTGGTGAAGGAGAACTCTTTGTTCTCTCTGACGATATTGTCTCGCGTCAGCTGCGCTTGTGCTTTTTCCCACAGTTCCTGCGTAATGAGCGGCGTGTGTTGCCCTTGATACCAATTATCACTTTTTCTTGGATACTCGAAGAGCCCGAAGTAGAAACGATTATCCAAGATGCGGTACACGCCCGACAGTGTCAGCGGCTTGTTGCCGCGCGTGTGGAAGTTGAGGTCAAATTTCATCCAGTTATATACTTTGCGTCCTGACCATTTCTCATATGCCACCTTCTCGAAGATTTGTTTGACGATGGGCGCACGCACCGGATCCACTATTAGCTGACATTTCTTGTCCATGCGCTTCTGATTGAGGTAGCCGAGCGGCGGGTATCCAGGCCACAGGCCCATCTCGCAGCGTGCTCGTAGCCCGCGCTTCACGTTGATGCCTCGGTTGTCGTTTTCAAGCTTTGCCTGACCGCCCAGTATCGTGAGTAGGAACTTCTCGTTTGGGTTGTTTGAGAACCGCTGACTGAACGTGCGTATTTCATGGAGCTTACCTGCGTCCATAAGGTCGATGATGCGTCCGAGGTCACCAGCGTTTCTGCTAATGCGATCCGGTGCCCAGGTGAGTATGCCGTTATACTTATTGGCACGCAGGTCATCGATGATCTCATTGAAGATGGGCCGCTGGGCTGTTTCCTTAGCTGAGTGACTTTCTCTTTTAATTTCCACGATCTCTAAATTCTCCCGCTCCGCCATCCGCATCATCTCCTTGATTTGGGAGTCGATGCTTAATACTTGGCGCTCCTCTGACTCGGTACTTTTTCTCGCATAGAGGCAGTACCGCACATGCACCTGCTTTACCTCTTGTCGGTTGCCCGCTTGAGGCTTACGCAGCACTACTGTTGAGTTGTCCATATCCCTTGTTTATTAGCTGCTACAGCTACAAGGGATGACGCAACGGTGGCAGGAGTCCAGAGCGTCCCACGAGGCTCGGAGTTGGTAACTAAACTACCCTAAAACTCCTTATGTGACGCTATTTAACTACCACACTAATCGTGTACGGCTTCTTTGTATTCGTTGACGGCCAATAGGGAGTAAACACGAAAGAAGTCGCGGCAGTAAAACTTATCGTTTTGGATTTTCCGGAGAGGATAGTTCCCGTATTGACCACAGAACTCCTAAAGTCCAATCCTCCGTGGTATGTATTATTGGCGTCAACCGAAAATGTAATCGCAACGAGAGTTCCTTTTGCAACAGTGATAGTTGTCAGGTTAGCCTTGGTGTCGCTTGCTTGAACACTGAAATTCTGCGGCTTTGGAGTAGTCGCGGCCGAACTTGTGCCCACGTGTTGGGCAGTAACTTGACTTGTGCTTGAGCTCGTCTGTGCAGGAGAAGTTTGTGTCGCACTGCTTGGTTGAGTTGGCACAGTCGTAGTCACAGGTCGGTAGTTAGGTGTTGCGACACTCGGTCCTCGCTGAACGAACCAGTATGCTCCGCCCAACACAACTACTACGACCGCAACTAAACTTACGATTGAGGATGTTTTCATAAAATATTTGCTGCTAATAATATAGGTCCAGGCTAAACTCCCGAGTGTAAATTCTGTGTAAAGATTCTTACAGAAAATTTACAGTAGCTAGGGCATGTTTTAGAAACATGCATTACTACGACGACCCGGACTTCTCTTACCCCGCCTTTTGGAATGACCGGGAATATGAGCATGGAGCGGAAATATTAGCCATCCAAAAACTTCTGGGAGCGATACGGGTCGATACCGCCGTGGATATTGGAGGTGGTTTTGGTCGCTTGGTAGATTGCATCTCGCACTACGCCCGAAGAGTGATACTCGTTGAGCCATCGGAAGTTCAACGGAAACTAGTCACACGTTTTGCTCCCGGTGCGATTATTAAAGACGGTAATTCCGAAGAGACGGGGCTGCCTACCAAGAGTTGCGACTTGGTTGTAATGATACGAGTGGCGCACCACGTTCCCAACCTTGAAGATAGTCTGCACGAAGCGTACAGAATCCTTAAGCCGGGAGGCCATTTGATCTTGGAGTTCGCGAATTCCGCCAACTTCAAATCACGCCTCCGTCATTTTCTCAGATTTCGTTCCGTTCCTCTGCTACCGACTCCGGTGAGTGTGCGAGAGGTGAATATTCCGTTCGTCAATCATCATCCGGCATCAGTCATGGGGATGATTAGGCAAGAGGGTTTTACGATACAAAAAACGCTTTCCGCATCCAACTTCAGATCGCCGTTATTGAAAAAAATCTTCAAGGTCGGCACATTGCTCGGCATGGAACGATTCCTTCAACGACCGCTCTCCACGCTTCGTTTTGGCCCGAGTATTTTTATATTGGCAAGACGACCCGCGACCCTCAAGTCTACCGGATTGTATAAATCTACCCGATAATTTTTACAGAGCATTTACATTCAACTGTCTATGATGTCACTACGAGTAGGAAAGTAAGTAGTCTCTACGCTCCTACTGATGATTAATAGTTATCAGTGTTAATGCAAATCATATGTTAAAAAATAAATTATCGGTCGCCGTCCTCGCTGGGGCCATGGCTCTCCTAGGAGGCGTAGGGGGTACGGCTCTCTTGGCGAGCGCCCAAACTGCGACGACCACGAATGCGCCTTCCGCCGTAACGCACTCGTCAAGCTCTGTCACCGGTGCCGCAGACACTCCAGAGTCCGCTAATGATCCGGCCGATACCGGTACCGAGGCGCGGCATCACGCTCCTCTCGGCGGTGATGGCGTCGTCTCGAGCATCACAGGCTCAACTATTGTCATTGGCGAAGAGTCCAATGAGGGTGGTGCCTCCTACACGGTGGATGCCAGCAAGGCTACCGTTACCAACAATGGTGCCGCTGCGACCCTCACAGACATCAAAGTGGGTGACAAGGTCTTTGTACAAGGTTCGATGAACGGGACCAGCGTCACCGCGACCTCGGTATCTCTCGGTCATCCGGGCGAACACGGGAATAAGGCGGGCGATACTGATAATATACAGTCCGGATCTCAGAATGGTCCTGATGCTGACGGTGGTGCTGCGAGCGAAACCAGCGAGCCTGTAGGATCATCGGATACCTCCGAACAGTAAAGGCTATATAGCCCTAATCCCTTAAACCCCCTCTATAGAGGGGGTTTGTCGTGCCAGAGTTTTACAAACACTTTACATTTGGGGTCCTACTGTTTACCAATGCCATTTGACGGCATTTACATAAGCAGAGAGATTCCTCCCGTACCGACGGGAGGACAAAAACGTCCTCGCAAGTATCTTTACATCGCGCTGGCCGCGATTCTTTTTACCAGTATATTTGGAGCCCTCTACTTTTTTGAAACCACGACGATTTTTGTGAGGAAGCCGATTCCTCTTCCAACCGAAGAAAACCAGAATTTCCTCAATCAAGTCACCCAATGCTTTATTCCCATAGCTACCGTGTACGGCTATGATTTGCGCATCACGGCGGGATTTCGTTCAATCACAGAACAAACTCAAATATATAATTCGGGGCGTACTTTGGACGGCCACATTGTTTCCGAAGCACCGCCGGGGCATAGTCTCCATAATTATGGATATGCCGTTGACGTTGCTGACAGGACAGCAGGATACAATCTCAACTGGACAAAGCTGGTGAAGATCGCTTCGTACTGCAGTCTTGAGTCGGGAGGTGTCGGCGACTTGCCCCACTTCGAGTACCGAGACGGCCTCACAACCGACCAGTTTCTAGCAGGGATGCGGCCCCCGCCTCTCACCCTGCCTTGTGCGGTGATGGCCAGTCGGTCGGCGACGGGTACACCACTAACATTGAGGGATCTAAACGCATGCGGTGCGCCCAAATTTTAAGGGAATGACGATCGCTTTACAGGTAATTTACAATCGCTCATTATGCTAGCCTTACTCTATGCGCATCCTCGTTATTGAAGACAATCAAAAATTAGCGGATTCCCTTTCCCGTGGGCTACGGCAAGAGGGATACGCCGCCGATTACCTCACGAACGGCGAGGACGGCGAACGGCGCATGCTTATGAGCCACGACGACTACGACATTCTGGTCCTCGATATCAACCTCCCCGGAAAGAATGGACTCGAAGTGTGCCAGTCGCTACGGGAGAAACACATTATGACTCCTGTTATCATGCTTACCTCCCGCGACACGACGAAGGACAAGATAATCGGTCTCGACAGCGGAGCCGATGATTACCTTGTGAAGCCGTTCTCTTTTGAAGAGCTGCTGTCGCGCGTTCGAGCGCTATCGCGCCGTCCGCGCACAACGTTGCCGCCCGACCTCGAAGTAGGCGACTTGGTGCTGAGACCCGCAGCACAGGAGGTATTAAAAAATGGAAAGAAGCTCGACCTAACGCTTAAAGAGTTCCGACTTCTTGAGTTTTTCATGAGCAAGCCGGATGAAGTAATCAACCGACAGCAAATAATCGACCATCTCTGGGATTTTCAATTCAATCCCTTGAGTCGGGTGATGGACGTGCATATTAATAACCTGAGGAATAAGCTTAAGCACAATGGCACTACGCTCGAAACAGTCCGCGGCATCGGATACCGGCTCCGATCATAATGTATTTCTCTGGGCTCGACTGAAGCTCACAGGTGTCTATGTTCTCATTGTTGCCATTATTGTGATCGGCTTCAGTCTATTTCTCTATCAAAACCTACAGCGCAGCCTTTATGAAGCGAACGACAGCGATTTTGCTGACACAGGTTCGCAACAACATTTCATTGAGCATACGCTGACTTCCTTTGAGAACAATATCCTGCTCATCGACATTATTATTCTTGTCGCTACAGGAGCGCTCGGGTATGCATTCGCGGGTTATACGTTGCGACCGATTCAGCACGCACTTGAGGCACAGCAGACGTTCTCGGAGAACGCTTCGCATGAGTTGCGCACGCCTCTCGCGGTCATGCGTAACGATTTCGAAGTGCTGCTGCGCAACCAATCTCTGACCAAGGAACTCATGCACGCGGCGCTTAAAAGCGGCATCGAAGAGGTTGATCATCTGACGAGTATGACCCGGGATCTTTTAACTCTGGCGCGTTCGCACACGAGCGTGAACGCGCCATCCGAGAAGATCGATCTCGCGGATATTGCCCGACGCACGGCGGATAAAATGCGGCCACTATGCGACAAAAAAAGCGTCACGCTGTCGGTTACTACTGACGCGCTGGTCTTTGTCTTAGGGAGGCAAGGGGAACTTTCACGCGTGCTGACAAATCTCGTACAAAACGCGGTTGAACACACATCAAAAGGCGGTTTGATAAAGATTGAGATTAAAAAGGAAGATACGCGAGCGCTTGTGCGCGTATCGGATGACGGCTCTGGCATCGATAGTAAAGATTTATCTCGTGTATTTGAGCGCTTCTATAAAGGCGAGGGTACGAGCGGCAGCGGCCTCGGCCTCTCCATCGTCAAAGAGATTATCGTCCAGCACGGAGGTGATGTTGCTATCGAAAGTGAAAAAGGGAAAGGCACGAGCGTTACTATACGATTGCCTCTCTCGGTCTAATTTCCTTTACAGAGTTTTTACACGACGCACTTCATGATGCACAGGACGGGGTCACCCTCGTTTTAAATCACTTTTTACGTATGAACAAAGTTGTCATTTCCATATTTACCCTCGCGATCATCGCGCTCGGAGGCCTTACCGCTTATACTTTTAGTCCGCTCTCAAAGAAAAACATTGTGCCGCAGGTCAATCCAACATCGCTCACCCCGATGCAGGGTAGCGCGCAGGTAGGCAGCAGTACGCCAGTCACGTTGAATGTTTATCACAATCGCGACATGGCGGAGAATTACTACACCGTTTCGGTGCCGCAGTCGTGGCAGCTGCAGCCGAACCAACCTGCGGGCAACTATGATTTTTCGTACGCGGATGGCGCGTCGACGGTCGAGCTCATGGACGTGCCCGACAACAGTACGCTCGAACTCTATATCTTGAGCCAGGATGAGCCGAAGCTAAAGCAGACTACCCAAGGATATCAGCGTATCAACTACCAAAAGATGACCGTGAACGGCAGCGAAGCCTACCAGCTTACATATACGAGCACTCAAAACGGCACTTCATACAAGACCGTGCGAACCTACGTCGCGGGTCAAGATCATGCTGGTCGAATCACGCTCTCGGCGAAGCTGAGCGCGTTTGGCCAGTATGCAAACACGTTTGATGTGGTCATTCAGAGCTTCAAGTGGGAAAACGGTAAATGATATGCGTCAGCTCTTTCTTTTCATCTCACTTGGCGTTCTCGGCTTCGGTATTTATCTGTGGCAGTTCTACGACGTGCCGGACAGCCAGATTATGATCAACTTTTATGTGAGCCGTTTTCTCGCTATCGCGGGAGCCGCGAGCATCCTTATGAACCTTTTCTGGTCGTCGCCTAAGAAGCGCAAGCGCGAAGAATAAGTATGTCTGAAATTATCACTGCGAAAAATCTCACCAAGTCGTACGGTGACCGCGTCGCGGTCGACCATATCGATCTTACGGTCGCGGCCGGAGAATTCTATGGATTTCTCGGTCCCAACGGTGCTGGGAAGACGACCACCATCCGCATGCTCACCGGCATCATTGAGCCGGACGAGGGGGACGTCTCGGTCGGCGGATACCCATCGAACGACAAGGGGTCTATCGCATCGGTCATTGGCGTTGTGCCGGAAGGACGCGGCTTTTACGAGTGGATGACCGCAGTCGAATATTTGGAGTTCTTCGCCGACCTATACGGAATGAATCCAGACGAGAAAAAGAAACGCATTGATTCACTCCTTGAGAAGGTAGGATTGGACGCACGCCGCAATTCGCGGGTCGGCACGTATTCGCGCGGCATGAAGCAGCGGCTGGCACTCGCACGCGCTCTCGTACACCAGCCAAAGATCCTGTTTCTCGACGAGCCGACGCTCGGCCTTGATCCGCAAGGGCAGGAAGACATTCAGCGGCTCTTAAAGGATCTCAACAAAGAAGGCATCACCGTCTTTCTATCCTCACACCTTCTCAACGAAGTATCCAACCTATGCTCACGCATCGTAATACTCCACGGAGGGCGCATCGTTGCGAATGGAACACTCGAGCAACTACGGGCAAAGACCTCATTGCAGAGCGGCTCGCTAACCGACATATTTCTTCACCTCACTCGCACGCTATGATACCGTTCACGATCTGGAAAAAAGAACTACGAGGCGAACTCTATTCATGGAAGAGCATGCTCTGGCTCGTAATCGCGTCATTGTCGTTCAGTTTGACGAGCTATCTTTTGCTGACTAACAAGGAACTCTCGCTCCTCGACCAGACGGAACTCATGTGGCTATTGTCCAAAGTGATCGTCGGTATCGGGCTTCTCGTAACCGCGCTCGACGCCGCGTCCATCCTTACCGTCGAATTTGACAAGGATACGGCCGAGAATCTATTTTTGGCACCCGTTTCGCTTGTCAATCTCATACTAGGAAAGTTCCTGGCCGTACTCACGCTGTGGGGTGCGGTCTTTCTGGTGAGCGTACCCTACATCATCGTCACGTCTGCGGGCTCCGGTCTTGCCATTCCATTTCTTACTCACGTGGCGCTTTTAGGGACGCTTGGCGCCAGTGCGTTCACGCTGCTGATTCTCGGCCTCTCGCTCTTATTCCGCAGCGGCAAAAACACCATCACGACATCGCTTATCGTGCTTTTGGCCCTCGGAATCCCAGCCACGTTCACCTCGACGCTCAAGAATGATCCCGTCTCGCAGCTCATCTCGCACATCAATCCGCTGGATGCGATCTTTTCATCGCTCGATAACGTCCTGGTGGACTACCATACGTCCATTCTTCAGAACTGGCAGTTCCTCCTGCCGCTCGTGATATTCCTCGTTCTTTCACTAGGTTTCCTCTATGGATCCTCGCGCATATTCATGCGGCAAGGCGTGGTCAAAAATGATTAATATGAAGTATAAAATCCTCACACTCGCTGCTCTAATATTCCTCCTCGGGCTTACTGCGAATGCATATGTCGCCTCGGCCTCCGGGCCGCTCACACTCCAAGTACTTTCCTCGAAGACCTTGAGCGGTACTGCGGGCGACTTCGTCACCGTGCAGGGGTCGATAACAAATACTGGTCCGCAAGCCATCCAAGGGGTGACGACCTATCTCTCGCTCTCGGATAAACAAACGCATAAGCCGGTCGATTTGGAAGATTGGAGCGCGGAGAAGGGACTGTATGTTGGTACCATTGATTCGGGGACAACCTTGCCGCTTGATTGGAAGATTCATTTCGTAACGGCGGGCGATTATTCCCTTATCATCGTTGCTGAAACCATCGGGGACCCAATACCTCAAGTGAGTGAAATTACGGAATTCCATGTTTCTCCGAAGCAAAATCTTAATCCGGCAGAAGTGCTGCCCGTGGCGCTCGGCACACCAATCATTCTGATATTTATACTCTTCCTCATCGCGTACCGCAGACGTGTGGAGGAGTAAAAGCGATTCTTTACAGAAAATTTACAATCGGTAAGCCATGCTTTGTGATGAGGATTTTTTCCTCATTTTCTCCGGCCGCTTTTAGTACATTTGGCGGTCAAAAATGTAAGGCGGTGCATCGAGCGACCCCCTCGGCGCACCGCTTTACACTTATCCGCTATATGCATTACCATCAATAAAATTATGCAAGCAATCGCGAACGCAGCCGCACAATCGTCAGATGTCGCAGGCGACTCAAAATGGAAACAAGTATTCAGTAAGGTTCCGGAGGTTACTCTTTTCTTCTGGATTATCAAAGTGCTCTGTACGACCGTCGGCGAGACCGCTGCGGACTTTCTCAATGTCAATCTCAACTTTGGGCTCACGATCACGTCGGTCATCATGGGTATTCTTTTTATCGCCTCGCTTATTTGGCAGTTCAAGACGAAGAAATACACCCCGCTCGTTTACTGGCTCACAGTGGCACTCATCAGCGTGTTCGGCACCCTGGTGACGGATAACCTCAGCGACAACCTACACGTTCCGCTTGAGTACAGCACCGTACTCTTCACGATACTACTCGCCATCACGTTCGCCGTCTGGTATGCGAAAGAAAAGACGCTCTCCATTCACTCGATATTTACTCCCCGTCGTGAAGCATTCTATTGGCTCGCCATTCTCTTTACCTTTGCGCTCGGTACTGCCTCGGGGGATTTAATGGCAGAGGCGCTCGGTCTCGGGTATCTCGTCACAGGGCTCATTGTTACCGGGACGATAGCCGCGTTCGCTATCGCCTGGCGCATCGGCCTCAACTCCGTTATCGCGTTCTGGTTCATCTACATCATGACGCGACCATTGGGAGCCTCGCTCGGCGATCTGCTCTCGCAGTCTCGCGAACACGGCGGCTTGGGCCTCGGCCCCACGAACACGAGCATCATCTTCGTGGCAGGCATCATTCTTACCGTCGCATTCCTCGCCTTTACACACAAGGATGTCATGCGCGATCCCATCGCAGAAGAACGTGAAGATGACCGAGAGTCAAAGCGTGAATTCTGGCAGCTTCCAGTCGTTATCGTTCTTCTCCTTTCGCTCTCCATCGGCGGCTATTACTACCGTCATCAGCAGCTTCAGAGTGCGGCGGCAAGCGCGGCGAAGGCGAGCGCGTCAGCAGGAATTCAGGCGGGACCGCTTGGAGATTTGTCGTCGTTTAAGACCATCGCGCAAGCCATACTTACCTCGGTGCAAGCCAGCGACTGGGCGGGCGCAAACAGTCACGTAAATGATCTTGAGTATGCGTGGGATAATTCACAAGCGCAGCTCAAGCCGATGAATGGAACCGCATGGACCCATATCGATGGAGCGCTTGATAAGGTGTTCCGCGAAGTGCGAGCAGTGAGTCCGAATCAGGAAAGCGCCGAGTCGGCACTGCAGTCCTTGCTTGCTATCCTCGACCGTCCCTGATCAGTTATCATCTTCCATATGCAGTTGAAATATCTGGCACGAAAGGTGCCGCAGATAACGGTGTTCTTTTGGATCGTCAAACTTCTTACAACCGCACTCGGCGAGAGTACCTCTGACTTCCTGGTATTTTCCATCAACCCGTATGTCGCTGTCGGAATTGGGGCGCTTGCCTTTGGTGCAGCGATTACCCTCCAGTTTTGGTGGCCGAAGTATAACGCGTGGGTGTACTGGCTTGCGGTTACTATGGTCGCAGTGTTCGGCACGATGGGGGCCGATGTGCTGCACATTGTCATCGGCATTCCGTATCTATACTCGACCATCTTCTTCGCCGCAGCACTCGTCATTGTCTTCATCCTTTGGTATACGGTTGAGAAGACACTCTCCATCCACAGCATCAATACGCCTCGGCGCGAGATGTTCTATTGGCTCACCGTCATGACAACATTCGCGCTCGGTACAGCGGCGGGTGATATGACCGCGTTTACTCTCAACCTCGGGTTTTTCTCTTCGGGTCTCTTGTTTGCAGCCCTCATTGCGGCTGTTGCCATTTTGCATTACGCAGCCAAGGGTTGGTTTTCCGAGCACCACGAACATCTATCACGCAATGCCGTCTTGGCGTTCTGGCTTGCCTATATCCTCACACGCCCACTAGGGGCTTCATTTGCGGACTGGTTTGGCAAATCACCAAGTGTGAGCGGTCTCGGATGGGGCGATGGAATAGTGAGTCTTATCCTCACAGTGCTCCTCGTCGGCTTTGTCTGGTACCTCGCGGTTATTCGGGTGGATGTTGACCGATCACATGCTGAGTAACGAGACCATGAAAACTGTGGTTAT
>JAGWIT010000053.1 GCA_028866155.1 Patescibacteria group bacterium
CACACGGCGAGACGCTTGTTGCGGGCGTCGGCTTCGCGCGGCGCGTCGTCGATGACACGCTTTCGGTATTCGACGAGGCGGGTATCAGTATTCGCGCGCTTGAGGATGAGCCCTTTGCCATGGCGCGCGCACTCCTTCCAGTGGGAGACGACTCGACCGTGCTTATTATCGATGTCGGGAAAACGACGACGAAGATAACGATCGTCGCGAAGCGCGTACCGCGCTTCGCGACGACGATCGACATCGGCGGCCACGCGCTCACGCTCGCTGTGCAGAAGCACTTTGGCGTAACCGAAGCCGAAGCGCGCAAAGTGAAAGCGGAGCGCGGCATCGTGCCCGCGGCCGGGAATGATGACTACCTCACCGCAATGCTCTCGACGGTGTCGGCGATTCGCGACGAGATATCCACCCGGCTCAACTACTGGCAAGAGAAGGCCGCGCTCTCGAGCGCGCACGAGCCGGTATCACGCGCTATCCTTGCCGGCGGGAATGCCGCCATGCGCGGGCTTGCCGAATACCTTGAGAGTTCGCTCAAGATACCGGTCAGCGTCGGCGACGTGTTTACGAATTTAGCTTCACGCGACACGTGGATCCCAGAGCTTGATTACACAGAGTCGCTCGCCTACGCGACGGCGATCGGCCTCGCGCTCCGCGACGCCACCCAACCATATGCGTAGCGAGCTCACCAACCTCCTTCCTCTGAAGCGCCAAAACGCGCTCGCGCGTGATTACTTCCTGCGTCTCGGTGTCATCGCTCTCATGCTGCTCTGCGTTCTCGTTATCATCTCCGCCGTGTTGCTTCTGCCGACATACGTGTATCTCGTCGGGAGCGCGCACGCAAAAGAAGCGCGTCTTGCGAACATAGAATCCACGCTCGCCTCCACCAACGACGCGACGCTCTCCGCCCGCCTAGCCGCGCTCACAAGCGAAGCATCCATCCTCGCATCTCTCGCGAATACGCCTTCGGCAAGCGGGATTATTCGCGCCGTGCTCGTCGTCTCGCGTCCCGGCATCACGCTCTCCGGCCTCTCCTATACGCCGACCAAGAATAAAATCCCCGGGACGCTCGCTGTCTCCGGCACGGCGACGACCCGTGACGCACTGCGCAATTATCAGCTCGCGCTCCAGAACGCGCCCTTTGCGGCTTCCGCCACCCTGCCGGTGTCCGCGTACGCGCAGGATGCCAATATCGCGTTTACCATCACCGTGACGCTCGCCTTATGAAGTCCATCCTCTCACACATCATTCTTGTCGGTCTTCTGTGCGTCATGCTGCTTACCGGTTACAGCGTTTGGTATGTCATTGTCGAGAAAAAGAGTGTCGCCGTGGCAGATCTGGAGAGTCAGATTTCTGCAAAGACCCAGACAGAGAGCCGTATCAACGCCATCCGCGCCTCTCTTGCCGAGATTGCGGGCGATGAGGCAAGCCTCCAGAGCTATTTCGTCCCAGAGACCGGCGTCGTTTCTTTCATCGATGACCTTGAAGGGCGGGGGAAGGCGCTCGGCACAACCGTTAATGTTCTTTCTGTGTCTGCGGGAGGCACAACCGCGCTGCCATCATTCACGCTTGCACTTAGCATCGATGGGACCTTCGATGCGGTTATGCGTACCGTTGGTGCGATAGAATATGCGCCATACGACCTCTCGATCTCGACGCTCTCGGTCGCGCAGGACGCCAAGAATAAGTGGCACGCTGACCTTAACGTGAGCGTCGGCTCGATGATCGCGAACACGGCGACCAGTACCCCATGAACATCTTTCATTCCACCGGCTCATTTCTGAAACGCTTGCGCAGCGGCGTTCGACAAGATCCTGCGCGCGACTGGCTTCTCCTGCTCTCGATCTCGACAGTGGCGCTCGTGTGCATCATCATATGGAATGTCTGGGCGTTCGGTACGGTCACGAATGGCGGCACCATCGGCACGGCCGCCACGGGGACTCCGCCCGTCTTCAATAAGGCATCACTCGATGCCATCCACGCCATCTTCACGTCTCGCGCAACCGAGGAGAATAACTACATAAATGGTACGTACCAATTCGCTGACCCTTCGCAATGATGACGAGGTGCGTTAGGGTAGAAGTGCCGCCCCCATAGCTCAATGGATAGAGCCGCGGACTTCTAAGCCGCTGATGTGGGTTCGATTCCTACTGGGGGCACCTAGACCAAATCGACAAGTTTTGCAGCCGTAAAAATAAAAAAGGCCTTAACTAGGCCTTTTTTTCATGCATGCCAAAATTGCCGTTCGCGGCAAAAACGGCACACCCCCGATAGGAATCGAACTTTTATTCGTCCCAATTCCTACGTTCTTTTCCATCTCCTCCGATAATCGATATGGTAAGATAAACACATCAAGAGCATGGACACCAACGTCCCATTTCTTAAGAGCTGGTACGTTTTAGTAATAATAATGGGGGTGATTTCAGGAATCGCGGTGTCGCTTGTACCTCCCGTGCTGCCGATTCACGGAATAATATTCGGCGCTGCTGCCGCAGCCTACTTTTCTCTGGCCATCAAACCGAGGCTGCCGCCCCGAAAGTACGTCTTCTGGATCCTGGCGTCTGCCGCGAGTTTCGTGGTTGCGTGGTTTGAGTTGAAAGAAGCGTTAAGCGATACCCTGGCGCAGGGAATCGCAGGACTTATCGGTGTTTCCATCATTGCCGCCGCATTCCATTTTTTTATCCAACGTCTTCACGGAAGTGACATCGTTATGTTGATCATCGCAGGGATATTTATTCCGGTACTGATCTTTCCATTAGCGTTCCCAGTCGCAACGGCCGCAACTCCACTGTTACCACCGCTATGGCCGTTTTGGCGCGGCATCTTTTTTGTAGCTTGGCAGACCATGGTGCTATTCGTGTTCGGTCATCGAATCCATTCAGCCCAGATTCAGCAGCCCCCTGAGGCGATTTTGCGGACAATAGAAAACTAGTAACATCCTCGTTATTAGCCGCTACCGGCAACTTCTCCCTCCTTGCGAGCGAATTCCTCTTGAGCAAAATGAACCGTGAGCGTCTCGATAAGCGTATCGAGGTATGCTTGGTCGGTTCGAGGGCTGTCTGTACACGGGGCACTAGACCAAATCGGCAAGTTTTGCAGCCGTAAAAATAAAAAAGGCCTTAACTAGGCCTTTTTTCATGCATGACAAAATTGCCGTTCGCGGCAAGAACGGCATACCCCCCGATAGGAATCGAACTTTTATTCGTCCAGATTCCTATGTTCTTTTTCCATCACCTCCCGTAGCTGTCTGCTCAAAATCCGGATCACGATATCGGCATACTCCTTGAAGTTCTGTGTGGCTTCCTTGAGTCCTGCCTCATCGAGCTCCGGATACAGATCCCGAATCCAGGGAAGGATTTCCTCTTCGTTGTTGTCGACCCGGGTCATACGAAGCAATCTATAACCAACAATTTGGGTTGACGAACTACTCATATCTAGGACTCAGTTAAATGCGCGCTTGTTATAATGGGTTATTAAACGACAGGTGCTTCTATGAGCAAGCGGAGTCGAAACAAAAGGAGAAGGAAGCAATGGGTCAGGGCAAAACCTGACGAGACTATTAGCCATGGTCCGCTGCGAATCGAACGATATGGACGGTATGTCCGACTTTCAAACACATCTACTCCAGAGCAACACGCAGATTTTTTGAAACGGTCTGAGGAGGTAAATAAGGAGGTAGTTGGTGAATTAGAAAAAGGCGTTCCTACACTTCAAAATCTCATAAACAAATATGATCCGGTAGAACTCATGCACAGGGCGGCCTATATGCTACTGCCTCTTTTTATGAAATACAGATCCGAATATGAGTTTGCTCCAAACGAGTCCTACTTTCTTCCCACCGTTGAATACTTGCAGTATCTGATATCACGAACCCCAGCGAACACCGATGGCAAAACGCTAACGGAGGAAGAATGGAGTGGCATTTGGGAACAAGCTACAAAGATCATAAGACTCACTCAGACGTATCTCTTTTCTAGAAAGACATTGTCAACGCCTCCTTCGGAAATTGATGAGCTGAGGTTTACTCTGGACTCCCAGCGCTTAGCAATACGTGTTCACCGGTACCCAATATTCTTGGAAGATTACTGGAGGACCTCACTGACTCCATACGAACCGTGGATTCAGGAAATTTACGGGGTTGGAGTGGAGGCGATAATCAACGGGCTAAAGGCAGTCGATCAATACCAAAAAACAGGGATTTTAGGGAGATATCGGGACGTGGCGGAATTGCAGATGGCGCTAACTGCGAAACTGAGAGAAAAAGGCTACACGGTAGATCCAGAAGCGTCTCCTGGGGAGGTCGAACGAACAAGACAGGCGCTTGCCTCAGAGGAATTTAAGGATTTGCATGATCAGATACAGGAAAAGGCACGGCTGGCCTTTACGCCGGCAATATTTGATATTACAGACTTAACCCCGTTACCGAAACCAATCTTATCTTTGCTCTCTGTTAA
Source organism: Patescibacteria group bacterium (assembly GCA_028866155.1). Taxonomy (GTDB): domain Bacteria; phylum Patescibacteriota; class Minisyncoccia; order Phycocordibacterales; family SBAW01; genus GWA1-54-10. The sequence continues at coordinate 4,452 of JAGWIT010000053.1, forward strand.
ACCGGCAGAATCGGTTCTCGCCACATTAACGGGGCCAGATCATGACGACTTGAGTCCACTTTCAACATCAGTTTTGCACTATAAACCTTTTTTGGAAGTGAACGGCAGATTCTATACATTTTACCACTCTGGTTTTGAAGACAGGATCACGGAAATCATTGAAGCTGATTTATTCCAAAGGCGCCCAGGTCAACTCACCGACATGACCAAGAGGAGATCCGTCCGTATCGAGTCTGAAACAAAGAATCTCCTTACATCGATCATCAAACCCGATTTTGCTTTCCAAAATGTTTATTACCCCAATCCAGATGATGCAGGAAATTTAACCGAGCTAGACATTCTGCTTGGTGTCGATGACGTACTGTTTCTTGTTGAAGTAAAGGCAGGGAGATTTTCTGGTGCCGCCAGTCGCGGCGCCCCGAAAAGCCTGGAGCAGGAATTATCAGACTTGATTATTGAGGGCCAGCACCAGTCCGAACGAGCGGAAAAATATATCAGATCGACCGATGAAGTCGCTTTTTTTGATGAAACTGGAAAAAATGTAATACATAAAATCAACCACGCACAATACCGCAAAATTTTTCGTGTTGTAGTCACGAGAGAAGAATTAGGCTGGGT